>JAEZKB010000076.1 GCA_023415605.1 Pseudomonadota bacterium
GGGCATGAGGGTCCTCGGGGTGGTGAGGGGCACTCTGCATGACCCTGCTGTCATGACGTGTCAGCAGCGACGAATTCGACAGCGGCAGCGGGTAAAGTTGACGGGAGGGCCCCGAGCGCCTAACTCGGGCGCATGAAACGAGACAACCACAAGCCCACCGGGCCTTCGCAGCGCATGTTGCGCGTGGGCGAGCTGGTGCGCCACGCGCTGGCGAATGTGTTTTCGCGCGGCGACATCGAGGATGAGGCGCTGGACGGTGCGGTCATCACCGTGCCGGAAGTGCGGATGACGCCGGACCTCAAGCTTGCCAATGCCTATGTGATGCCGCTCGGCGGCCAGCGGGCCGAGGAGATCGTCGAGGCGCTGAACCGGCACCGGAAGTTCATCCGTGGCCGGATTGCGCCGGAACTGGACCTCAAGTTTGCCCCCGAAGTGCGCTTCTTCGTCGACACCACGTTCGACGAGTTCGGTCGCATCGATGCGCTGCTGCGCTCAGACCGGGTGCAGCGCGACCTGCATCCCGACGACGAAGACGACGAGAAGTAAGGGCGCTGCCAGCCGGCATGCGCCCCTCCACCAGCCTGCGGCTGGTTACCTCCCCCTGAACGGGAGAGGATCAACGCGAGATCAAGATTGACCGAAAAGAAGCAGAAGCGGGATGTGTCCGGATGGCTCGTCCTGGACAAGCCATACGACATGACCTCGACCCAGGCGGTGGGCAAGGTGCGCTGGCTGTTCGGGGCTAAGAAGGCTGGGCATGCTGGCACGCTGGACCCGCTGGCCACCGGCATCCTGCCGATTGCGCTGGGGGAGGCGACCAAGACCGTTCCGGCAGTGCAGGACGGCAAGAAGGTCTATCACTTCTCCATTCTCTGGGGCACCTCGACCACCACTGACGATGCCGAAGGCGAAGTGGTCGCCACCTCGGACGTGCGGCCGGTGGAAACCGACGTCCAGGCGGCTCTGCATCAGTTCACCGGGGAGATCATGCAGACGCCGCCGGCGTTTTCGGCGATCAAGGTCAATGGCGAGCGGGCCTATGACCTGGCGCGGGCCGGCGAGGCCGTGGAACTCGAAGCGCGGCCGGTCTTCATCGAAAGCCTCAAACTTCTCGTCCATGGCGACAAGAGCTCGGATTTCGAGATGACCTGCGAGAAGGGCACTTACGTGCGGGCGCTGGCGCGCGATCTCGCAGAGGCGCTTGGCACCCATGGACATGTGGGGCGTCTGCACCGCGCCGCCGTCGGGCCGTTCAGCGATGCGCGGGCGGTGACCATCGAGGCGTTGGAAGCAGCCACGCATATCGACCAGCTGCTGCTGCCGGTGGCGGCAGGACTGAGCCAACTTCCCGAGCTCAGGATGGACCCGACCCAGGCCAATGCCATCCGGCACGGCAATGCAGTGTTGTTGACCGGTGCCAATGCGCCACTGTGGCTGGAAGCGGCCTGGGCCAGCTTTGCCGGTAAGGCACTGGCACTGGGCAAGGTCGAGGCAGGGCAGTTCAAGCCGGACCGCGTTATCCTTTGAGTTTTCATTGATATTTTTGTTGGGAACCTTTTGCCTCCAGGATCGTTTGAACGCTTCCGGCCCTGCGGCTATCGTCGCGGGGAGTATTCGTGTGCGTCGGGGTGCTTCGCACCAGGGGATCCATGGCTGAAGTCGCAGGTGCCGCAAAAACTGCGGCGGAAGAAGCAGCGCCTCGAACCCCGCGGCCGCGCCCGATTGCGCTCTATCTCTTCATCCTCGCCCTCGTCGCCCTGGTGCCGGCCTTTGTCTTCTCGGCCGTGCTGCTGCAGCGCAATAACGAGGCGCAGGAGCGGGTCGTCGAAACGCTGATCACCGGCACCTCGCGGTCGATCGTGCAGGCGGTGGAGCGCGAACTCACGGCCAACATCACCACCCTGAGGGTGCTGGCGACGACGCCGGCGCTGCTCGAGCGCGACATTGCTGCCTTCCATGCCCGGGCGCGGGCGGGCCTGCTGGGCACCGGCGCCGCGGCTTACGTGCTCGACGAAAACATGGTCCCGTTGATGACCACCCGGATGGATTATCCGGAACGGCCGCAGGCCAGTTCCGATCCGGAAACGGCCCGCCGTTCGGTGGAGTCGCGCAGCGTCATCGTCTCGAACCTGGTGCTGAGCCCAGCGTCACAACGCTTTGTCTTCAACATCATGCAGCCGATCTTCCTGGACGATGGCAGCCCGCCGATGGTCTTGGGGATTTCCCGCGATGCCGAAACATTGGCGGCGACGCTGTTGGCCGACAAGCTGCCCGACGGCTGGAGCGTGGCGCTGATCGATGGCGGCGGCAGGGTCATCGCCGGATCGGCGGAAGCCAACCGCACCGGCGATTTCTTCACCCTGCTCAACACGGATTCGCTCAGCGCCGCACCGGGCTGGAACGCGATTTCGACCAGCAGCGGACAAATGGTGGCGGCGGTGCAGCGCTCGGTGCTCACCGGCTGGACGCTGGTCGCCTGGGCGCCGCGCGATGTCGTCGCCCGGCCGCTCGCCGATGCGTTCTGGTCGCTGCTGGTGGGTGGACTGCTGCTCGCTGCGCTGGTGATCCTCGTCATCTATTGGGTCAGCCTCCAGATCGGCCGCTCGGTGCACCGGCTCGAGGACGATGCCGAACTGGTGGGCGCTGGCGAGACCGTACCCGCCCGGGACTATCCGATCTCCGAGATCGCCAATATCTCGGCGGCTCTCTCGGAAGCGTCGCGCAAGCGGCGGGCGGCTGAACACGAGGTCCGTTTCCTGATGCGGGAACTGGCGCATCGATCCAAGAACCAGATGACGGTGATTGCCGCCATGGCCAAGCAGACGGCCAAGGGGGCGGACTCGGTGCCCGAGTTCGTGCAGAGCTTCGAAAAGCGCATCTTCGGGCTCGCCCGCTCGACCGACCTGCTGCTCGCCAACGGCGCGGTGGGCGTCGACCTGGAGGAGCTGATGACGCGGCAGATCGAGCCCTTCGCGCCGGTCGATGGCAAGCGGGTCAAGCTCATAGGGGCACCGATGCGCCTCAACATGCAGTCGGCGCAGATCATCGGCATGGCGGCGCACGAACTCGCCACCAACGCGGTCAAGTACGGCGCCTTCGCCACCGATGCCGGTACGCTCCGGGTGACGTGGACGCGGACGCCGGATCGGGTGCAGTTCCTGTGGCGCGAACTGGTGCCGAGCCTGCCGCCGCGGACCGAGCGCAAGGGCTTCGGCACCACCGTGCTCGAGAACATGGTGGGGCGGGCGCTGGGCGCCGATGTGTCTCGGACGCTTCATGAAGACGGCATCGAGTGGAGCTTTTCGATCCCGGCCGAGGCGCTCGATCCGGCGCGCGATCCGCATGGCGAGACCGAGCTCGAGCCGCCCACCGCCGCGGCCCCGGCGGAAAAATAGCTGGAACTTACCGGGAACTTCCCCTATATGGGCGCGCAAGCAACGGCCCGGGTTTTGCCCGGCCGCAGCTTGTTCGCGGCTCCGTCTGGACGACATCCCGGGCGCGAGCGTCCCACACATCCTCTTTTGAAAGGACTGTCCGATGTCGATTACTGCTGAGCGCAAAGCCGCTCTGATCAAGGAATATGCGACCAAGGCCAACGACACCGGCTCGCCGGAAGTGCAGGTCGCGATCCTCTCGGAACGCATTGCCAACCTCACCGAACACTTCAAGGGCCACAAGAAGGATAACCATTCCCGCCGTGGCCTGCTGAAGATGGTGTCGACCCGTCGTTCGCTTCTCGACTACGTCAAGAAGATCGACGAGGCGCGCTACAAGACCCTGATCGAGCGCCTCGGCATCCGCCGCTAACCCTCGATCAACGGCCCGGCTTGCGAGGTACGCCTCGCGAGCCAGCCCGGGCTCACCGGGCGAATGAGCGTAGACCGGCTATTCTACGCGGAGCATGGCGAGATCATCAGCCGCTCACGGCGCCAACGGCGGCGCTCCTCTCCAGAGACCTGAGCGGCTCATCGTCTTGTCCATGTTCCGCCTTGCCTGACAAGCAAGTCGCCGGCGGAAACCGTGCCGATTTTGGGCCGGCCAAACGCACATGGGGTGCGGGGCCGAGCTGGCACAGCGGATAGGTTCGCGGGCCCCCTACGCCCCGCGTTTCCGCCTATCCGGCAGAATGGAAAGACAAGCAATGCCCATTAATTTCGATCACCACAAAGTCGAGATCAACTGGGGCGGCCAGCCGCTCACCCTCGAAACCGGCAAGATC
>JAEZKB010000183.1 GCA_023415605.1 Pseudomonadota bacterium
GCCTGAGCCCGATCCGGTGCCCGAGGAAGCGGCGCCGCCCATCGCCCAGCCCGAACCCGAGCCCGAACCGGCCCCCGAGCCGGAGCCGGAACCGGCTCCCGTCGCCACGCCCGAGCCGACCTCCGAGCCGACCAATGTCGCGCCAACGCCGCGCGTCCGCACCGCCGCCATCGATCAGAAGCGCGCCGAGTTCAAGAAGCTGCAGGAAGAAGCCAAGCAGAAAGCCGCCGACGACAAGAAGCAGGCTGAGGACGAGAAAAAGAAGAAAGAGGAAGAGGCCCGCAAGAAGGCCGCCGAGGAACAGAAGCGGATCGAGCAGGCCAAGGCGCAGTCCGAAGCCGACAAGATCGCCGATCAGGTGGCGAACATCATCAACACCGAGGAAACCCGTGGCGCCACCACAGGTGAGGGCGGGCAGGCGACGCTGGGCAAGGAGACCGGCCGCTCGGCGCGGCTCAGCCAGTCGCAGATCGACGGCCTCGTGGCGCAGATCCGCGGCTGCATCAACATGCCCCCGGGCGCCGAAGAGAACAACGCCACGGCCGAATTGCAGTTTTCCGTCGATGGTTCGGGCAATGTGACCGGACAGCCGCAATTGCTACAATCTTCCGACGATACTTACGCCCGTGCGGTGTCGCGCGCGGTGATGCGCTGCGGCCCCTATGCGGTGGTTGCCAATGAAGACGTCCGGGCGCAGTTCCGGGCTCGCGAATTTTAGAGCTTCGGTCAGAAGACCGACGAATGGAGACGAAGATGAACCTGATCACCCGGCGCAACGCGCTCAAACTCGGCCTCGCCGGCGGGGCCTTCGCATTGACCAGCCCGGCCTCGGCCCTTGTCGAGATCGTGGTGACCGGCGGCAATTTCACGCCGCTGCCGATCGCCATTCCCGACTTCGCCTCGTCGGATCCGGCTTTCGGCAAGGAAATCGCCGATATCGTCCGCAACAATCTGAGCCGCTCGGGCATCTTCGCGCCGCTCGATCCGGCGAGCCTGCCGATCCGTGTCGGCGACGTCACCAACGAACCGGACTTCGCCTCCTGGCGCGCGATCAATGTCGATGCGCTGGTGATGGGGTCGGTCGAACGCGGCGGGCAGGTCAATGCCCAGGTCCGCGTCTGGGACACGCAAGCGGCGCAGCAGGTGGTCGGCAAGGCGCATGCCACCGATCCGCAGAGCTATCGCCGCATCGGCCACATCGTCTCGGACTCGATCTACGCGGCGCTGGCCGGCGAGACCGGCTATTTCGACACCCAGGTGCTCTATGTCGCCGAGAGCGGCCCCAAGGCCAACCGCGTCAAGCGCCTCGCCATCATGGATCAGGACGGCGCCAACGTGCAGTACCTGACCAATGGCAATGCCTTGGCCCTCAATCCGCGCCTGTCGCCGAACTATAACAGCGTCGCCTTCACCAGCTACGAAGACGGCAACCCGCAGGTGTTCATCTCGCCGCTCGGCGGTGGCGCCAGCAAGCTGATCCAGGGCGCGCCGATGTCGTTCTCGCCGCGCTTCTCTCCCGATGGCGGCACGGTGGCCTTTTCGGTTTCAAATGGTCAGGCCACCAATCTCTACGCCGTGTCGGCGAGCGGTGGCCAGCCGGTGCAATTGACCGATACGGCGGCGATCGATACCTCGCCGAGCTTCTCGCCTGACGGCTCCCGCATTGTCTTCGAAAGCGACCGCGGCGGCTCGCCGCAAATCTACATGATGAGCGCTGGCGGCGGCGGTGCGCAGCGCATCTCCTATGGCGAGGGCACCTATTCGACGCCGGTCTGGGCGCCCAAGGGCGACCTCATCGCCTTCACCCGTCAGTCGGGCGGGCAGTTCCATATCGGCACGATGAAGCCTGATGGCTCGGGCGAGCGCCTGCTCGTCTCCACCTTCCATGCCGAGGGTCCGACCTGGGCGCCCAACGGCCGCGTCATCATGTACTTTACCGATCCGGGTGGCGACGCCGGTCCGAGCCTCTACTCGGTCGACATCTGGGGCCGCAACAATCAGAAAATTCCGTCCGAAGGCTACGCCTCCGACCCCAACTGGTCCCCGCTGCGGTCGTAACCACGCGTTAAGGTGAATCCGGGCGCTGCTCGCTGGTCTTGCATTTGGGCAACACCACGAAAAAGCCCGGATTTCCGCCACATTCCGGCCCGAATGCGAAAGAATTAACCGTATCCGAGAACCCCGCCTTAAGATAACGCGCGGTAAAAGCCATCTCTCAAATTCGTCTTCTAGGAGATTACCCGGATGCGTTCCGTAACGCCCATTTTCGGCCTGCTGCGCGCTGCGGCGCTGGTCGTTCTCGTCGTCGCCGTGGCGGCATGTTCGCGCAACCCGGCCACCGGCGTCGGCAATCTGGGCCCCGGGCAGGGCGCGCCAGGCAGCCAGCAGGAATTTCTGGTCACCGTTGGTGACCGCGTCTTCTTCGAGACCGACTCTTCGGCCTTGACGCCGACTGCGATGGCGACCCTCGACAAGCAGGCCGCCTGGCTCAACCGCTACACCAACTACCGCATCCTCATCGAAGGCCATGCCGACGAACGCGGGACCCGCGAGTACAATATCGCGCTCGGCGCCCGCCGTGGCTCGATCGTCGTTAACTACCTGATTTCCAAGGGCGTGAACGGCCAGCGCATCACCACCAAGTCGTTCGGCAAGGAACGTCCTGTGGCCATCTGCAACGATATTTCGTGCTGGTCACAAAACCGCCGTGCTGTGACGGTCGTACAATAGGCATCGGCCGGGGGGCCAGGATCGGGGCGAGCCACTCTGCCTCAGCGTACCGGGGAACCCCATCCGATTGGAGGCATAGGCGCCGGATGTCGCAAGAC
>JAEZKB010000190.1 GCA_023415605.1 Pseudomonadota bacterium
GCCGCAAAGCCCATGAAGGCGCCCCAGCCGCAGCCGATGTCCCAGACCAGTTGCCCGGGCTTCAGCCCGATCTTCCGGCACACCATGTCGAGCTTGGCTTCCTGCGCCTGATCGACATTGGTGACGCCCTCCGGCCAGTAGCCGCACGAGCCGGTCATGCGCTTGTCGAGCGAAGCCTTGTAGGCCTCGGTCTGGTTGTAATGCATCTGCGCGACGCGCCTGGAGCGCGTCAGGTTCTGCATGTTGAAAAAGCGCGCCTGGGTATATTGCCAGATCACCTTGGCGTTGAGCCTGAGCTTTTCCGGCGCCTTGGAGCGCAGGATGCGGTTGAAGAACTCGGCCATGTCGGCCACATCCCACCAGCCATCCATGTAGCTTTCGCCGAGGCCCAGCGAGCCCTCTGCCAGCAGGCGATCCCAGAATTTCTCGTTGTGGACCTGAAGGTCCCACGGATTCGGGCCGTTGGGGATGATGCCCACCGCCTCGAGGGGCGGCAGGAGCTGCGATTTGAAGTCACTTGCCATAGGTCTGACGCTGTCCTGATGGGGATGTCGCGACGGGGCGGCATCCGAGGAGAGCAATTTCAGGCCGATATTTCAAGCGCCTGAGCGCAGACCCGCGAAGGGGAGGCCGGCTCCGAAGTGAGGGCCTCCCTGCACCGCCTGGGGGACGGTGCAGGCGCTTCTTGCCACCCGGTCAGCCCTTGCGGCCGAGGCGCTTCATGAAGTCCTCGCGCTTCTTCTTGTAGGGGTGCGGCGGCATGTCCGGGAACATCGACTTGGTCGACTCGTCCGGCTCGATGCCCAGAACTTCGAACAGCATGCCGCGGTCATAGCGGTCGTTCTCGGATTCCTGCTTGGCGTAGTAGAGCACGTCGTCGATGACGTCCTGCGGCACCACGATGGCGCCGTCGCCGTCGGCGACCACGAGATCGCCCGGGCGCACGGTGGCTCCGCCAATCTCGACGGTGGAGTTGGGTTCACCGAATTCGACGCGACCCTGGTACATCGGCTGCACCCCCCAGCGGTGCCAGCAGGGCATGGCCTTCTGATAGAGCTGTTCGTCGGTGTCGCGGGCGCCACCATTGGTAAGCACGCCTTTGACACCCCGCGCGGCCCAAACCATCGAGTCCATCGAGCCGATGGCGGGGGTCTTCTGGCCCATCGTATCGATGACGAGGAAGTCGCCTTCGCCGACCTGCTCGCGGAAGTCGCCCATGTTCCAGAGCTGACCGTACCAGTACTCATAGGCCCACTTGGTGTAGTCCTCGGGCTTCAACTCGGGCACCCGCGTCTGGGTCGGGATGTGCTTATAGGTCTGCGCAAAGCCCGCCGCCTTGGTGCGGTAGAGCGGCCGGATCTCCGGATCGACCGTGCCGACGTGATGCAGCCCCACCCAATCCATGCCGTCGCGAATGTCGGTCACGCGCAGCTTCGCCACCGTGTCCAGGATTTCCTTGCGCTTTTGCTTGTCCATCGAAACGCCTCCCTTGCTCTGCCGGCTCAATGTTCATACCGTGGTATTACCACTTTGGAGCGGAAGCCGGTTGTTGTCAATCGTGGAGGGTCGAACTACCGATGGGGTTGGACAATGCAGGTTCTGGACGGGGCATGGCCGACGATATTTCGATCACGCAGGGCGAAGCCCAGAGCGGCTACGAGCGGGTGCTCGGCTTCGTGCGCGAGCAACTTCTCAGTGGCAGACTCAAGGCTGGCGACCGGCTCTTGGCCGAACGCGAACTGGCGGTGCGGTTGGGCGTCAGCCGTCCGGTAATCCGCGAAGTGCTGCGGGCGCTGGCAGCCATGGGGGTCATCGAAATCCGCCACGGCCATGGCAGCGTGGTGCGCAAGCCCGACTTCTCCGAAATGGGCGATCTCTTCACGCTGATGCTGGCGCAGAACGCCGAAGTGGTCGACGACGTCATGGAGGCGCGTATTGCCATCGAGCGGCAGGCCATCCGCCTGGCCTGCAAGCGCGCCACGCCTGGCGACATCCAGTTACTCGAAGAGGCGATGCGCCAGATCATCGCCACGGTCAGCGATCCTGCGGCCGGCAGCGAGGCGGATTTCGCCTTCCACCGCCGCATCGTCGATGCCGCCCATTCGCCGACGCTGTCGAGCGTCTACGCGGCGATCTCGAATCTCCTGAAGCAGTCGCACAAGCAGCGCCGCCTGCGCATCAGCCATGTCGAGGGCATGGAGGCTTACCTCATTGACCACCACAAACTGGTGCTATCGGCCTTGGTGCGGGGCGACGTCGAAGCCGCCGACAAACTCCTCACCGAACACTTCGCCATCGGCAGCGACTTCCAACGCCGCGCCCTGATCGCCGGAATCGACAGCGCATAAAGTGTGGATGCGGGAGGAGCACATCGCTCCTCCCGCCTGAGCTTACAGCGTGATGCGGTAGATGCCGAAGCCGGCTTCGCTGGTGTCGCCGGTGGCTTCGATCTTGACCGCCGTCACGTCAGCCAGGTGTTCGGCGCCCTTGGGGCCGGTTTCGAACAGGACCGTGGCGCCGATCGGCGCCAGCGACCAGTTGCTGTCGGCGGCCGGCTGGATGGTCTTCTGTTCGACGATGTAGCGCACGATCAGGTCCCGGTTGGTGTCGGGACCCTTGAAGACGATCTTGTCGGCGCCGATGCCCGGGAAGGTGCCGCCGCCGCCGGCGCGGTAGTTGTTCGTCGCGACGACGAATTTCTGCGTCGGATCGATCGGCTTGCCGTCATACTGCAGGTCGACGATGCGGCTCTCGGCGATGCCGAGATCCTCACCCTTGGGACCATATTTCGACGGCTTGGAGATGTCGATCTTGTAGGTCACGCCGTCGATCACGTCGAAATTGTAGGACGGGAAGTCCGGGTTGATCAGCGGCGCGTCCTTGGCGCCGGCCTCCACCTGGTTGAAGATGCCGGCCGAGCGATCAAGCCAGTTCTGCACATCCTGGCCGGTGATCACCACCACCTGGATGGTATTGGGATAGAGATAGAGATCGGCGACATTCTTGATCGCCACCGGACCGACCGGCACATCGGTGTAATAGTCCGGGCCGCCGCGGCCACCGGCCTTGAACGGCGCCGCCGCCGAGAGGATCGGCAGGCCGTCCCAGTCGGTGCCCTTCTGCATCTGCTCGATGTACCATTTCTGGGCGATGTTCACGATCTGCACCGATGGATCGTCGGCGACGAGCGCAAAGTAGGAGTGAAGCGGCGCCGCCGTCTCACCCACTGCCCGACGGACATAGGCGAGGGTTTCATCGTGGTCGTCCTGGGCGGCAGCCTCGACGGTCGCGACGCTTTCGACCTTGGGCACAACCTTGCCGTCAACGCGCTCAAAGATCGGGCGGGCTTCCGACGTGTGCGAAACGATCGACCACTTGCCGTCGTCGGCCTTCTCGATCAGCAGGTCGATCAGACCCATATGCGAGCCCCAGAAGCCGGCCATCACGGCGGGCTTGTCGGCCAGCGTACCCTTCTCGAGGTCGGCGCCTTCGACGCCTTCGAAATCCTTGGAGTTGGGGAAGACGAGGTGCTGGTGGCCAGTGAAGACCACGTCGACGCCTTCGACGCCGGCGAGCTGCAGCGAGGCGTTTTCGCCGATACCTGGGTCGGCGGCGATGCCGGAGTGGGACAGGGCAATGATGAGGTCGGCGCCTTCGGCCTTCATCTTGGGGACATAAGCCTCCGCCGTCTCGACGATGCCGCGGGTGTTGACCTTGCCGACGAGGTGGGTCGCGTCCCAGGTCATGATCTGCGGCGGCACGAAACCAATGAAACCGAGCTTGATCGTGTGCTTGTTGCCTTCGCCGTCGGTGAGTTCCTTTTCGACAATGCGATAGGGCTCGATATAGGTGGTATCGCTCAGCGGGTCCGCGGCGAGATCACCCTTGACCAGGTTGGCGGAGACGAAGGGGAAGTTGGCGCCCTTGAGGGCGGCGTCGAGGAAATCGAGGCCGTAGTTGAACTCGTGATTGCCGAGCGTGCCGACCTCGTAGCCCAGCGTGTTCATCGCCGCGATCACCGGATGGGCTTCCTCGGCGAGGCCCTTCTCATAGGCGATGTAGTCGCCCATCGGGTTGCCCTGGATGACGTCGCCATTGTCGACGAGGATCGAGTTGCCGGCTTCGGCCCGGATCGCCTCGATGATGGAAGCGGTGCGCGCCAGACCCAACGTGTCGTTCGGTGCGTCGGCGTAGTAATCGTAGGGGAACACAGCCACATGGAGATCGGTGGTCTCCATGATGCGCAGATGGGCCTGGCCGGCAGCGGCCTGCACGGCGAAGGGGTGGAGGACCACCGCCGCGCCGGCAAAGGCAGCGGAACCGGCGAGGAAGGCACGTCGGGAAATGCCATTGTGGTAGTTCATTGAGTTCTCCCCAGATCGATTGGACTTTAGGCGGGCGGAACGACAAGCCGGGCTGACCGGTTATCAGAGGCGCGAGGCAAGGTCGGTCTCTTGCCGCGCCGAGGTGACGCTGCGATGACTGCGGCAACCCGACTATGAGATTTTTGGACCAACTGGTCAAATTTGCGGCCGATGGCTGTGCATTATTGGACTACCCAAAGCGTCAGGGAGAACGTCATGAAGTGGCAGGGTCGGCAGCGTAGTTCGAACATCGAGGATCGGCGCGGGCAGGGCGGCGGCGGTTTCGGCCGCATGGGCGGCGGCAATCTGGGCGGCATTCGTATCCCGATGGGCGGCCGGTCCGCTGGCGGCGGGCTCGGCATTGTCGGCATCATCGTGGTGCTGGGCATCATCTGGTTCGCCACCGGACAGAACCCGATCGACGTCCTGACCGGCGGCATGTCGGGCACCAGTACGCAGAACAGCAGTCAATACACCCCGCCCACCAATGCCAGCGAGGATGAGTTGGGCCAGTTCGTCGGCGTCGTGGTCAAAGAGACCGAGAACCTCTGGACCGAGGTGTTCCGCCAGAACAACCGGACCTACGATCCCCCGACCGTGGTGCTGTTCACCGATGCAACGCAGTCGGGCTGCGGCATGGCGCAGTCGGCGAGCGGGCCGTTCTACTGTCCCAATGATCAGAAGGTGTACATCGACCTCGCCTTCTACGATCAGTTGCGACAGCAGTTCGGTGCGCCGGGCGACTTCGCCCAGGCCTACGTGATCGCGCACGAAATCGGCCATCATGTGCAGAACCTCACCGGCGTGCTGCCCGAGTTCAACAGCCGGCGCGGTTCGATGAGCCAGGAGGAGCAGAACGCCTATTCGGTGCGCGTCGAACTGCAGGCCGACTGCTACGCCGGCGTCTGGGCCAACTATGCCAACCGCGAAAACCTGCTCGAGGCCGGTGACGCCGAAGAAGCGATCCGCGCCGCTAACCAGATCGGCGATGACACGCTGACCCGTGGCCGGGTGTCGGAGCGCAACTTTACCCATGGCACCAGCCAGCAGCGGATGGCCTGGCTCAAGCGCGGCATGGATACAGGTGATGTCAGTCAGTGCGACACGTTCAATTCGTCGATCTGATGAGCTAGATACGGGGCAACTCGGAGTCGTTGCCCCATGTCTTTCATCCCCGACAGCGTAAAACCCCACATCCGCCGCTTCGGCTGGACCGGGGTTTTGGCCGTGGCCATCGTGGTGGTCATGCTGGCCGGGATCAACCCGATCACAGTTCTGACGGGGCAGGTATCGCCGCCCCCGCCGCCGACCTCGATCACCGGCAAACCAGCAGCCACAGCGCCCGACGACGCGCTGGTCGCCTATCCATCGATCGTTGGCGGCGAGGCCGAGCTGATGTGGAGACGCGCCTTCCGCCTCACGGCGATCGAGTATCCCGATATCCATGTTGCCGTCGTCGACGATCGCACTGACTTCGGCTGTGGTCTCGCCGGCAAGGATGTCACCACCTTCTACTGCCCTGACGACGCAACGGTGTATGTCGATCTCGACGCCTATAAGCGCCTGCGCGAGAAATTCCCGCTCGGCGCTGACTACGCGCAGGCGCTCATGGTGGCCGAGGCCTATGGCGGCCATGTGCAACGGGTCCTCGGCTCGCTCGACGACGTCGGCACCGCACGGGCGTCTGCTTCTCCCGACGCTGATATCATGGAGAAGCGCATCGACATGCAGTCGGCCTGCTACGCAGCGATGTGGACCAAGACCGCCGGCATCGAACCGCTCTACGACAATCCAGCTGTGCTCGCTGCCCTCGCCGAGGTCGACGCCAACCGCGACCGGGCGATCGTCGCGCCGCGACCCGGTGCCGCCATCCCCGAACTGGTCACGGCCGCCTCCTTCGAGGGCCGCAAGACCTGGTACGATGTCGGCTATGCCATTCCGGCGGGTGGGAATTGCGGCCTCGACAAGATCACCGCGAAGGGATCGCAGTGATGGCCGGACCGGCGCTCGAATATTTCGAGGATGACGGCCAGTTCCCCAACAGCCGTCTGCCGCTCCTCATCTACAAATCGGCCGTGGCGAACCCGTCGGCCGAAGCGATGGAGCACTTGTTCCGCGGCAACAAGTGGCCGCCGGGCTGGCGGTCCTCTGTCTTCACTTACCACCATTATCATTCCACCGCGCATGAAGTGCTCGGCATCGCCAGCGGCTACGGTACGCTGATGCTAGGTGGGCCAAACGGACGGCAGTTCGACCTCAGCGCTGGGGACGTCGTGCTCATTCCAGCCGGCGTCGCGCATCAGCGCCTGTCGAGTTCTGCCGATTGGCTGGTGGTTGGCGCTTATCCACCCGGTCAGCACTGGGACCTTTTGACCGGCGATCCGGCCGACCGGGTTTTCGCGCTCCGCGCTATCTCCAAGGTGCCGCTGCCGACCACCGATCCGGTGGAGGGAGAGGGCGGCGCAGTGCTGCAACACTGGACCTAAATCGCGCTAAGCATGGGAACTTCCCCGCTGCCTTGCTAGCGGCTCGAAGCCGGCTCGAAATGGACCGGAGAATACCTAATCACAGACTCGTGAGTGCCGCATTCGGCCAGCAGCCTGCTTCTCACGGCGCGCTGCTCTGGCAAGCCGTCGGTAGCCGGACCGATCCGGTGCCGCATCAAACCCCACATGGAGGGATTATCCCATGAAGAAGATCCTCGTTTCCGTTCTTGTCCTCGGTCTCGCCACCTCGGGTGCCATGGCTCAGGCAGCAGCTACCCCCGACCTGGCGACCGCCGACGCGGACAAGAGCGGAGACGTTTCCTTCGCCGAGGCGCAACTGATCTGGGTCGACCTGACCGCGGAGGCCTTCACGGCTGCCGATACGGATGCAAGCGGTGCCCTGTCGCAGGCCGAATTCGACGCCTATGTGGCGACGCTGCCGGCGGCGCAGTAACCGCGCCAGCATGCTGGAAGGAGGCCGCCCGGGAGGGCGGCCTCCATTGTTTTCGGGTGCTGGACAAGGGCGGCGGGATGGGCGACCTATGCTCGCCCTTCTCGTTCTGGCCGGTCCATGATCCCCAAGCTCCTGCATTTTACCTGGAAGACCGCCGACCTGCCGCGGGTAATGCAGCGCTATCTCGACGCCTGGCGCCGGCTGCACCCGGATTGGAAGATCCGGCTCTGGACCGATGACACCATGCTCGCCTTCGTCCGCGAGCACTATCCAGACCTGCTGGCGACCTACGAAGGCTATCCCAAGATGATCCAGCGGGCGGATGCATTCCGCTACCTAGTGCTGGGAAAGCTTGGCGGCATCTATGCCGATCTCGATGTCGAGCCGCTGCAGCCGGTGGATTCGCTGCTGGAGTTCGATTGTTTCCTCGGCGTCGAGCCGCTCGAGCACATCAATCCCGACCGTGTTCATCAAGGCGTGCCGTTTCTCTTCACCAATGCCTTCATGGGCTCGGTGCCGAACCATCCCATGTGGCAGGCGGTGATCGCCCAACTGGCGGATCTCGCGGATCAGGAGACGTTCTTTTCCACCGGACCGTCGATGGTAACAGCCGTGGCGCTGAGCCTCGACATGCCTGACCGCCCAGCGCTGCTGCTCCCGGAAGTGTGGTCGCCGCAGCGGACCAACGGCATGCGGACGAAGAGCGACGAAAAGCTCAAAGGCCTGCTGGCCGGGCTGGGGCCGGTCGTCGCCGCAGAGACCGGTACGCTGGTGTCGCATGTCTGGCTCTCTACCTGGGTACCGTTCCACAAGCGCGGCAGCCGCATTGCCGGGATCTTTCAGGTGCCCACCGAGATCAAGTGGTGGCTGCGCCGCCGCCGGCATCCGGATCTTCTGGCCGTGACGATCCCTGATCCGCTGGAACCTTACACCGACCAGCGGTTGGCACCGGTGATGGACCGTCCGCGCATCCATGTCGCGGTGCGGCTAGGGGCGAAGCCGCTGCACGCCGAACTCTCGGCTGCGCTGCTTGCACTCGACTATCCGCGCGATCGTTTGTCCTTCGCGTACCACGACACCGCTCCCGGCGCCGCAACGGACAGTGCAATACTCGATGCCGTCCCGGCCGATGCGGATAGGCTCCTGCTGGTCGATGGCTCTGTCCGCGCTATCCCCGCCGATGCGCTACTGCAGATGCTGGCGGCCAAACGGCCGGTGGTCTCCGCCAATGTCGTCGACTCCGTGGGACAGAATGCTGATCCGGCGCTGTTCCGGCTCAAGGACGGCACGCATTTCCGCATCCTCTACAAGCTTGGTGGCACCTCGGGCGAGGCGCGGCCCGATGCCGGCTTCCGCAGCTATCTCGGCCAGCAGAAGGTGTTCCGCTTGCTGCCGGTCGATGGGGTGGGGGAGAGTTTTGTGCTGATCGACCGCAAAGTGATCGAAGCGGGAGTGCGGTTCCCGACCGAACCCTACAAACTCCATCGCGGCGCCGAGGCTTTCGGCATCATGGCCCGGGATCATGGCTTTGAGGCTGCCGGCCTGCCGCAAGTGAAGGTGGTGCGCGGCGGCGGGCCCGCGCGCCCCCCCTACAA
>JAEZKB010000245.1 GCA_023415605.1 Pseudomonadota bacterium
AGCCAGTACCTGAACCTGACCAAGAACTCCTCGCTTGCCGTCGGCATCGGCTATCCCGACCTCGTCGCCGTGTTCGCGGGAACGACACTCAACCAGACCGGCCAGGCCATCGAGATCATCGCGATCACGATGGGTGTCTACCTCCTGCTGTCGATCGTGACCTCGATCATCATGAACATCTACAACCGGCGCGTCGCGCTGGTGGAACGGTGAGGGCGCGGCGATGAGCTTGACCTTCGACGACGGCACCTTCATCCGCGCCGAAATGCAGCCGCCCCTGCCGCCGCCGGCGCGCAATCTCGGCCCGATCGGCTGGATGCGGCAGAACCTGTTCTCCAGTGTGCTTAACACGCTGCTCACACTTGTCGGGGTCGCGATCTTCTTCCTCCTCGTACCGCCCATCATCAATTTCATGGTGATCGATGCGGTGTGGACGGGCGACAACCGGGAAGCATGCCTCGGCCCGGAGGTCGGTGCGTGCTGGCCGTTCATTCATGCCAAGATCGGGCAGCTGATCTATGGCTTCTACCCGATCGACCAGCACTGGCGGCCCAATGTCGTGTTTGCGCTCGGCGCGATCCTGCTGGTGCCGCTGCTGGTGCCGAGCTGGCCAGGCAAGCGGCTGAATGCGCTGCTGTTCTTCGCCGTCTATCCGGTGGTGGCCTTCGTGCTGCTGACCGGCGGCAACATCAACGCCAGCAACTTCCTGTTCACGCGCTTCGGCCTCGTTCGTCCGCTCACCGGGGACATGGTGCTCGCCGGCGTCAACATCGCGTTCTGGCTCGACTTTATTGTTACGGCGCTCATCGTGAGCGCCATTGTGGGACTGGTCCTGGGTGCGATCGGTGCCAGCGCGATGGGAAGTGCGCGAACCAGCCTGTTCGCTTTCGCCACCTTCGGGCTGGTGATCCTGATCTGGGACATCGATTTCGGCCTGTCCTACATCGAGACCCGGCAATGGGGCGGCCTTCTGGTGACGCTGGTGATTGCGGTGACCGGGATCGTGGCCTCGTTGCCGATCGGCATTCTGCTGGCGCTCGGGCGGCGTTCGCGCATGCCGATCGTGCGGCTGCTAAGCGTCATCTTCATCGAGTTTTGGCGCGGCGTGCCGCTGATCACCGTGCTGTTCTTCGCCACCTACATGCTGCCGCTATTTCTGCCGCAGGGCACAAACCCGGATGGTCTGGTGCGGGCAATCGTCGGCGTCTCGCTCTTCGCCGCCGCCTACATGGCGGAGGTCGTGCGCGGCGGTCTGCAAGCGGTGCCGAAAGGTCAGTACGAAGGCGCGATGGCCATGGGGCTCACCTGGAGCCAGATGATGCGGCTCATCGTCCTGCCGCAGGCGCTGACCCTGTCCATCCCGAACATCGTGAATATCTTCATCAGCATGTTCAAGGACACGACGCTGGTGCTGATCGTCTCGATTTTCGACTTCCTCGGTCAGCTGCGCGCGTCCTTCACGGACCCGAACTGGGCGAGCCCGGTCACGCTCTACACCGGCTTCGCCTTTGCCGGGGTGATCTACTTCCTTTTCTGCTTCGGCATGTCGCGCTACTCACTCTTCGTGGAGCGACGGCTGAACACCTCCCATCGACGCTGAACGACGGAGACAGCAATGACCGAACCCCATTCCATCGTTCCCAGCGACGAACTTCCCGAGGTCCACACCGAGCCGGGCCGGGAGGTCGCGGTCGAGCTCGTCGGCGTCAACAAGTGGTACGGCGAGTTCCACGTGCTCAAGGACATCAACCTGAAGGTACGGCGCGGAGAGCGCATCGTGATCTGCGGACCTTCGGGCTCCGGCAAGTCCACGATGATCCGCTGCATCAACCGGCTGGAGGAACACCAGAAGGGCACGATCGTGGTCGACGGCATCGAGCTCACGAACGACCTGAAGCGCATCGACGAGATCCGCCGTGAAGTCGGCATGGTGTTTCAGCACTTCAACCTGTTCCCGCATCTGACGGTTCTGGAGAACTTGACGCTCGCGCCTATCTGGGTCCGCAAGACTCCGAAGAAGGAAGCCGAGGAACTGGCGATGCACTTCCTCACCAAGGTGAAGATCCCGGAGCAGGCGCACAAATATCCGGGCCAGCTTTCCGGAGGTCAGCAGCAGCGCGTGGCGATCGCTCGTGCGCTGTGCATGAAGCCGAAGATCATGCTGTTTGACGAGCCAACCTCCGCGCTCGATCCCGAAATGGTCAAGGAGGTGTTGGAGACCATGGTGAGCCTCGCCGAGGAAGGCATGACCATGCTGTGCGTCACGCACGAGATGGGCTTTGCGCGTCAGGTGGCGAACCGCGTCATCTTCATGGATGCCGGGCAGATCATCGAGATGAACGAGCCCGAGCCGTTCTTCTCCAACCCGCAGCACGAGCGCACCAAGCTCTTCCTCGGCCAGATCCTCGGCCACTGATCGGATTTCGCTCGACGCCTCGCTCTTCGCGGCGTCGCAGCCGACGACAAGGAACACGCCATGCCCCTTACGATCCCCGCGAAGGCCGAGCACACGACCTTTCTTTATTCCGAGCCCTGCGCAGATCTCGACAGCTTGAGCGCCGACATCGCCTATCTCGGCATCCCCTATGGGGAATCCTACACATTCGGAGATATCGCCAACGACCAGAGC
>JAEZKB010000278.1 GCA_023415605.1 Pseudomonadota bacterium
ATTATATGCAGATACTGACAAATCTCATTATGGGAGACATGCAAACACAATGCGAAAATTCATTACAGGAACATATAGACCATCAAAAGGAATATATGGAGAATTAGATTATGACAAAATTAATGAAATCAGATTACAAGAATATTCTGTAAAGTTTGATATAAATAAATTACCGGATGATGTTTTATTAGCAAAATATGGAAATGATGACGACGATGATGATGACAAAGGAGGTAGCAAATTGCCTACAGAAAAAGAAATGCTAGATCAATGGAATGAGGCACTTGAATCTGATAAAGAGGAATATACTCCATTGTTACATAAGAAAAAAGATGATGATGATGATAATGATAATGAAGATGAGATGATATATGGAACTCCTAAAGGAAGGAAATCATCTGATGATTACAAATTAGAAATTGCAAAGCTTACAAATGAAAAAGATCAGCTCATCAATGATCTAGAAAAGAACAAAGCTGTAGCAGATTTAGAATATATTAATCAACAATTGAAAGATAAACTTGAAGATTTTGGTAAAGAAATTGAATACCTAAAACAAATAGAAAATTCTGCAGAGAAAGATTATAGAGATCTTAAAACTGAATATAATAAACAGGTAGAAGACATTCATAACATGAACTATTCAAATAAAGAACTGAAAAAGGTATTAGAAGAAAATCAAAGAAAATACGATGAAGAGATTAAAAGATTTACCCAGGCTTATGAAACTTCAAGAGCAGAGGCAGCACAGGAGATTGAACATATCAAAAAAGAATATGAAAATAAATTAAAACAAATGAAGACTGAAAATTATGATTTAAAACAGAGATCAAATGAAAAAGATAATGAAATAAAAAATCTCTACCAAAGCATGGATGATGGAAATAGGATTGCAAATCAAATACAAGGTGAATTAAATACCTACAAGAAAAAGTATCACGATCTTGAAGCACAAAGAAATAAAGATCTTCAGAGTTTAAATCAAAAGATGCAACAACAGGAAGGAAATTTTGAAGCAACAAGACAAGCAGAAATCAGTCAATTAAGTCAAGCTCTAGAAAGATTAGAAGCAGAAAAAAATACATATATTAATCAAATAAAAGAGAAAGAAATAGAACTTAATAATGTAAAGCAATATGCCAATGTTGAATATGATAAACTTAAAAATGAAAAAGAACAGGAGATACAAAATAAAAACCAGGTAATTCAAAAATATAATGAGTTAGAACAAAGACTTAAACAGAAGGAAGAAGAAGAAAATGAAAGTTCTGAATATGCAAAGAGATTAGAGAATTATTATCAAAAGATAGCTTCAAATGCTATTTCAGAATATCAGAGAAAAAATAAGGAGCAAGAAGAGTTAATTAAACTGTTAACTTCACAAGTGCAAAATATATCAAAACCAGAAAGAATTGAAGAAGAAATACCTCAAATACCTCAAATGAGAGAAGGCATGCTTACAAGATCCCAAGGACCAGCAAATACAGGACAGGAAATGATTCAGGAGATATTTGATCAGAATGGAAATTTACTATGGAAAGGTATGACGTTTGAATTAGCTGGTAAGCAGTATGATGCTCCTGAATTTGTATTAAATCTTATTAAATATAATAAATCAAATGCTATTAAGAATTTTAAAAATGCATATGAACAAAGACAGCAAGTATTGGGTGATAATACAACTTATAATAATCAGAAATATGTAGACAAAGCAGTTGCAATACTTGAACAACAGTTTGATTATGATAAGCAGAAAGTAGCCTTAGTTATGAAATACATGATAGATAAGAATCCTAGTAATATTGTAACAGAGTTTAATAAAAAATATATGAAAGACTATGCACAGTATATTAAAAAATAAAGCATGTTCTATTTTGACGCAGTAGCTGCGCTCAATAAGACAATATCCTTTGCAGGATAACTTCCGGTATCTAATTTAATATTATATCCTTCCATTCCAATAACTTTACCTCCTTTACCTAGTTTCATTTTACTTCCTTTATCAAATATATTTTTTCTGTTTAATATTCCTACTGTTTTACCTTCAATTTCTTCATAGAATTTATTTAAGATTTCATCATTATGTTTTCTTTTTTCTTCTGCATTTCTTTGCACATCCTCTAGTGTCATATCATTAGGAGTCTTTTTTATAACTCTATGTATTGTGTTATTATAACCTTCAACAATATCTTCTATAGCCTTTATGATGCTTTTTGTATCATTAAGCTTTTGAAATCTTTCAAGCTTATCCTTTAGAGTTCTTATAAATCTATCAACAATAGCAGTAGCATACGAAGTTTTATAGTCTGATTTATTTATATAAAAGAGTCTGATGTTTTTCTTTTCAAGCCATGAGTAAAAATCTTTAGAGTTAAACTCTGAACCAAGATCTGTAGATATAACACTTGGATACTGCTCTTGCGGGATTTCTTTTATCCATTGATTAAATATTTCTATTATAGTCTTTTTCTTAAGATCAGGGACATGATACACATAGCCTTTACGTGTTTCTACATTTATAAGAGCTACGAATTTTACTTTTGCTTTGCTATGATGTTTCAGAAAGAATGTATCAGCCTGGTATGATGACATATCCCCTGTAACAGTTTTAAGAAATAAATGTTTCTGTTCTTTATAAGTCTTTGCTTTGTGATATTCATTAAGATTTTTTATAGTATTTTCAACTTGTCTTATGGTTACTTTATGTCCTGCTTTTATGAGATTTTTAAATGTATTATTTATACTCAGTCCTGTTTTAGGGTCTTTGTAGAATGAGATAATTATATGCGGAGTTGCTGTGTCTGCTTGCATTTATTTATTTATTTCGTTTCTTTTTGATATATAAAAATTAATATTCTTTGGAGTATGTACAAGCATTGATAGTTATAGATCTCGTGGATAGTAAAAAAAAAAATAATAGAACTATAAAGGGAAAGGTTTACCAAATCTGCACTTAAGATAAACATCATAACTTCCTATAAATATAACTTGAGTTATCACTTTCGACAATAGAGTTACAATGATGAGATATTAAAAAAAGAAGGTTTACATAATGATATCTGCATTTATTTTTTTATAATACATTAAAACATGCAAAACGAAGCTTCAGATAAACCTAAGACCTCAGATATCAAAGTATTAATTCCTAAAAAGATCTTAATAAAAAAAGCAGGCACAGCATCTTCGCAAAAGACAAGAAAAGTCTTTGAATCATTAGATATACCTTTGGCTTTACTTCTTAAGAAGGATAATAAAAATAACAGCTCCTCCAATAATATAGATTAAAGTATCTTGATCAAAAGAATCTATCAAAGAAGTATTATTATTGCTGTTATTGCTGTTATTGCTATTATTCGTTTCTCCTCGATTTACTCCAGGACGAGGTCGAAAGATAATCGGATTCGAGTTCTCAAGAGGAATTCCTGTAACTGGGGTAGGAGGAGCATTAGATCCTGAACCAATTCCGATTATGCTCTTTGTAATCTTTACAATTGGCATATTATCTATGAAATTACCCATGCTTTTAAAAAAAAGCAATTCGCTTTATTTAAATAACATAAGGAGTACAACAAGGCTTCCTCCAATAATTAGTAAAATATTTGTGTCTATATCTTTTATTGTATCAAACATAGAAGGGGAAGTATCAGTATTTGTATTAGTATTATTATTTGTATTATTTGATGTATCATTTGTAGTATTATTTGTTCCTGTAGTAGGCAGTTGGGCTATAAGAGGTGGAAGAGTAGTCATTTTAATAAAGATGAAAAAAATTATTTGGCTTATTGCTGTTCATGAATATCATTAATTATGCTTTGATATTCTTCAATATTTTTCTTCTCAGTTTTAATTAATTCCTCATATGCCATTAATTTTTTCTTCAACAGAGATAACTTATTCTTTCTGGAATCAAAAATCTTTAAACTGCTTAAGAATTCTTTTGTTAAACTTTTAAATACTTGGTCTTCTATTTCTTTAGGATCATTACAACTAAAAAGCAATTGATTTAGAACTTTTACTCTAAGAGGAGCTTCGATAAATTTAAGATATTGAGGTTTCATATAAGGATATCTTTCTATGTTAACATTTTCAATCATTGTATTGAGAATCTCATCTGTTAATGATATAAAACGTTCTCTTACTTCTGTAATATTTATACTCATTTATATTGTTTTCTGTATTAAAAAAATAAATAAAAAAAGAGGCTTTATCTATATTTCCAAGATTGATTGCAAGCTCTTCCTTGTCATTCAAGATGATTTGCAGGACTTTGTAAAAACTCGTGTTTACATGTATTACAAATTATAATAACATGCTTTCGGCAATTTTCATATTTAACTTTACTATAATCAAATGACTCTCCATGTTTCTTTCTTGCATCCTCAATAAATTCTTCTGTAGTCTTTGTGATTCTATTTTTTCCACATTTTTGACAACCTGATCCTCTAGTATGAATTTCTTTTTTCTGTTTGAACTCACCGTGTATCGGACAAATAATTGTAACTTTATCTAACATACTTCTATAAGTTACTTTACTGTAGTCATATTTATTTCCGTGTTTTTCAAGAGCAGTCTGGAAAAAGAAATACATTGAAAAGTATTCAGATTTCCAGTTTGATGTAAATTGTTCATCATGTAATAGTTTAGGATTTTCGATAGCAGGTTTAATAATCTCAAACGGATTCATATTCTATATTTTCTAATTTTATTATCAGAAAAAAAGAGACAGACAAGCAAAAATCCTGAGATTAATTCCTAGATCCTAGTTTTTTTTATTTCCTTGTTACTGAGAAATTTTAATGTAAGAAATATTTACCTTAATTTACCTTATATTATACATTTAACTTAAAAATTTTTCAAATATTTTTTCATATTCTTGTTCAGCTCATCATGGCGAACATTTTGATATAAAAGAACTAAGATAAGAAAACCTTTATAAATATTTTAAAGCAAGGACTTCGAAAGCTTAGATTCTGATTTTTTTAAGGTAAGGATTTTAAAAGAAGCTTTTGAGGCTTAAATTTTTTAAGGACTTTAAAAGATTTATTACTTTAGCTTTTTGGGGGTGTTCTATAGGAATGAACTTTAAAAGGTTAAAAAATGAACTTTTGGGGGCAATTTTAATTTCTTGCCTGACCACATAACTACTAAAAGATCTGCTTCGTCGCTAAAAATTACTAATTCCCAATCACAAGTTTCCCAATGG
>JAEZKB010000322.1 GCA_023415605.1 Pseudomonadota bacterium
GTTCTTGCCCGTCTGCCGCGGGGACCCTTGCATTGACATCTGAACGACGGTGGCTGTTGCGTGAGCGCACGGCAGAGGCGCACGCGGCGGTCGATGCCGCTATTGGCAGCTTTTCAGATCGCGCCAGCTATGCCCGCTACCTGCAACAAATCTACGTTTTTCGTATGCCGATAGAGCGGGCGCTCGACGCGCTCGCCTGGCCGCCGGAACTGGGCGCCTGGCGCGCCAAGGCCGTTGGCGCGTTCATCGAGGCCGACCTCCGTGACCTAACTTTGACCGTCCCGCAGATCGAAGCCACCGACCTCGAAATGAAGGGCGATGGCCTCCTCGGCGTTCTCTACGTCCTCGAAGGCTCCTCGCTGGGGTCGCGGCTGCTCTACCGCAGGGCGGAGGCGCTGGGTTTCTCCGCCAGCTACGGCGCCCGCCATCTCGCCCATGCCAGCGGCCCCGACTCCTGGCGCGATTTCCTCGGCCTGCTCGAAACTCAGCACGACCTCGACCTCGACGAAGCCACCGCCGCCTCCCTCGCCACCTTCCGTGCCGCCGAGGCGGCGTTCTCGCCGCAGGTCTGATGTCGCAGGTGTCTCAAAGCGTCGACCTCACGAACTGTGATCGTGAGCCCATCCACATCCCCGGCAGCATCCAGCCGCATGGCGTGCTGATCGCGCTCGACGGTTCGATGGTCACTGTGCTTCGCCACTCGGTGAACGCCGCCGAGATCATGGGCTGGGCCGGCGAGATCAACGGCCGCACCATCGAAGGGCTGGTCGGCGGCCAGGTCACACATGATCTCCGCAACGCCCTCGCCAATGCCGGCAACGGCACTCGGGCAGCGCTCATCCCCGACATGGCCGTCGCAGGCAAGCGCTTCGACGTCGCCGTGCATCGCTTCAAGGGCAATGTCATCGTCGAGTTCGAACTGACTTCGCCCAATGCCGAGCCGCCGCTGCAGTTGGCACGGGCGATGATCAGCCGCATCAGCCGGATCAACAATATCGACACCCTGGTGCAGCAGGCAGCTCGGCAGATCCGCGCCAGCCTCGGCTATGACCGGGTGATGATCTACCAGTTCGAGCGCGATGGCGCCGGCAAGGTGGTCAGCGAGTCCAAGCGCGCCGACCTCGAGAGCTTCCTCGGCCAGTATTTCCCGGCCTCAGATATTCCGCAGCAGGCGCGGGCGCTGTATCTGAAGAATACTATCCGCATCATTTCTTCGGCGCGCTACCAGGCGGTGCCGGTAGAGCCCGTGCTCGATCTCTCGGGCGAGCCGCTGGATCTTTCCTTCGCACATCTGCGCAGTGTCTCGCCGATCCATCTCGAATACCTGCGCAACATGGGCGTCGGCGCATCGATGTCGATCTCCATCGTCATCGATGGCGAACTCTGGGGGCTGATCGCCTGCCACCACTATGCGCCGCGCACCCTGAACATGCCGCTGCGCGTGGCAGCGGATATGTTCGGCGAATTCTTCTCGCTGCATCTGGGCGCACTGATTCAGCGGCGACGGCTCGATACCGCCAGTCTCGCGCGTATAAAGCTCGACGAAATGCTGAAACGGAGCAACGAGGTCGACGTCGAGAGCTTCCTCCGGGACAGCATGCCCTACTTCCTCGGCCTAATCCCGGCTGATGGCTATGGCCTGTTGATCGACGGGCAGTGGACGGGGCAGGGGACGACACCATCGGCCGCAGATATTCCGCTGCTGGCCAACTTCGTCACCTCGGTCGCCGAGGGGCGGGTCTGGGCCACGCATTCGCTGGCAGCGCAGTTTCCCGAAGCCGAGCGCTATTATCAGGTTGCGGCTGGTGTGCTGGCGGTGCCGCTGTCGCAGCTGCCGCGCGACTACCTGTTCTTTTTCCGCAAGGAGATCGTCCAGACGCTCAATTGGGCAGGTGACCCGAACAAATCCTACGATACCGGGCCGATGGGCGACCGGCTAACGCCGCGCAAAAGCTTCGCCATCTGGAAGCAGTCGGTGCATCGACAGTCGCAGCCCTGGACCGAGCAGGATCGCGAGATTGCGGAAGCCGCGCGCGTGGCACTGGTCGAGATCGTGTTGCGGCACAACGAACTACTCGCCGAGGAGCGGGCCAAGGCCGATGTGCGCCAGCGCATGCTCAACGAGGAACTCAACCACCGCGTCAAGAACATCCTTGCGGTGATCAAGTCGCTGGTGGGTCAGCCGGTGCGCGAAGGTCGGAGTCTTGCCGACTATGTCGCCAGCCTCAGGGGGCGCATCCAGGCGCTCGCCGTGGCGCATGACCAGGTCATCCGCGGCGAAGGCGGCGGCCCTATCGCCGAACTCATTGAAGCGGAGATATCGCCCTATCGCACCGGCAATGTGGCGATTGCACTGCAGGGTCCTGGCGTCTGGCTCGATGCGCGCGCCTTCTCGGTGATGGCGCTGGTGCTGCATGAACTCGCCACCAATGCCGCCAAGTATGGTGCACTATCGCAGGCCGGTGGCCGACTCGACGTGCACTGGGAAGTCGACAGCAAGGGCAGTTGCATCGTCGACTGGCGCGAGAGTGGCGGTCCTCTGGTGACGCCGCCATCGCGTGAAGGGTTCGGCACCTATCTGCTCGATCGCAGTGTGCCCTTCGACCTGGGCGGCACAAGCGATGTGGCATTTGCGCCGGAAGGAGTGCATGCACGCTTCCGCCTGCCGTCAAAGCATGTGCGGCGGTCTACGGACATGGTGGTGACGTCGACGGCCCGCGTCGTCGCCAAGCAGCAGTCTGCTGGCTTGCCGGCGGGTACGGACATTCTGCTGCTCGAAGACCAGATGCTGATTGCCATGGACATCGAGGCGTCGCTGGCCGAACGCGGCTACAGCGCCGTGACTACGACAAACTCGGTGCGCGAGGCGCTGGTGGTGCTGGAGCGGCAGCGGCCCGACGTCGCCATTCTCGACATCAACCTGGGGGAAACGACGTCGCTGCCGGTCGCCGAGGCGCTCAAACGGCTCAGTGTGCCGTTCATCTTCGCCACCGGATATGGCGAAGGCACGTCGATCCCCGAAGGATTTGCCGACGTGCCGATCGTGCGCAAGCCCTACGATATCGCGGCGGTGGTCGCCGCACTGGCCGGGGTGCTGGCGCCTAGCTCTTCCTGAAGGTGATGGCGGCGGCTGTGGTGCCCTTCTTGTCGACCAGCTTGAACTGCAGCTTGATGTTGGAGCCACCGAGCACCATCGTCGAAGAGGCGACGCCATAACTGGTCTCGAGATTGCTCACCGAGAAGGTGATCGAGCCGCCGGATGCCTTGCCGAAGCCGTTGACCGAGACGCCCTGGCCACTGCCGGCGGTTTCGTAGCGCTTGGCGCCATCGTTGTAGATCACCGTGCCCCGAAAGCCGGTATTGCCTTTATCGAACTCGCAGTTGCCAGCATAGCTCAGCTTGCCGGCGGCACTGGAGGTAAATTTCAGCGTGCAGTCGACCGGTCCGGCCATCGGACCGGAGACAGTGCTGGAGCCCTTCCAGGTGCCGACGTAGCTCTGCAGCACCGCCTGCTCCTTGGGGCCGGCCATGGCCGGCAGGGAGGCTGTGAGAGCGAGGACGGGCACGAGCATTTTCAACAGAAGGGTCGACGGCATACGGCTCTCCGGGAAACGGCGGTTGATGGGCGGAAACGCTAGCTTTTCCTAGAGATTCGCGGAAGCCGTCGCGGGCGTCTCGGGCGATCACATCGGAACAAGAACGACAGCTAATCCCGATATCGCCGTCTAGATGAAGCACAGATGAACGAGCCCAGGCTCCGGACGGACTGGACTGCCTTGTCAGTGCCATCGAGGGGTGCAAACTTCAGCCTCACGAGGAGAGTCAATCATGTGCCGTAACATCAAGCCGCTGTTCAACTTCGAGCCCCCGGCGACCCGCAACGAGATGCATGACGCCGCGCTGCAGTTCGTGCGCAAGATCTCGGGCTACACGCACCCATCGCAGGTGAACGAGGCGGCCTTCCACGAGGCCGTCGAAGATATCGAGAAGGTGGTGCGCAAGCTGCTCAAGTCGCTCGAGACCAATGCACCGCCGCGCGACCGCGAGGAGTTCATCGCCCGGGCCAAGGCGCGCGCGGCGGAGCGCTACGGCAAGGTTCCCGCCTGAGAGGCCTTGCTTTTCGGGCTCCGGAGGATCATTTAGGGTATGTCGACGGTGCGCTGGGGAAACCCGGGCAGGATTGCCGACATCAACTCACTCCCCGAGATGCTGCTTCGCCGCCCCCGCGGCCCTGCACGCCCGGGGCCGTTCAGGAGCCCACATGGCCAAAGAAGACGTGCTCGAATTTCCGGGCGTTGTTACCGAACTGCTTCCCAATGCGACGTTCCGGGTCAAGCTCGAGAACGATCACGAGATCATCGCCCACTCTGCCGGCAAGCTGCGCAAGAACCGCATCCGCGTGCTCACCGGTGACAAGGTGCTGTGCGAGATGACGCCCTACGACCTGACCAAGGGTCGTCTGACCTACCGCTTCCGCTAGGAACCGGCCGGGGGGCGATCGCCCCCATTCTGCGATACGCTGCGACCTATTCGGCCGCGCCGGAGACGGCTGCGGGCCGCTTGCGTCGGAACAGGAGGTTCCACGCGGCGAGCACCGCGCCGGCGGTGATCAGCAGGCAGGCGATCAGCACCACGTGGCTGTACTGAGCGTAGCCGGTGAGGATGAGGATCAGAGTCGAAAGCAGCGGGGCAGAGTACGACGCGGCGCCCAGCACCTGGATGTCGCCGCGCTTTACCCCGATGTCCCAGACATAGAAGGCGAGGCCGACGGGCCCCAGTCCCAGCGCAACGATAGACGCCCATTGCCAGATCGTCTCCGGCCAGACGGTCTGCTCGAGGAGCATGTGACACGGCACCGCCAGGACCGCGGTCGCGAGGCAAAAGCCGGTGATGGCTTCGCTGGGCACGCTGGCCAGCCGGCGCGACAGCACCGAATAACTCGACCAGATGATGGCCGCGACCAGCGCCGCGCCATAGCCGAGGGCGTATTCGGCCTGGAAGGCAAAACCCTGTCCGCGCGTCACCACGAGCACCGCCCCGGCCAAGGCGAGGGCGCATCCCGCGAGGTGGTTCCAGCGCAGCTTTTCACCCGGCAGCAGTGCCGAAAACAGCACGATCAGCAGCGGCCAGAGGTAGTTGATCAGCCCGGCCTCCACCGGCGGCGCGTTGCGCAGCGCGAAATAGTAGCAGAAGTGGTAACCGAAGAGTCCGGCGATCCCCACCAGCCAAGCCACCGGCGGTTGCCGGAAGGCGCTGACCGATTTCGGCCGGATCACCAGCAGCGACAACCCGCCAATCCCGAAGCTCACCGCAAGAAGCTGAAACGGTGGCATCGAACCGCTCGCCGCCGTGAAGAAAGCCAGCAGCGACCAGAGCAGCACGGCGACGAAGCCGACCAGGGTAGCGGAGCGTTGGGTCATGCCGCCTTCCTACCGCATTCACAAGGCTGTGCAAGGCAGGGCCGGTTGAAGATCGCGCCGCATCACCCTAGCTTGGCTGGGCAAACGGAACCTCGCCTATGTCTCTGCTGCCTCCCGACCTGCTCGCCGCCCGTGCGCTCCGCGACACCGGGCTCAACATTCTTGAAAACGAGATGCTGGCCGAGAAGGCCTCGTCGCTCGGCCATCATGGGCGACTAGTCGAAAAGGCGATGGAGGCGCTGCGCGCCTTCGATGCGGCACCGGTACGCGGTACCGACGAAGCGCGGCTCGACCTCGTCCGTGATGCGGCCAAGAAGGTCTGGGCCTTCTTCGTCCAGCGCGAACTCTGCGGCCTGCGCGACCAGAAGGAAATGATCCGCTTTTACGGAATCCCCGGCGAGGTGTTGGTGCGGCTCGGGGCAGTGGAGAAGCGCTGACCTGATCCCCGCTTATATGGGTAAGCGGTAGGATCCCTCCTGGATGGGATGCGCGCGATGCTGACTGTGCAGGACTAGGAACTCTACGGCTAGAAGTAATACTTGAAGCCCTCGTGGCTCTTCTTCCAGCCGTGGCGTTCGTAGAAGCGATGCGCGTCGACGCGTTGCTTGTTGGACGTCAATTGGGCCATGCCGCAGCCGCGCGCCTTGCACTGCGCGAGCGCCCAGTCGACCAGTTCCGTGCCCAGCCCCTTGTTGCGGTACGCGGCGGAAATGTGCACGCCTTCGAGCAAACCCTTCCACATGGCGCGGCGATTGAGCCCCGGGATGAAGGTAATCTGGATCGTGCCGACGCGTTCGCCCCCGAGCTCGGCTATGGCGAGTATCTGGTTGGGATCGGCATCGATGGCAGCCAACCCATCGAGATAAGGCTGGCTCATCGCCTCGGCCGGATCGTCTCCGGTGGGGATGACCGCGTCCTCGACATAGAGGCCTACGATGAAGGGCAGGTCGTCGACGATAGCTCGGCGAAAAACGAGGCGGCTCATGGGATTGACCAGAAGGGCTGATTGACGGAGGCGCTGGCGCGGCATCCTTATGCCCGCCAGTGAGGGGCTCTACAATGGATTCGCGACTGCTGTGGTTGGCGCTGGGGGCATTTGCCGGCAGCGTCGAGAGCGCGCTGGTGGTCGCCGTCATGCCTGCGGTCGCCCTGGAAACCGGGGTCAGCATTTCCGAGGCCGGGCTCGTCGTTTTCGCCTATTCCATAGCCTATGGGTTCGGCACGCCCTTGCTCTCTACGCTGTTTGGCGGCGTCGACCGGCGGCGCGTGGTGGCTGGCGCGGAATTCGCTTTCGGGTGCGGCACGCTGCTGTTCGGCTTGTTGCCCGGGTTCATCGCCATTCTCCTCGCCCGAACGGCGCTGGCTTTCGGGGCAGGGCTCTTCACCTCTACCGCACAATCGACCGCGGTCGCGTTGGCGCAACCGGGCAAGCGCGGCAAGGCCGTTGCGACGGTTGGGCTCGGTGGCACCATTGCGGTGGCGTTCGGGGCGCCGCTCGCAGCGCTCATCGCCCAGCTCTATGGCTGGCGCATCGCCTATGTCGGCTTGGGGCTGATCGCCATCACCGCGTCGGCGATCATGTGGTGGCGGTTGCCGCATGACCTGCATGGCGATCCGCGCACGCTGCGCGAACGCATCGCGGTGCTGGGCGAGCGCGGCGTGCCGTTGACGCTGGTGACCTCTGGGCTGGTCACCCTCGCTGCCTTCATCCTGATGATCTACCTGGCACCCATTGCCACGACGGGTCTGGGCCTCAGGCCGACGGCGATGCCAATGCTGCTCTTTGCCTTCGGCATCGGCGCGCTGGTAGGCAATTATTCGGCAGGCTGGACGGCGGACCGGCTCGGCACGCGGCGGACGATGGTCGTCTTTCTCGTCGCCATGATCCTGCTGCTTGGGTCGTTGCCGCTGGTCGCGGTGACGCCGCTTGAGATACGTGAGGGCGTGTTTCTCGCCTACATGGTGATCTTCGGTGGGCTTACCTGGGGCTTCTTTCCGGCGCAGCTCCTGCGCCTTGCCATGCTGGCGCCGAAATCGGTTCCGCTGGCGGCGTCACTCAACCTCACAGCCGGCAATATCGGCGGGGCACTGGCGGCGCTGGCCGGCGGCTTTGCCTTCGAACGCTTCGGAGTTGTGGGCGTCGGTGCCGGTGGCGCGGCGATTGCGCTCGTGGCGCTGGGCACGAGCCTAATAGTGCCGGATCCGCCGCATCACTCGTCACCCTCGTAGCCATCGAGCGGCGGCAGCTCACCGGCCGAGGCGATGATCGAATCGAGGAAACCGGGGAAGCGGCTGTCGAGGTCGGCGCGGCGCAGCATGACGCGGCGGCGCGTCCCTTCGGGCTGCACGCGGACAACGCCGGCCTCACGCAGTTTTGCGACGTGGTAGGTGATGCCGGTCTTGCTGGCGAGATCGGTGAACTGGCCGCAGGTCATGCCGCCACTTTCGGCGCGGGCGAGATGGCCGATGATGGCCAAACGCGTCTGGTCGCCGAGCGCGGCGAGCACGTTGGCCAGGCTGATCTGGTCGGCATCGGGCTGGGGCAGGGCAGATTGTGTCATGGCCACTATGTAGCACGCCGGTCATAATGTTCAACGGTCATTGAACTAGCTTGACAGCGGGCGTTCGACCTACCATAGTTCAACAATCATTGAATTATGGAATTCCCCTGATGGATATTCGTCTTTACCTGCTGGCGCTGGGCGCATTCGCCATTGGCGCCGAGAGCTTCGTGGTCTCCAGCCTGCTGCCGCCGATTGCCGGGGATATGGGCGTTTCCATCACCCAGGCTGGCTATCTCGTCCTGCTCTACGCGCTCGGCTACGCGGCCGGTGCGCCGCTTCTGGCCGCCGTTACCGGCGCCCACGACCGGCGCAATGTGCTGACCGCTGCAGCGCTGGTCTTCACCCTTGGCGCTGTGTTTGCGTCGCTGTCGCAGGGCTATTTCGAACTGCTCGCCTCGCGCATTCTGATGGCCTTCGCGGCTGGGCTCTACGCTGCAACAGGGCAGGCGACAGCGGTCTCCATCTCGACGCCGGAGACACGCGCCCGCGCCGTATCGGTCGTAGTCGGCGGGACGACCCTGGCCGTTGCGCTCGGCGCGCCACTGGGTGCGTTCGTCTCGAGCTTTGCCGGTTGGCGCGGCACTTACGTGGTGATCGCCTTGATGGGCATTCTTGCAGCCTTCGCCATCCGCTTCATGTTGCCCAAGGGGCTGCGTGGCGAGCGGAAGACGCTGCGCGAGCGCTTCTCCGTATTGGGGCTGCCGGGAATCAGGCCGACCCTCCTCGTGACGCTGCTCTACATGACCGGGCCGTTTGCAGTGTTCGTCTATGTGGCGCCGCTGACCATGACCAGCATCGGATTGGGCGAGGAGTTCCTGCCGCTGGTACTGCTGATCTTCGGCGTCGGCGCCGCCATCGGCAACTGGCTGGGCGGTCAGGCCTCCGACCGGTTCGGAGCGCAGAAGACGACGTTCGGGGTCACCGCGGCGAGTGTGGTGCTGCTGGCCCTTCTCTCGGTCATCCCGCTGCTGCCCGAAGGCATCCGTGGCCCGGTGTACCTCGCCTATCTGGTGCCGTGGGGCATTGTCGGCTGGGGTTTCCTGCCGGCGCAGGTCAGCCGGCTGGTGAGCCTGGCGCCCGCAGCCGCGCCGCTGGTGCTCTCGCTCAATGGCTCGGCGCTTTATCTCGGCTCGGCTGCGGGGGCGCTGGTCGGCGGGCTGGTGCTGCAGTTCGCTGGTCCGAACGACCTCGGCGTTGTCGCGGCGCTGTTCCCGCTGATCGGGCTCGGCGTAATGCGCTGGATGCAGCGCACGCCGCGTCCGCTGCGGGTGGCGCTGGGCTAGACGCGCTTGCCCTTTGGGCTCAGCGCCCAAGCGATTACCATGACAATGATCGCGAAGGCGGCGGGCAGCAGCGCGAGCATCTGCTCACCCGCCGCCAGCACGGCGGTGCCGGCCCACATGATCGAGCTTAGCGCTTCCGAAATGGTCGCCGCGCGCGAGGCCACCTGACGGCGGCGGAACATCGAGCGCCGCATCGGGATGCGGAACCAGAGCTGGATGGCTGTCGCGGAGCTTGCCGAGAAGGCGACGAAGAGCGCAGTCCACCCGGCCAGTTCCCAAGAGCCGATGCCCATCAGCAGGAGAATGGGCGCGAAGATCACGGCGATTGTCGCGAGCACCGCCTCGATCTTGGCCAGCAGCACGGCGCGCGGATGGATCGGCGCGGTGACGACGAGGTCATGCGCGTCCTCGCCGGAGATGGCGAGCCAGGAGAGGCCACCCGCGAGTTGGCCGGCCGCCATCACCACGACCGGGATCACCACCACATAGGTGCCGGCGCTCTGGCCGTAGGAGATCCAGAGAAAGAGCGCCGGCGGCACCAGATAGAGGATCTGCATCAGCGTCTGGCTCAAGAGCCATGGATCGCGGCGCAGTAGCCGCCACTCCTTGACCCGCAGGGCCTGCCGCTGCGAGGCCTTGCGGAAGGGTTTTGCGGCGCGCTGCTGCACGCGGGTATGGCTCACGCCCGCAGCGGCGATTGCGTACTTGGCGAAACTGCCCGAGGTGGTGGCAATGACAACAGCGAGGAAGCCGAGGCTCAACACCAGGATGATGGCGAGGTCGGCGATGTCGCCCATGGCGGCGCGGGCCGGCAGCCAGATCAAGCTATCGATAGCCGGCGCGGCGGCGATGAATTCGGGCGACTGCAGCACCTCGAAGCGGTTCATGTTGCCGAAGCTGAGGATCGCCACGGCCTGGATGCCGATGATGAAGCCGGCGCCGACGATACCGGCAATGATCTGAGCGATGAGCCGGGTCCGTTTCGGTCCGGCGACGCGGAAGAGACCGATGGTCACCAGCACCGAAAGCGCCGCGGAGACCGCTCCGAGGGCCGCAAGCACGCCGTAGGTCGCGAACCATTGCGGACCGTCATGGGCGGCGAGGATATCGACCACCGGGCTCGCGAGCAGGCAGGCAAGGATCATGCTGGTCAGCGCGACGGCGCCGGTCCGCACGGCGAAGAGGCGGCGCGACGAGGCGGGCGACGAGAGGACGAGATCGAGATCGGCGCGGGAATAGTATGCGCGGGTGACCGATTCCAGCGTCTGGCTCAGCATCACCGTCCAGAACAGCAGGCCCGAGCCGGTGATCATCACCAGCGTGGCCTTGTCGATAACGATGCCGCCCGCGATCCAGCGGCCGAGCAGGACGTCGGCTAGCCAGTGCAGACCAGCCCAGAAACCGAGGAGGAAGATGGCGAGGACAATACCGCGGGTCTTTCGTCCGGCGGTGGTCATCGCGATGAAGTCTCGCCATGCGAGGCGCAACTCGTGCTGCGCCATCCAGGCAATCGAACCGGCCGTCGTCATGCGGCGGCGTCCGCCGCTGCCGCCGGTTCGGCGACGAGATCGAGGAAAATCTCTTCGAGTGTGGTGTTGCCGCGGCCGACACGGGTGCGCAGTTCCGCCAGCGTGCCCTCCGCGATGAGCTTGCCGCCCGAAAGAACGCCAATGCGTTCAGCCATGCGCTCGGCGACTTCGAGAATGTGGGTGGTCATGATTACGGTGACGCCGTCGGCGACGCGCTGCTTGAGCACATCCTTGACCTGCCGGGCCGAGCCGGCATCGAGGCCGGTCAGCGGTTCGTCGAGGATGATGAGCTTGGGATCGTGCACCAGCGCGCCGGCCAGCGCCACCTTCTGCAGCATGCCCTTGGAAAAGCCGCCGCAGCGCTCGTTGGCATGCGGCTTCAGTCCCAGCCAACCGATGAGATCATGGGCGCGCTCTTCGGCGACCTGCGGGTCGACCGACCACAGGCCGGCGACGAATTCGAGATATTCGAGCGGGGTCAGCCGGTCGTAGACCATGGGTTCGTCCGAGACCCAGGCGACGATGCTCTTGGCGGCGACGGGATCGCGCCGGCTGTCGATGCCGCAGATATGGATGCTGCCCGCTTCGGGCTGCAGCAGTCCCGCGACCATGCGAAGGATGGTGGTCTTGCCAGCGCCGTTGGGACCCAGCAGTGCGTAGAACTCGGCCTGCCGTACCTTAAGCTCAAGGTCGTTGACCACGGGCCGGTCGAAGCTCTTTCTGAGCCCGGTGATATCCAAAGCGAGGTCGGTCATGGATTTGTCCCTAGCGCACCGACCCGGCACAATAGTGACCAGGTGTTTGGCGCCGATGAATCCACGCGGTTAAATCTTTATGGATGGAACCGAAGGTCGGATGGCCCGTTCCTAGGCGGCGAATATCTGCGACGGCAGCCAGCCGCAGCCCAAGGCGGTGAGGAGGCCGGCGCAGAACAGGCCGGGTGGGCAACAGACTCCCCGGCATTTTGAACGAAGGGCGGCCCCGGTGGCCGCCCTTGGCGTTTCTAGAGCCCGGCCTTGTCGATGACGACGCGCGGGCACTGGCCGGCATTCGACCCGATCGGTCTGGCGGCACGGATGAGGGCGGCCAGATCACTGGTTTCGTCGATGGCGCCATAGAGCGCGATCTGCAACTCGGTCAGTACCACCCGATTGCCGTCCTGTTCCGTTTTGCATGCGATGCCGATGCGCTCACCGGCACCACGGCCGAAGGCCTCGTCCGCCGCGGCGCGAATTTCCGACGGGGTGACTGCGCGGCCGAGATTGGCGTTGAGGAAGTCTCTCAGTCCCGAGGCATTGAGCTGCGCCATCAGCGCAAGTGATTCCGAAAAATAGCTCTCGGCGCTTTCCTCGTAGCAGGTGCCGTGCACGATCCACTCATGCCGGTCGAGCAGCGACGCCGTCCCCGGCATGACCTTGTCCAGTTCGGCCCGCGTCGCCGCCGAGAGCGGCAGCTCGGGCAAGAGCCGCCAGGCTGTCTGGTCTGCTTCGATATCGCGCTGGCTGACGCCGCAATACTCTTTCGAGCGTGGCTGCGGCCAGAGGCCGTGGAGGGCAAAGTGAGTGGCATCGAACCGGCCCTGCTGCTGGTTCCGGCATTCGCGCCGGTCGGGCTGGGTCTCACAGAAGCCGGGCTGCCAGCTCGCCGCCAGCAGGTAGCTCCCGGGACCCGCTTCGAGCACCGTACCTGCATCCGAGGACCCGTCGCTGCCGCAGGCGATTTCGACCCAACGCTGCGGCGGCGAAGCGCCAGGAATGTCCACCCGGTAGTGCGTCGGCGCGCCGAGATTGTTGACCTCGGTGATGCGGTACGCCGTCCCCGGCTTGGTCATCACCCCGCCCGGATTGGTGCCATTGCGGATCGACTGCAAGGCAGGGCAGGCGGCGGTGGCGGTGAACGTCCCCTCCGCCGGTGCAGCGCCCGCACTGCCGCAGCCGATCGCTGTGAGCAGCGCGAGCCAACAAAATCGTCTCATCGCTGCGTCACGTAGCCGTCGGGGACACCCGAGGTGGCCAGCACGAACTGCCAGACCTGCAGCACGCGGGCACGGAAGCCGCCGGCACAGCAGAGCAGGTAGTACCGCCACATCCGGTAGAAGCGCTCTTCCTCCGGGGTGCGCTCCGTCTTCCAGTTGCGCACGAAGTTCTCGTCCCAAGCGCAGAGCGTCTTGTCGTAATGGGGCCCAATATTGTGGACGTCGATGACGGAAAAGAGCCCGTCGATGGCCTTGCCGATCTGCGCCATCGAGGGAATCACTCCACCGGGGAAAATGTACTTTTCGAGCCAAGGCTCGATGCTCTCGGTGCTCCACTGCGAGCCCACCGTGTGCATCATGAAGAGGCCATCGTCCTTGATCACCCGCCGCGCCGTCTCGAAATAAGTGCGGTGGTTCTTGTGGCCGACATGTTCGAACATGCCCATCGAGACCACATGATCGGTCTTGCCCTCGAACTCGCGGTAATCCTTGACCTGGAACTCGATGGGCAGGTCCTTGTAGCGCTCGCGGCCATAGGCAGCCTGGTCGGGGGAGACGGTGACGCCGACGCAGCGGGCGCCGTACTTCTCTGCCGCAAAGCCCATGAAGGCGCCCCAGCCGCAGCCGATGTCCCACACCAGCTGGCCGGGCTGCAGCCCGATCTTGCGGCAGACCATGTCGAGCTTGGCCTCCTGTGCCTGGTCGACATTGGTGACGCCCTCGGGCCAGTAGCCGCAGGAGCCCGTCATGCGCGCATCGAGCGAGGCCTTGTAGGCTTCGGTCTCGTTGTAATGCATGTTGGCGACGCGCTTCGACTTGGCGATGTCCTGCAT
>JAEZKB010000043.1 GCA_023415605.1 Pseudomonadota bacterium
ACGGAAAAGTGGCGGCCGCCGCTGAGCTGGATCGTCTTTGCCGTGCTGCTGGCGGTGCTGGCGCTGCCGGCCGGCATGATCATCTGGTTCCGGGCGCTCGATGGCACGCCGAGCCAGATGGGACCGATGGAGATTGCCGGCATCACCGTGGCCTTGGTTCTGACGCTGATCACCGGCGCCGTGCTGACCCGCACCATCACCGGGCCGATCAATGCGCTGATCGCGCGGACCGAGGCCATCGGCCGGGGCGGGCGCATGGCAATCGAGGCGCCCGAGGAGCACGGCACGCGCGAACTGGCGGTGCTGAGCCAAAGTTTTCTCGATCTGGCGCAGCGGCTGGTCGAACGCACCGACTACGTCAGTTCCTTCGCGGCCCATGTCTCGCACGAGCTCAAGTCACCGCTGACCTCGATCCGCGGCTCGGCCGAACTGCTGCTCGAGGCCGACATGTCGGCTGAGGATCGCAAGCGTTTCCTCACCCACATCATCGCCGATGCGGACCGGCTGGCGGGCCTGCTCGAACGGCTGCGTGACCTCACCCGCGCCGATGTACCGCTCGATGCGAAGGGCGTGGCGCTGGCGAAGGCGGCCGAGCACCTGCAGCTGATGCATCCGGCCATGAGCATCGCCGCCAGCGGCGAAACGGCGACCCCAATCGCGCTCTCCATGGAGGCCTTTGCCATCATCCTCGGCCATCTCGCCGACAACTCGGCCCAGCACGGGGCGACCCGGCTCGATCTTTCTGCCACCCGCGCCGGCAACACGCTCAGGATCCTCGTTGCCGATGACGGCAAGGGCATTTCGCCGGGCAATAGGGACAAGGTATTCGAGCCCTTCTTCACCACCCGCCGCGAGTCCGGTGGCACCGGCATGGGGCTGGGGATCGCCAAATCGATGCTGGAAGCGCATGGCGGGCGGATCGCGCTCATGCCGTCCGACGCCGGTGCGACGTTCGAACTCATCGTGCCAATGCTGCCTTCGCCCTAGCTTTTCTGGCGGGGAGTGACGATATTCGGTTCATGTACACAGCCGCGAAGAGACTGGTTTTCGTGGCGCTGCTGGCAGGTTTGCTGACAGCGCCGGGGCAGGGGCAGGAGACGGGGGAGAGTTGTGCGGGCGTTGCCGATGATGCGGCGCGCCTTGCTTGTTACGACAGCGTCTTCCGGGCCGATCCGCCCGCCGCCCCTGAGGGCGCTCTCAGCTATGAGTCCGAGCGACTGATTCCGGCGCGTCCGTCCGGCCGTGCGCCGGCGACATTCGCGGTGGCCTGTGTCGCCGGCAAGCCGCAGGTCAGCTTCGGCTTCGCCGGGCAGCTGGTGTCGGCGACAGGCGACATCGCACCGGTGACGCTGCAGGTCGACCAGCGGCAGACGCTGGTGCGCACCATGCAGTCGGCCGAGGGCAACACGCGGCTGACCTTCCCGAACGACCGCGAAACCCAGGCCTTCCTCGACTATCTCGCCGGCGGGCGGACGCTGGAAGTGCGGATGACGCCGATCGGGCAGCGCTCGCTCACCGTCAACTTCCGCTTGGCCGAGGCCCTCAACGAGATCACGGCGCTGCGCGAAAGCTGCCGCTAGGCGAGGTAGCGCCGCTTCAAATGCTCGGCGAAGTGCTTCGCATTCAGCTTTTCGCCCGTTGCGCGCTCGAGTAGCTCGGGCGTCGACCAGCGCGAGGCCTGCGACCAGATGTTGTCGCGGCGCCAGTCGTTGACGCCGACGAAGCGGCCGTTGCGGAAATCCTCGCGTACATTGGGCTGCGCCTTTTCGATCGCCACCCATTGCTGCGCAGCGATCAGCGCGCCCAGCGTATAGCTCGGGAAATAGCCGATCGCGCCCGACGGCCAGTGCACGTCCTGCATCGGCCCATCCTTGGGATTGTCGATGGTCGAAAGCCCGAGATATTCCCGCATCTTGGCGTCCCAGACCTCCGGCACATCCTTGGGCGCCAGAGCACCCGAGACGAGGTCCTTTTCGATCTCGTAGCGCAGGATCACGTGCAGTGGGTAAGTCGCCTCGTCGGCATCGACGCGGATCAGGCCGCGCTCGATCAGGTGCACGTGGGCCAGCACGTCCTCGAGGTCCCAGCCGGCGATGGCTTCGGGGCCGAGATGCTCGCGCACATGCGGCATGGCCCATTCCAAGAATTCGGACGAGCGCGCGATCTGCTTCTCGACGAAGAGGCTTTGGCTTTCGTGGATGGCCATGCCGCGGGCCTTGCCCAACGGCCAGTGCGACCATTCCTTGGGCAGGTTCTGCTCGTAGAGGCCGTGCCCGGTCTCGTGCAGGATGCCCATCAGCGACGAGAGGAACTCGGCGGTGGTGTAGCGCGTGGTCATGCGCACATCGGTCGGCACACCGCCGCAGAACGGGTGGTGCGAGATGTCGAGCCGGCCATGCTCGAAATCAAAACCCAGCGCTTCCATCATGGCGAGACCCAGGGCCTTCTGCTTTTCGACCGGGAACGGCGCGTTGAGCGGCTTGAGTGGCCGCTTGGCCAGCTTCTCCTCCTGCTTTGCAAGCGCCTGAGGAACGAAGTTCTTGAGGAATGCTTTCAGGTCCGCGAATACCGCGTCGATATCGGCGGCGCGGTTGCCGGGGTCGTACTGTTCCATCAGCGCGTCATACGGCGCGAGGCCTAGCGCACCGGCGCGCAGTTCCGCCTCTTCGCGCACATTGGCGACGACGCCCTCGAAGGCCGGCAGGAAGCCGGCCCAGTCGCCGGTCGGGCGCAGTTCGCGCCACAGCTGTTCGGAGCGAAGCCGCGCATTGACCTGCCTGCGCACGAAGTCCGACGAAAGGCAGGTGGCATTGGTGTATGCGCGCTGGAACTCGCGCACCGCCGCCTGCTGCATCTCGTCGAGATCTTCTTCGAGCGCCGCGCCGATCCAGTCGCCGATCTCCGGCGCAGTGGCCATCTCGTGCTGCATACCAGCCAGCACTGACATGGCCTCGGCGCGCTTCTCGCCGCCGCCCGCCGGCATGTTCACCGCTTCATCCACGAACAGCATGGACTGGGCATGGTCGAGCGCCTCGAGCTTCTTGCCCAGCGCGTCGAGTTTCTGGAAGGCGGAGTTGGTCATTGGAACCCAGCGAGTAGTGAGTAGCGAATAGCGAGTAGGGAAACTTAGTTGGGCATCACGAACCCGTCACCCCTATTCGCTACTCACTATTCGCTACTCGCTCGAAACGGGGAAGGGGCGCAGCCGGGGAGACTGCGCCCCTGGGGAAGGCAGGAGACCTTCTGGCTCCTGCCGTGCTGCTCGCGCCAAATGGGGGAAAGCGCGGGCAGCGGGGAACTAGGATGATTGGCTAGAACGGCATGATCGCGTCGGCGATCTGCTGGCCGTAGCGCGGCTGCTGCACGTCGGTAATCTGGCCGCGGCCGCCGTAGGAGATGCGGGCTTCGGCGATCTTCGAGGACGGGATGGTGTTGTCGGCGTGGATGTCCTCGGGGCGGACGAGGCCGGCGACGATGAGGTCGCGGACTTCGAAGTTGACCCGCACTTCCTGCCGGCCTTCGATTACCAGGTTGCCGTTGGGCAGCACCTGGGTGACGACCGCGGCCACCTGCGTCTCGAGGCTTTCCGACCGGCTCACCGAGCCCTTGCCGGCATCGGTCATGGTGCCGCCCGTCTTGATGGCGCCCGAGGCATCGACGTCGACCATCGGCACCTGCTTGTTGAAGATCGAGCCGAGCACGCCGCCGACGCTGCTTTCGCTGGCGGAGGTGCGGCTGCGGTTGGTGCCGTTGTCGATCTTGGCGCTGTCGTCGATGG
>JAEZKB010000051.1 GCA_023415605.1 Pseudomonadota bacterium
TCCCTGCACATGACCATCCAGACCGCCGTGCTGATCGAAACGCTGGTGGCGCTGGGCGCCGAGGTCCGCTGGGTCTCGTGCAACATCTTTTCGACCCAGGATCACGCGGCTGCCGCGATTGCCGCCGCGGGCGTCTCGGTGTTTGCCCACAAGGGTGAAACCCTCGAGGAATACTGGGATTTCACCGACCGCATGATGGATTGGCCGAACGGCCAGACCCCCAACATGATCCTCGACGATGGTGGCGACGCCACCATGTACATCCTCACCGGCGCCAAGGCCGAAAAGGACATCTCCATCCTCGATAAGCCCGGCAACGAGGAAGAAGAAATCTTCTTTGCCACCATCAAGAGGCGCCTGGCCAAGAACCCGACCTTCTTCTCGACCATCCGTGCCGCCATCAAGGGCGTCTCCGAGGAAACCACCACGGGCGTGATGCGGCTCTATCAGCTGCAGGCCAAGGGCGAGTTGCCGTTCCCCGCCATCAACGTCAACGACAGCGTCACCAAGTCGAAGTTCGACAACAAGTACGGCACCCGTGAATCGCTGGTCGACGCCATCCGGCGCGGCACCGACGTGATGCTGGCCGGTAAGGTCGCCGTGGTCTGCGGCTATGGCGACGTCGGCAAGGGCTCGGCCCAGTCGCTCTCGGGCGCCGGGGCCCGCGTGCTGGTCACCGAAGTCGACCCAATCTGCGCCCTGCAGGCCGCCATGGATGGATTCGAGGTGGTGACTCTCGAGGACGCCGCCCCGCGCGCCGACATCGTCGTCACGGCCACCGGCAACAAGGACATCGTCACCGTCGACGACGTCCGCAACATGAAAGACATGGCCATCGTCTGCAACATTGGCCACTTCGACAACGAGATCCAGGTCTCGGCGCTGCGCAACTTCAAGTGGACCAACGTCAAGCCGCAGGTCGACCTCATCGAACTGCCGTCGGGCAAGCGCATCGTGCTGCTTTCCGAAGGCCGCCTGGTCAACCTCGGCAACGCCACCGGCCATCCGAGCTTCGTGATGTCGGCGTCGTTCTCCAACCAGACCCTGGCGCAGATCGAACTCTTCACCAATGGCCAGAACCTCGCCAAGGCCGTCCACGTGCTCCCCAAGCACCTCGACGAAAAGGTCGCGGCCCTGCACCTCGCCAAGCTCGGCGCCAAGCTCACCAAGCTCAGCAAGTCCCAGGCCGACTATATCGGCGTCACGCCCGAAGGTCCGTTCAAGCCGGAAGCCTACCGGTACTGAATTCGGTCACACCGCAAATCTCAGGGCCTCTCCCGCAAGGGAGGGGCCTTTTCCGTTCTCTCACTCGGCGAACCTCTCCGTTTACGGGGGAGGGGGCTCGCGGCGGAGGATGTGTGCGGGCCAGCACACCCGATCTTCACTAGCGTTAACCCTCAGCACCCCCCGTAGCACGTCACGCGCCCCATAATTTCCCCGTGGGAATCGCACATCGCGCCGTCGGCGTTAACGAAGCGTTCACTGTTCGGTCCAAGGTCAATGGGCTTTCTTGCCCTTTTGCCCACTGTCCACACCCCCAAAGACTCTTTTTCGAGATTCCCCAGACCGGTATCTTGCAGTGATTCGCTGGTCTGGGGGCTCAGGCTGCGAGAAGCGTGAAACGGGCGTGAAACGCCCGGAATCTCTGTGTTTGTCGGCGCTTGTCGCCGCTCCGGACATGGGGAAATGCGTTCGAGTGGTGTTACCGGTTCTCACGTGGGACCGGGCGTTGGCGGCGGTTCTATTCTTATGAGGCATTGCATGGCGCCGGAGAGAGTCCGGAAAGGCTGGGGATTCGCAGGGCTCGGCGCCTCCGTGATCACCCTCCTTGCGGCGACGCCGGCTTTGGCCCAGCAACAGGCCTTCAGCGCCAATACCCTGGCCGGCGCGATGCCGCTGACGGTGGCGCTGGGCGCGGGCGGATTCGCCCTTCTGGCCATGGCGTTCATCCGGCGCCTGCTGCGCGATGCCAAATCGGCCCGCACCCGCGCCAACCAGCAGATCGCCACCCTTCGCGCCCGCGTCGACGAATATGAGGCGCTGCTCTCGGGCACCGGTGAAGTCACCGTCCTCTGGACCGAGAACACCGAAGGTCCGAAATTCCTCGGCCAGACCTCCATCATCCTGCCGCCAGGCCGACGCCCTGAGGCGGTGATGGACTTCAACCTCTGGCTGCGCGATGCCGAGGCGGCGGAACTGGCCCGCGCCCTCGAAGGCCTCAAGGTCCATGGCCGAGGCTTCGATCTTGCCCTTCGCACCCGCGACAATCTCCTGGTGCGGGCTTCCGGCTGGGTGCTGGGCAGCGGCACCGCGCTGCGTATCCGCCGCGCCGCCAACCAGCCCTCGGCCGAAACCGCGACTGACGTCGCCAAGGCGCCGACCGATCTCGCCACCGCGCGCACCGTCATTGCGGCGCTCGGCACCCCGGCCTTCCTCCGCAATGCCCAGCACAAGCTGGTCTATGGCAATGCGGCCTACCACGACCTCGCTCGCGCCATCGGCCGCCGGAGCGCCGAGGCGCAGCCGGCCGAAGTGCTCGACGGGCCGCTGCTGCAAAAGCACCTCGGCACACTGGGTGCCGCTGCGCGGCCGCAGCCGCTGACCATTACGCTCGGCGACGCCGGCAGCTACGAGCTGGTCGAATTCGCCATCGATGGCGGCACCGCCGGCTATCTGCGGCCGCGCAAGGACCCCGCGCGCGAGGCCCGCGATGCCAATCTCAGCCACCTGTCGTCGATCATCGATGCACTGGCGACGCCGATCGCCATCTTCAATGCCAATCGCGAGCTGGTCCAGTTCAACCGCGCCTATTGCACGCTCTGGGGCATCGACCAGGGCTGGCTGCGGCCCGGCATGGACGAGCGGGCCATCCTCGACAAGCTCCGCACCGACGGCAAGCTGCCCAATGAGCCCGATTACCAGGCCTGGCGCGCCAGGCACCTCACCAGCTACACCCTGACCAAGCCGCGCGAGAGCGACCCCTGGCACCTGCCCGATGGCCGCACCGTGCAGGTGATCGCGGCGCCGGCCGGCCCCAAGGGCGGCGTTATCTATGTGTTCGAGGACATCACGGACCAGCTGCACTTGAAGAGCCTCAACAAGGCCCTGGCCGACGTGCAGCGCTCGACCCTCAACGCCCTCTCCGAAGGCGTGGCGGTGTTCGGCACCAACGGCAAGCTGACGCTCTACAATCCGCGCTTTTCCATGCTCTGGAAGGTGCCGACCAACCTGCTCGACACCAATCCGCATATCGACCAGATCGCCGAGAGCGTCGGCCGCTCCATGCCCGAAGACGGGCCGGCCATCTGGCGCGATCTCAAACGCGGCATCATCGACCTCAACCCGACCCGCTCGGACCAGGCCGGCCGCCTGACGCGCGCCGACGGGCGAATGCTCGATTATGCGGTGGTCCGCCTGCCCGACGGGCAGACCATGATGACCTTCCTCGACGTCACCGAGAGCGCCAAATATTCGCTGATGCTGCGCGAGCGGAACGAGGCGCTGGTCACCGCCGACCGGTTGAAGGACGCCTTCGTCCAGAACGTCTCCTACGAGCTGCGCTCGCCGCTCACCAACATCATCGGCTTTGCCGATCTGCTCTCGTCCAAGGCGGCCGGCGAACTCAACGAGCGGCAGCAGTCCTATACCGACTATATCCGCGCCTCGAGCGTCACCCTGGGCGTGCTGATCGACAACATCCTCGACCTTGCCACCGTGGATGCCGGGATCGCCGAACTGCGCCCCGAGCCGCAGGACATCCACGCGCTGGTGGAAAAGGCACGGGCTGGCGTCGCCGCGACCTTCCCGGAGATCGACGGCGAGCATTCGATCAACCTCAAGATCGACATCGCGCCGAACCTGCCGCTCTTTATCGCCGACGGCACCCGCATCGTGCAGGTGCTCTATAACCTCCTTTCCTCCGCGGCGCGCTTCTCCGAGCCGGGCGGCGAGGTGCGGCTTTCGATCCAGAGCCGCGGCGACCGCATGCTGTTCATCGTCGAGGACGAAGGCGCCGGCATGAGCGACGAGATGCGCGCCGCCATGGCCGAGCGGCATGACCGCGAAGCCATTGCCGGGCGTCAGCGCGGCGCCGGGCTCGGCCTCGCCATCGTCCGCGCCTTCGTCAACCTGCACGGCGGCACGGTCAGCGTCGACAAGCGCGAGCCGCGCGGCAGCCGGGTCGTCGTCAACCTGCCGGTCGACGCCTCGATCCAGCAGGCCGGCGCCGCCGAGTAGGGCCGTGGCCCGCCTCCACCTCACCGACGACGCCGCTACCGCTGCTTTTGGCGCCCGCCTCGCCGCCGCGCTCAAGCCCGGCGACCTCGTGCTCCTCGATGGCGATCTGGGCGCCGGCAAGACCGCGCTCGCCCGGGCCGTGATCCGCACCCTGGTCGGCGACCCGCGTCTCGACGTGCCGTCGCCGAGCTTTGCGCTGGTGCAGCCTTATGACGGCCCCGCCGGGCCGATCCTCCATGCCGACCTCTACCGCCTCTCGTCGGAAGCCGAGATCGACGAGCTCGGCCTCTTCGACCATCCGGCGGCAATCGTGCTCATCGAATGGCCGGAGCGGGCGCCGTCACTGGCGTCGCAGGCGGAGGTGACGGTGCGGCTCTCGGTTCCCAAAGGCGGCGCGGGCCGGGATGTGGAGATCGTCTTCCGCGGCGGGCGGGACTTAGCCTAGCCCCCGGCCTGCCCGATCAGCTCCAGCGTCGTCCTGTCCCGCTCGCCGCCGTAGAAGTGGGCGAGGGTTTTGGCGAACAGCGCCCTGTCCTCGCCCTCCGCCGCGGCCTCGAACAGGGTCAGGCAGGAGCGCAGCTTGAGGTCGTCGGGCGAGCCGAGAATGGCGTGGGCGGAACGGCCGGTGGCCTCGCCGGCGGCGAGCACGGTGGCGGTGCATTCGCGGAGGCGGGCGCCGAGCACCGGGTCGGCGAGATAGGCGCGCGCCGCATCGAGGTCCGCGAGGCCGAAATGCTTTGCCGTCGGCGAGCGGCCGAGCGCGGCGAGCTGCGGGAAGATGAACCACATCCAGTGCGTGCGCTTGTCGCCGGCGCGGAGCTCGGCCAGCACCGTGGCATAGACCGGGTCCTGCGCGGCGATGAAATGCGCGAGCATCAGAAGAGAATTGCGATGCCCATGGCGGCGAGGATCAGCAACAGCACGATGCCGATCACCATCAGGGCGAAGACGATCTTGGCCAGCGTCGCCGCTCCCGCCGCGATCCCGGTGAAGCCCAGCGCGCCGGCGATGACGGCGATGACGATGAGCGTGATCAGCAGTCCGAGCATGCGGGTCTCCTTGCCTCTTGCCCCGCCTCAGAACGGCGCTACGGCTGGGCGG
>JAEZKB010000096.1 GCA_023415605.1 Pseudomonadota bacterium
CCGGTCCGGAGCGGCATGTCGAAGAGGCCACTCTGTCCGCATCCGGACCAGCCTCCCTACGGACTCAGGAGTTGCGGCGGACCTGAGAAGAACCGTAGGGGTTTTCGGATAACGCTGTCATGGGGCAACGCGATCTCGTTGACCGCAACCTACTCGAAGCCGTCCGCGACTCAAGCGCGAGCAAAAAACGTAATGAAGAGTTAACCTTACTCGGTCGGACTTTATCGAATGCCACTGGGGACAAGCCTCTCTACACTCTTGCATCACCAGTCGTGCCGGAACGATTGCTGCGGCGCGTGAGTTGACCGGGAGACCCATCCCGGAGACCTTCGATGCCCCACCCGCAGAACCGTGACTACCAGCCCGACGAGGTCCCGTCCGATGTCGCCCACGAGGAGATCGTCGAGCGTGACCTGCCCGAGGGCCAAATCCCCGGCCTGCCGCTCAGTCGCGATCCTCTGCGCGAACCGGGCCCTACCGTCGGTCCCACCGAAAAGCCGCCCCTCGATTAGGAGGCAAACATGACCATCCCCGCCGAGACCCCGCCCCCGATTCCCAACCCGAACCCGATCCCCGGTCCCGATTTCATTCCACCCGTTCCCGGTCACCAACCCGACCGCGTCCCCGGCACTTTCCCCGAACCACCCGACGGCGTGCCGCCGGTTCCACCCGTGGAGGTTCCGCCGTCGCCGATGCCCGGTACCGACGGGCAGCAGGCGTAAGGCTAGCCAACAAAAACGGCCCGATCATTGATCGGGCCGTTGTCCATGAGACCTGAGCCAGGGGCTAGAACACGGCCAGGTACTTCAGCAGCGCGATAATGCCGATGACGATCACCACGATCTGGATGATCTGCTTGATGCGCGCTTCGACCGGCAGGCGTTGTACGAGCCATAGAATGAGCACCACCACCAGGAAGGTGATGAGGATGCTGATCAGAATTCCCATCCGAAATCTCCGTGACGCTGCGGAAATGCAGGTCCGGCACAACGCGCGAGCGGCAGATTCGTCGCATTCGCGGGACTGGAATTCAGTTAATGCTCGGTCCGGTAACCGCAATCATGGAGGCCGCTGCCTCACGCCGCGTCGAACACGACCCGGTTGCGGCCTTCGCGTTTGGCCCGGTACAGCGCCACGTCAGCCCGCTTGAGGATCATCTCGGGTGTATCGGTATCGCTCTCGTTGAGCGCGACGCCGACTGAAACTGTTACCTGCAACGGATACTGCGTACCCAGTTCGAAGACGCGTTCCGCCACGGCAGTGCGGACGCGTTCGGCAACGTTCTGGGCCTGTTGGTAGTCGGTGTCGGGCATCAGCACCACGAACTCCTCACCGCCGAAGCGGCAGGCGAGGTCCACACCCCGGATGTTGCGGCGTAGCCGCACAGCGAACTCCTTGAGCACGGCGTCGCCGACATCGTGGCCATGCGTGTCGTTGACCGACTTGAAGAAGTCCATGTCGATCAGCATCACCGCCATGTCGCGGTCCTGCTCGCGCGCTTTTTCCAGCATCAGCGACAGGTGCCGATCGAAATAGCGCCGATTGTAAAGGCCGGTGAGTTCGTCAGTCACTGCCAGCGCCAGCGTATTGGTGACACTCTGGCGCAATTCAACGGCATAGCGCTGCCTGCGTATTTGGGTGCGCACGCGCGCCGAGAGCTCGTTGCGCTCCACCGGCCGCATGATGAAGTCATTGACCCCCAGGTCGAGCCCGCGAACTACGCGCGGCCGGTCCGCCTCGTCGGCGATGAGGATGATCGGCAGGGTTCTGGTATGTTCCGCCGTCCGCATCTGCGAGCAGACGCGGAGCGGGTCGAAATCGGTCAACGCCATCGAGACCAGCGCCAGCTCATAGTTGCCGTCAGCGACAGCGAGGATCGCATCAGCCGGGTTGGCCAGAACATCGACATGGTTGGCGGCGGCGAGGTAGCCGCGGATACGCTCGGCATGCCGCGCATCGGTATCAACTAGGAGGATGCGGCCGCCCTCGGAATTGATCGAGTCCATGGCCCGCATGGCGTCCTCGATGGCGATCTCCTGGCCAGTCTTGGCGCGGGCGCGCAACTCGTCGGTCAAGGCCTTCAGGCGCACCAGGCTTTTTACGCGCGCCATCAACTGGATGTCGTCGACGGGCTTGGTGAGGAAATCGTCGGCTCCGACTTCCAGCCCCTGGACGCGGTCCGACGGCTGGTCGAGCGCCGTGATCATCAGCACCGGGATATGGGCGGTTGCCTGGTTGGTCTTGAGGCGCTTGCACACCTCGAAGCCGTCCATCTCCGGCATCATCACGTCGAGCAGCACGATGTCGACGTCTTCGGCATCGCAAATGGCCAGGGCCTCGCGGCCCGATGAAGCCGTTCGAACCTCAAAATACTCCGCTGTCAGGCGTGCTTCGAGCAGACGCACATTGGTCGGAATATCGTCAACGATCAGCACACGTGCCGTCAAAGACCGTCGCCCCCAACAATTTCGGGACAACGCCCGTGTCCAAGCTGCTCCCAAAGAGCAGACCTGCATCACCTGAGAAGCGATGCGCCGCTAACTAAGCGGGGCCAATATAGCGTTGAATCGTTTCCAAAAAGTGAGGCACCGAGATGGGTTTCGAAATGTACCCCTCGCAGCCGCCCTGGAGGATTCTTTCCTCGTCGCCTTTCATGGCGAAGGCCGTTACGGCGATGACCGGAATGGAGGCTAGGTCATCGTCTTCCTTGAGCCACTTGGTCACCACTAGGCCCGACACTTCGGGAAGCTGGATGTCCATCAGGATCAGGTCGGGATGGTGCGCCCGAGCGAGCCCGAGGGCTTCCATGCCGTTCCGTGTCTGGATGATATTGTAGCCACGGGATTCGAGCAGGTCGTTGAAGAGCTTCATGTTGAGCTCATTGTCTTCAACGATCATAACGGTCTTTGGCATGTCGCCTTCTGTTCCACCGGGATTTCCCGCAGGCCCTGTGTATTGCCTCAACGGTGCAGTAACATCAATGCATTTCCAAAACCTGAAACGAGACCCGATTTGCCCGGCCTCAAGCCCGATCCGCTGACTCCGAATATGCTGGCCGATCTGTGCCTTAGCCACCTCGCCGAAAATCCGGAGCAGCTCGGCGAGTTCATGGTGCAAACCGGCACCTCACCCGATGCGGTCCGGCGCGGCGCCGGCACCGATTCCTTTGGGCGCGGACTCATCGACTATTTCGCTCAAAATGAACCGCTGCTACTGGCGCTCTGCGCCAACGCCAAAATCTCGCCCGAGAGTTTCATGCGCATCTGGGCCAAGCTCAACCCGGCGGGATGAATCATGGCCCCGCTGCAGATTCTCTGCCGCAACTGCTTCGCCACCGCCGCTGGGGCGACAAAGCCGGAGCGCTGCCCCAAATGCGGCTCGCCCCGCATCATGGCGCACGAGGAGCTGTTCTCGCTTTCGATCGCGCACGTCGACTGCGACGCCTTCTACGCCTCGATCGAAAAGCGTGACGATCCGAGCCTGAACGACAAGCCGCTGATCATCGGCGGCGGCGTGCGCGGCGTCGTCTCCACCTGCTGCTACATAGCCCGGCAGTACGGGGTGCGATCGGCCATGCCGATGTTCACTGCCAACCGGCTCTGCCCCAATGCGGTGGTCATCCCACCGAACATGGGGAAATACGTCGCCGCCAGCCGGCAGATCCGCGCCATCATGGATGGACTGACGCCGCTGGTCGAACCGCTCTCGATCGACGAAGCTTTCCTCGACCTCTCAGGCACCGAGGCCTTGCACAAGGCCCCGCCTGCCGTGACCCTCGCGCGCTTCGCCAAGCGCGTCGAGGACGAGATTGGCGTCACCATCTCGGTGGGGCTCTCGCACAACAAGTTCCTCGCCAAGACCGCGTCGGACCTCGACAAGCCGCGCGGCTTTGCCGTCATCGGCAAAGCCGAGACGATCGACTTCCTGGCGAAGCAGCCGGTGAGCCTCATCTTCGGGGTCGGTAAGGTCTTCGCCGAGAGCCTCCGCAGGGAAGGCTACGAGACCATCGGCGACTTGCAGTCCGCGGCGCCCGAGGAGCTGGTGCGCCGCTTCGGCGATTCTGGCGCGCGGCTCGCCAAGCTCGCCCGCGGCGAGGATTCGCGCACCATTTCGTCTGACAGTGAGATGAAGTCGATCTCCTCCGAGACGACCTTCAACACCGACCTCAGCGACTTCGAAGCCCTCTCGACCGAGCTCCTCGCCTTGTGCGAGCGGCTTTCCGGGCGTCTGAAGGACAAGGGCATTATGGGCGACACGGTGACGCTCAAGCTTAAATCGGCGGGATTTCGCTTGCGTACGCGTGCCCGGCACCTGATGATCCCAACGCAACTCGCGAATGTGCTCTACGAGACCGGTTTGCAGCTCCTGGCCCGCGAGGTCGATGGCACTGCGTTCCGTCTGATCGGTATTGGTCTTTCAGGTCTCATGGAGGCCAAGGGCGAGGATCCGGTCGACCTGCTCGAGCCGCAGATCGCCCGCCGGGCGGCAGCCGAGCGGGCCATGGATCGGGTCCGCAATCGCTTCGGCAACGAAGCGGTCATTCGCGGCAAGCTCTACGACCGGGTCAAGGCCCGGTCGGCCAAGGAGCCGGACAAGACATCGGAACAAGAAGGTAACCCGAAATGACGACGCCCCTCGATAAGCTCCGCGAATATGGCTACGAGCTGCCCCCGGCCAAGGCGCCGGCGGCCAGCTACATTCCGATCACCCGGACGGGCAACATCGTATACATCTCGGGTCAAATTTCCTCGAATGAGCAGGGCGTGGTCACCGGCCGGCTCGGCGACAACATGAACGTCGTGCAGGGCGGCAACGCCGCCGAACTCGCCGCAGTCAACTTCCTCAGCCAGATCGTCTCCAGCGCCGGCGTGCCGCTCGAAGAGGTCAAGAAGGTGCTGAAACTCACCGTGTTCGTCGCTTCGGCGCCCGACTTCTACGAACAGCACCTCGTCGCCAACGGCGCCTCGAACCTCATCATCGGCGTGCTGGGAGAAAAAGGCCGCCATGCCCGTTCGGCTATCGGCATGGCCTCGCTGCCGTTGGGGGCCGCCGTCGAGGTCGAAGGCATCATCGAGGTCTGACGCACGCTCTGCAACACGGCTGTCATGGAGCGCTGCTACCCGGTGGCGCTCCTCACATAATGAGTCCGCTTTGGCCCGTAACCCGCTGTTTCCGAATCCGATTGCCCATCGCGGGCTGCACGACATCTCGCAGGGCGTGATCGAGAATTCGGCGTCCGCCTTCGAGGCAGCCATCGCCGGCGGCTACGCCATTGAGTGCGACGTTCAGCTCTCCTCGGACGGCATACCCTATATCTTTCACGACGACGATCTTGACCGCCTTGTTGGCCGCCCCGGCCGCTCGGATGAGATCACCATGGCCGAGGTCGGTGCTCTGCCTCTCCTCCATTCCTCCACCGGCGACCGCCCGCAAACGTTCCAGCAATTCCTTGATCAGGTCGCCGGCCGAACGCTGCTGCAAATCGAACTCAAGCGCCAGTACTCGCCCGAAAAGACCCAGGCGCTTGCCGCCGCTGTCGCCAAGGCTCTCAACGCTTATCGCGGTCCCAATGTAGTAGAGAGTTTCGACCCGCACCTCCTCGTCGCCATGCGCCAGCACGGCTACGCCGGCAAGCTCGGCATCATCACCTATTCGTGGAAGATCCCGGAGTGGGAAGACGATATCCCGGCCAGCCGCAAGTTCATCCTTCGCCACCTGCTCCACTGGCCGGTCACACGCTTCGATTTCATCTCCTGCCATGACATCGCCCTCGACCTACCTGCCGTGCGCTTCTTCCACGCGCTGGGCATGCCGGTCGCCACCTGGACCATCAAGTCCGAGTCTCAGGCCGCCAAGGCGCTCACGCGGGCCGATCAACTGGTGTTCGAAGGATTTGTTCCGCGCTGACCCTTCCGTCCCGGGCGCCGGTGACACATATTGTCCGTTGCCGTGACAGATATCCATGAACTTTCAGCCGACATCGTTCCGTCTACACGGGAGATTTCCGCGGACATTTGGAATGGTTTGGTGCCAGGGGCACACGGCCGCCCCGACAATCCATTCCTCGATCATTCCTTCTTCCTCGCCCTTGAGGAGAGCGGTTCGGCGAGCCGCCGCACTGGCTGGCAGCCACAGCACATCCTGCTGAAATCCAACGACAAACCGGTCGGCCTTATGCCGGCTTTCCTTAAGTCGCATAGCCAGGGCGAGTACGTTTTCGATCACGGCTGGGCCGATGCCTTCCAGCGTGCCGGCGGCGAGTACTACCCCAAGCTGCAGTGCGCCGTGCCGTTCACCCCGGTAACCGCCCCTAAGCTACTGGTTCCGAGTGATGATCCCGCGCTGAAACGCGCCCTGCTGACCACCGCCGAGACGCTCGCGAGCCGCAACAACATCTCTTCTGTCCACGCCACCTTCGTGCCCGAAGTCGAGGCCGAAATCGCACGCGCGGCCGGCTGGCTGGTTCGCCACGACACGCAGTTTCACTGGCATAATCAAGGCTTTGCGACGTTCGACGAGTTCCTCGAAACGCTCTCGTCCCGTCACCGCAAGGTGACCCGTCGCGAGCGCCGAGACGCGCTGGGCGACGACCTCACCGTCAAGTGGTTGACCGGCTCCGACCTCACCGAAGCCGTCTGGGATGCTTTTTTTGAGTTCTATCAGGACACGGGCAACCGCAAGTGGGGCCGGCCCTACCTCAATCGTAAGTTCTTCTCACTATTGTCAGATTCTATGGCCGACCGGGTGCTGCTGATGATCGCCTATGACGGCGACGAGCCCATCGCCGGCACATTAAGCCTCATCGGCAAGGACACGCTCTATGGCCGCTACTGGGGGGCCACCCGACACGTGCCGTTCCTCCACTTCGAGCTCTGCTACTACCAAGCCATCGACTACGCCCTCGCCCACGGCCTAAAAACCGTCGAAGCCGGCGCCCAGGGCGAGCACAAGCTGGCGCGCGGCTACGAACCCTCGACCACCCGCTCCATCCATTGGATCGGCCATCCGGGCCTACGCCATGCTGTGGCCTCTTTCCTCGATCAGGAACGGGCTTCGGTCGTGGAAGAGCAGCGCGTTCTGAGCGCATACACACCCTTCCGCAAGGGCGAGCCGCCCTCCAGTTGACCGCGCGTCCGCCATCTGGCAACGAGAGGCCGGGGCTGGCGGGCCCTGAGGCTCTGCCAAAACAGGTCTGGTGAGGTTTGCATGGGCAAACGCGTAGCGATTGCCGCGATCGGAACCATGGGCGATGTTCAGCCCTTCGTAGCCCTTTCCAAGGCATTGCAGAAGCGTGGCTTTTCGGTCGTGCTCTGCACCACGAGCGACTTCGAGTCCTTCGTGACTGGCCACGGCATCGCCTTCCATAACCTCGGCGCGGATATCCAGGCCTTCATTCGCCAGAGCCAGTTCGACAATGCCATGTCGAAGAACCTGCTGCTCTATGCGCCGACCCTGCTCCGCCAGGGCCAGCAGATCCTCAAGGAGGCCTGCAAGCAGCTCTGGGCGGCCGCCCAGGGCGCCGATGCGATCGTCTTCCATCAGACGACCAATTTCGCGATCGACGTCGCCGAGGCGCTGGACGTACCGGCGATCATGACGGCGTTCCAGCCGATAAATCCAACCGGCGAGTTCCCGCACTTCACCTTCGACGGCCCCCCGATGGAGCCGCTGTTCAACCGCATCTCGCTCGATCCGATCGTCAACCGGCTGAGCTACTTCATCCAGGCGGCGCAGCAGAGCTACTACGACTTCCCGCGCGACCGCATGCGGGCCAAACTTCTGGGTCTGCGATCGCGCAAGCGTGGCGGTTTTTCAAAGAACGCTTGGGGCGAAAACATTCCGGCGCTACACGCCTACTCGCCGATCCTGTCGCCGCGGCCTGGCGACTGGCCGGAAACGACGCACATTACCGGCTTCTGGCGCCTGGAAGATACGACCGGCTGGAAGCCGGACGCAGCGTTTCAGAGATTTCTCGACGATGGCCCGGCCCCGATTTATCTGGGCTTCGGTTCCATGCCTTGGGGTGCGGCGCGTAACACCGAGATCATCACCAAGGCTGTCAAGATGTGGGGTGGCCGGGTGGTCATTGGATCGGGCTGGGGCGGCATCAGGGCCGAGGACCTGCCGCCGACCGTTTACTCCATTGCCAAGGCGCCTCATACCGAGCTGTTCAAATACGTTGCGGCCGTAGTCCACCATGGCGGCGCTGGTACGACACATACAGGCCTCTATGCCGGCAAACCTACATTCGTGGTCCCGCAGTTCTTCGATCAGCCATACTGGGGCAAGCGCGTCTACGAACTGGGCTGCGGCCCCGCTCCTGTACGGCTGCGCAAGCTCACCCCAGGCATTCTGGCCGCCGCTCTCGAGGACCTGGCGACCGAGCCGTCTTACGCCCTCGCCGCCGCTGATCTCCGTGACAAGCTGATGCATGAAGACGGCACGGGCTACGCCGCCGACGTCATCGAAGAGACCATTGCCGACTATCCCGGCAACGCCTACGCACAACCCGAACCGGTGATGGGAGCCGCCTCGTGACCGACTACGACCCGCAGAACATTTTCGGCAAGATCCTCCGCGGCGAGTTCTCCGCCCACAAGGTGTTCGAGGACGACAATGTCCTCGCCATGATGGATATCTTCCCGCAGTCCAAGGGCCACCTGCTCGTCCTGCCGAAGGCACCGTCGCGCAACCTGCTGGACGCCGATCCGTCCGTGCTCGCCACCATAATGCCCTATGTCCAGCGCTTCGCAGTGGCGGCCAAGAAGGCGCTTGGCGCTGATGGCGTGCGCGTCGCACAGTTCAACGAGGCCCCTGCTGGGCAGACGGTGTTCCACCTGCACTTCCACATCATTCCGATGTACGAGAACGTTGCTCTTGCTCCCCACGGTGGCGACAAGGCGAACGACGCCGATCTCGCCGCCCAGGCGAAGGCCATCGCGGCGGCGCTTTAGCCCAAGACATGTTGTCGGCAGAGAAGCAGGCGGATAACGTCCGCTTTGTGCGTCACCGACTCCTCGTCACATGAAATCGCAGCGCTATCTCACGCTCGGCCTGCTGCTCACTGCCTGCGCAGGCTTTGTCGATGCCGTCGGCTTTATCGAGCTGGGCGGCTTCTATACCTCGTTCATGAGCGGCAACACCACGCAACTCGGCACCGGCGCCATCCGTGCCGATCTGGTGCTTCTGCCTCTCGGTCTCGTCGTAATGTTCTTCCTCGGCAGCTTCATCGGAAGCCTGCTGGCGCTCCGTAACGCTCGTTGGGGTCCGAGCTACGTCCTCGCTTTCGTCATCCTCACCGTCGCCGTGACACTGACGATGATGCTGGCCGGCATCCCTGCTGCAAGTGCCATGCTGATCCTCGCCTCCGGCGCCGGCGCACAGAATGCCACGTTGCCCTTTAACGGCGGGGCCCGCTTGGGCACCACCTTTGTCAGCGGTACTCTCTTTGCCGCCGGTCAGGACCTGGCCGGTGCGATCACCGGCCGCGTCCCGCGCTGGCGCTGGCTGCAGCATCTCCAGGTCTGGGCCTCGTTGCTGATCGGTGCGCTGCTAGGGGCAGCAGTCTATAGCGGCTTCGGGTTCTGGTCGCTGCTGGCGCCGGCAGCAGTGTACGCCGTGATGTTTGTGGGTTTTGCCGTCAAGAGTCCCGCGGCGTAGCACAAACGAAAAGGCCCGGATCGCTCCGGGCCTTCACATTCTTACGCTGAGGCGTCCTAGTTCTTTTCTTCAGCCGGCTTATCCTCGGCGGCGGCCTTTGTCTTCTTGGTCTTGGGACCGGCGATGGCCTTGGGCTTGGCCGGACGCGGCGGCGCCGCAATCAGCTCGAGCTTGGCTTCAGGGCCGACGCCGACTACGGCGACCGTCACCGTGCCGCCATTGACCAGTTCCCCGAACAGCACCTGATCGGCCAGCGGCTTCTTGACGTGCTCCTGGATCACGCGGCCCAGCGGGCGGGCACCCATGCGTTCGTCGTAGCCCCGAATGGCCAGCCATTCGGCCGCTTCTGGCGTCAGGTTGATGGTCACGCCACGCTCGGCCAACTGGCCTTCGAGCTGCAGCACGAACTTTTCGACGACGCGACGGACGACAGCCGGCGGCAGCGGGCCGAAGGAGATGATGGCATCGAGGCGGTTGCGGAACTCCGGCGTAAACATCCGGTTGATCGCTTCCTCGTCGTCACCCGCTTCGCGCTTACGGCCAAAGCCGATAGGCGACTTCTGCAACTCCATGGCGCCGACATTCGACGTCATGATCAGGATCACGTTGCGGAAGTCGACCGACTTGCCGTTGTGGTCCGTCAGCTTGCCGTGGTCCATCACCTGCAACAGGATGTTGAACAGGTCCGGATGCGCCTTCTCGATCTCGTCGAGCAGCACCACGCAATGCGGATGCTGGTCAACACCGTCGGTCAGAAGTCCACCCTGGTCAAAGCCGACATAGCCCGGAGGCGCACCAATCAACCGCGAGACAGTGTGGCGCTCCATGTATTCCGACATATCGAAGCGCAGCAGCTCCACGCCGAGCGTATCGGCGAGCTGCTTGGCCACTTCGGTCTTGCCGACGCCGGTCGGGCCGGTGAACAGGTACGAGCCGATCGGCTTTTCCGGTTCACGCAGGCCGGCACGGGCGAGCTTGATGGCCGAGGCAAGCGCAGTGATTGCTGCGTCCTGACCGAAGACTACCGTCTTGAGATCCCGCTCTAGGTTGGCCAGAAGTTCGGCGTCCGACTTGCTGACCGACTTTGGCGGGATGCGTGCCATCGTGGCGATGGTCGCCTCGATATCCTCGACCTCGATGACCTGCTTGCGGTTGTCCGCGGTTAGCAGCATCTGGCTGGCACCGGTCTCGTCGATCACATCGATCGCCTTGTCGGGCAGCTTGCGGTCGTTGATATAGCGGGCGCTGAGCTCCACCGCGGCTTTGAGGGCCTCATCGGTGTACTTGAGCTTGTGATAGTCCTCGAAATAGGTCCGCAAGCCTTTGACGATTTCGATGGCGTCCGGGATGGTCGGCTCGGCCACGTCGATCTTCTGGAAGCGGCGGACGAGCGCCCGATCCTTCTCGAAGAACTGACGGTACTCCTTGTAGGTCGTCGAGCCGATGCAGCGCATGCCGCCCGAAGCCAGAGCCGGCTTCAGAAGGTTCGACGCATCGAGCGCACCGCCCGAAGTGGCGCCGGCGCCGATGACCGTATGGATCTCGTCGATGAAGAGAATGGCGTCGGGGTGCTTCTCGAGTTCCTTCATCACAGCCTTGAGCCGCTCTTCGAAGTCACCGCGATAGCGGGTGCCAGCGAGGAGCGAGCCCATGTCCAGCGCGTAGATGGTGGCGTCCCGCAGCACTTCGGGGACATCGCCCTCAACGATCTTGCGGGCGAGGCCTTCGGCGATAGCAGTCTTGCCCACGCCGGCATCGCCGACATAGATCGGATTGTTCTTCGAGCGCCGGCACAGCACCTGAATAGTGCGGCGCAGTTCGGCATCGCGACCGATCAGCGGATCGATCTTGCCGGCCTTGGCCTTCTCGTTGAGGTTGACGCAGAAATCGGCCAGCGCCGAGCTCTGGCCATTGCCCTGGCGCTCGCCGTTCTCGCTCTGGTTGCCGGTCTCGGCATGTTCGGCACCGCGCACGGGACGCGATTCATTCGGGCCGGATTTAGTGATGCCATGCGAGATGAAGTTGACCGCGTCGAGCCGGCTCATGTCCTGCTGTTCGAGGAAATAAGCCGCGTGGCTCTCGCGCTCGGCGAAGATCGCGACAAGCACGTTGGCACCCGTAACCTCTTCCTTACCGGAGGACTGGACGTGGATCACGGCGCGCTGGATGACGCGCTGGAAGGCGGCGGTCGGCCGCGCGTCCTGGCCATTGGGCACCACGAGGCTATCGAGTTCCTCGTTGATGAAATCTTCGAGATCGCCCTTGAGCGCTTCGACGTCGACGTCGCAGCCGGTCAGCACCGCGATGGTGTCGCGGTCGTCGGTCAGCGCCAGCAGGAGGTGCTCGAGGGTGGCGAACTCATGGGCCCGTTCACGGGCGAGATTCATGGCCTGATGGAGGGCCTTTTCGAGTCCGCGGGAAAATGAGGGCATGTGACTATCCTATTGTTTTTCCATCACGCATTGCAGCGGGTGCTGGTTCTTGCGTGCCGTGTCCATCACGCGTGTGACCTTGGTTTCGGCCACCTCGAATGGATAGACGCCGCACTCCCCTACCCCCTGATTGTGGACGTGCAGCATGATGCGCATGGCGTCTTCGCGAGTCTTGTTGAAGACGTCCTGCAGGATGAGAACGACGAACTCCATCGGGGTATAGTCGTCATTGAGAAGCAGAACCCGGTAGAGGCTCGGCTTCTTGGTCTTGGGCCGCGTCTTGGTGATGGTCCCGGTGTCGCCCTTCGACCCTTCGTCCCGATCCTTGCCGCCCTCACCCGGACCAAGGCGCAAGTGCCCCCCGGCCGGCTGCGTAGGATCGGTATTCGCCGCCGGAGCGGCTTCCATGCTCGCCGGTGCCGTCGCTGTTGCGACCGACATGGCTTGGCTCTCTATGTCATCGAAACGAAGCAGCATGGTGTGATCATTATGTAGGTAAAAGGCACTCGCTGTTAAGTGCCCATACGCTTCAAACTTCTACCCAGATGGGCAGGTTTCCGTCTCGTTCACCCAAGCGTCGGAAATAGATCGCATTTTACGGAATGGTAACGGGGCTCCACTAGCTTTCGGCATGGGTCCGGGCGTGGGTCGTTGGGGAACCCCCGCGCCAGATCCTTTGTAAGCGTTGCGTACGGGGCGTGTGCCGACCCGATCTAGAGTTGGAGTTCTGGGTGTTTTCCCAACTGTTTGCTGTCCCGCGCCTCTCCCTCGCGCGCATCTTCGTTGCTCTGCTCGTCGCTTTCGCCGCCACAGCGCCGGCCGAGGCTGCCTCCGTACCCCGCAAGTTTGCCGGCATCGTGATCGATGCCAAGTCGGGCAAGGTGCTCTATGAAAGCGCCTCCGATGCCGCCCGCTACCCGGCCTCTGTCACCAAGGTGATGACGCTCTACGTGCTCTTCCAGGAGCTGGCGGCGGGCAATATCAGCCTTTCGGACAAGATGACGGTCAGCAAGCACGCTGCCTCGGCCGTGCCTACCAAGCTTGGCCTCAAGTCCGGCTCCAAGATTACCGTGGAGAACGCCATCAAGGCGCTGGTGACGATCTCGGCCAACGACATGGCCCGCGTCATCGCCGAGCACATTTCAGGCTCGGAGTCGAAGTTTGCCGAGCGTATGACCGCGACCGCCCGGGCGTTGGGCATGAGCCGCACCACCTATCGCAATGCCTCGGGCCTGCCCGACAGCCGCCAGATCACAACGGTGCGCGACCAGGCCATCCTCGGCATCGCCATCTACCAGCACTTCCCCAAGTACTACGAGTACTTCCAGCCGCGGTCCTTCTCCTACGGCAAGCGCACCTACGGCACCCACAACCGGCTGCTGGGCGAGCGCGGCGTCGATGGCATCAAGACCGGCTATACCAATGCTTCCGGCTTCAACCTCCTGACCGCCGCCCGCGCGGAAGGCCACCACATCGTGGTCGCCGCCTTCGGTTTCGATACCAGTGGCAGCCGTGACGCCAAGGTGCGCGAGCTGGTCAAGAAATATGGCCTTAAGGGCCGTTCGGGGAGTTATCTCGACGTCGCCATGATCCCGCAGCCGGGCCGCAAAGGCGCTACCGTGCAGGTCGCCTCCAACGATCCGCAGCCCGTCACCCCGCTGCCCTATCCGGCCTGGCGCCTCAATGGACAACAGCAGCAGGTGCAGGTCGCTGCCGCCGCCATCGAGGTCATCGCGACCGAGCCCGAAGTTATCACTGCCAGCATCGAGCAGGCGCCGGTTCCGGCCGCGCGTCCCACCGACCTGGGCATCGAGCGCCAGCCCGTGCCGATGCAAGCGACTGCCGCGATTTCCAGTGTCGCCCCGACCCAGCGCGACCGGCCGCTCGACGTGATCGGCGCTTGGCTTAGCGATACCTTCCAGCTCGGCGCCGAGCCGGCTCCGCTGGGCCAGACTGCGCCTTCTGCGCCACTCCTGCCGCCGGTCGGCATCGGCGACGCCGGTGAACCCATTGACCTGATGACCTCGGGCAGCGTCGAGCAGCAGCCGGTACAAGTGGCAGCTATTGAGCCGCAGGCCATGCCGGCGCCAATCTCCCCCGAACCGGCCGCGGCGCCCGCCGGAGGCACCTGGATCGTCCAGATCGGCGCTGCACCTACCGAAGCCGGGGCCAGCAGCCTCCTCGGCAATGCCGCCGCCAAGCTCTCGGCACTGGGCTCGATGAAGTCTTACGTGGAGCGCTTCGAAAAGAGCGGCCAAGTGTTCTATCGCGCCCGTTTCGCCGGTTTCGCAGGCCGCGATGACGCGACCGCGATGTGCAACGAACTCAAGAAAGTCAAAATGAGCTGCCTGGCGATGCAAAGCTAAAGGACAGCCATCCAGGGAAGCGCGTGTTTAGGGCCTGTGTTTGGAGTAGCCCAAATGAGCGATACGTCTAGCCTCTCGGAACTCGCCCGCTTCATTGGGCAGTCCGATCTCAATTCGACCGACGCCGGTGTTCGTGCCCGCACGACCCAGGCCATCGCCGCCCGCCTGATGCCGAAGAAGCGCAGCGTCTCCGATCTTCTCGGCGCCGTCCTCGCCCTTTCGGCCCGCACCCGCCGCATGGTCCTGCCCAAGGTCGTCATTGACCTCGACGTCTTTGCGCCCGGCGGGATGCGCGCAGTGCAGGTGACGCTGCCTACGAGAGACTGAGCCGCAGGCGCCTGTTTCTCTCGATGGGAACACGTCACAGGCGGGGATCCGGCATCCTCGATGCTGAAGCTCTTGCTCGGTGCTCAGCCTACCACCAGCCCTCGTTCCGACGAGGCCCCGAACTCCACTAAGGATCCACCGGCTGACAGAGCGACGACCCACGTACTGGGTCCCGCCTCCGTCGGTAAGAAGATCGAGTGTGGGATTGAGGCGGCACAAATGCGTACGGCAGCACGGCGTAGCGCGCGCGCCTCAGGCCCGCTTCCTCACCCCTACTACCGGCCGCCGCAGCGCCGTGGCATCGGCCACCACTACCTGGTTCCGCCCACGGGCCTTGGCCTCATAGACCGCCGTGTCCGCCGCCTCGAGCAACAGTTCCAAGTCAAAGCCGGAGTGGTCCGCTGAGGCAATGCCGATACTGACCGTGGTGCGAACGGCATACCCGCGAGCATCCACCGACGACATCTCGAAGGCCTGGCGGATGCGCTCGGCCGTGCCGATGGCGTCGGCCAGTTCCGTGTCGGGCATGATGAAGCAGAATTCCTCACCGCCCATGCGGTAAAGTTGGTCCGTCGGCCGGGTGACCGTCTCCGCAACCTGCGCAAATTGCACCAGCACCCGGTCGCCGACATCGTGGCCAAAACGGTCGTTGACCTGCTTGAAACTGTCAAGATCGAGCACCAGAAGCGCTACTGGGTCGCGGCCATAGCTAGTGCGGCGGCGCTGTGCCCGTTCCACTGCTGACATGAAAGCGCGGCGATTCATCAGCCCGGTCAGCGGATCGAGCAGCGCGAAGTTCCGCTGCTCAGCCTCTCGGCGCTCCTTGGTAAGAGACACCATCAGGAAGGCGAAGGCGCCGACATGTGCCAACACGATCAGGTTGACGATGGCCAGCCAGTCCGAACTCAGTTCGCCGCCGCCCATGGGGAATGGCAGGTAGCCTACCAGCGGGATGCGTATGCCGATGAAGACCGAAAATGAGGTCAGCACGACTACTGCGGCCGTCCGGGACGGCAGAGCTTCGCTCTTGTCGCGCTGCAGTTCCCGGGCCGCCAGCAAGGTAGTCCCCGCGACCAGCAGGGACGCGATCACCACCCGCAATGGCTGGAAATCCATGTAGCCGGGGATGGCGCAGAGTATCATCCAGAGCGCCGCAGGCACCACGGCCGGCCAGATCGTCGGCTGCCGATGCGCAAAGGCCCTGGCACCCTGCCACACCATGCCGAAGGCGGCAGAGATCAGGCTGTTGGCGACGCCGATGCTGATCCAGTCGTCGATGTAGCCGCGTGGAATGAAGAGAACGATGCCGACGCCGCCGAGAAAATAGGGACCGGCCCACCAAGCAAGCCAGCTCGACTTCCGGTCCTGCCACCAGAAAAAGGCGAAGGCCGTCCCAAACAGGAAGATGCCCGAGCAGGCAGCAACCATGATGGTGAAACTGTCGATCTGCACGACTCACTCCGCGTCCTCTCGGAGAGTACGGAGAACTCCCCTTGCAGAGAGTTAAGGCTCGGAACTCGGCGTAAACCCGCAACGTTGGCGACAGACAACTTCTGGAGCCGACGATGAACATGCAAGGACGACTGACGCTGGTCACTGGAGCGGGCTCGGGCATCGGTAAGGCCGCCGCGCTCCGCCTCGCACGCGCCGGAGCCGACGTCGCCCTCCTCAGCCGTACCCGCGAGGAACTCGCAGAGGTTGCCGCAGAGATCGAGCAGATGGGCCGCAAAGCTCTCGTGCTTGTCGCCGACACATCCAGCGAAGCCCAGATGCAGCGGGCATTCGACACAATTTCGAAAGAGTTCGGCCGGCTCGATTTTGTCTTCGCCAATGCAGGCGTCAACGGCACCTGGGCGCCGCTGGGCGACCTCAGTTACGAGGACTGGAACAAGACCATGTCCATCAATCTTGGCGGCACCTTCCTCACCGTGCACCTGGCGCTGCCGTTGATGAAGGAGAGCGGCGGTTCGATCCTCATCACCTCGTCGATCAATGGCACTCGCACCTTCACCACCGCCGGAGCCTCGGCCTATTCAACTACCAAAGCCGGCCAGGTCGCTTTCGCCCAGATGGCCGCGCTGGAGTTGGCGAAACACCGCATCCGCGTCAACGTCATCTGCCCCGGTGCCATAGAGAGCGAGATCGACGACAACACCAGCCAGGAGAATGTTGAAGAAGCCAAGGTGCCCGCCGAATATCCCGAAGGAACGGTCCCATTGACTGGCGGCAAGCCTGGTACTGCCGAAGAAGTCGCCGAACTCGTACTCTTCTTCGCTTCCGACTCCTCCCGCCACATCACCGGCACGCCGATCTGGATTGACGGGGCGCAATCACTTCTGGTGTGAGCCTTATTCCCCCGCCGCAGGGGCCATATGCTCAAACCGCGCAGTCTCCGCCTGCCCTTTCGACCACGCCGCCATCGCAGCGCGTCGGGCCTCAGCCCGTTCGCTGATGGGCAGTTGCAGGGCTTCGGCCAGCATGCGGTACTCCTGCCGGGCGCTGATGTGCGACATGGAAGGAAGCCCGCCGAGCAAATCCTCATCCAGTGGGTCGAACACGGTCATGCCCGTCGGGAACAACGAGCGGAAGATCACGCGCTCGGCGATGCCTTCGGCGACGCGGCAGCCCAGACGCACTGCGATCTTCTCCAATCCCGATTGTACCAGCCGCATGTTGCGCGACGACAGCATCGAGATGCGGTTTCGCACCAGCACCCAGTCGATGGTCTGCCCGTCGATAGACAGCCGCTCGGTCCGCGCTCGCTGCACCAGCCGCGCGTAATGGCTCATCTCGCGCGGCTCGCCGGTCACCGGATCGACATGCGCCATGACATCGAGGTCGATGACGCTGTCATTGAGTGGCGTGATCAGGGTGTCGGCTAAAGAATGCGCCAGTCGAGTCAAATGCGTGTCGAAGCCCGGCGTATCGACGATCAGGAAGTCGGCCTTGCCCTCCACCTCGATCACCGCCTGACGGAACAGGTCGAACTCGAGTTTCTGGTTTTCCTTGATCGAATCCGAGCGCGTCAGCGGCAGGTGATAATGGGTGGTGTGCGGGATCTGCAGTTCGCGCGCCTGCGCCCAGTTGCGCCGGTTTTTCACATACTGGGTAAAAGTCTGCTGGCGGCTGTCGACATCGATCGAGGCAACGCGGAATCCTTGGTAGAGCAAGTAGATCGCGAGGTGGAACGCGGTGGTCGACTTGCCCGAACCGCCCTTCTCATTGCCAACGACAATGACGTGCGTCCCGGTGCGGTTCATCAGTCTCTCCAATACCCCCAAGCAGGACCCCGTAGGAGACGCCAACCCGGATTCGGCCTGCCTGCGCCCGAACCAACTCTGCTGAACAAAGTGATTTGGTTCAAGAGGCAGATTGTGGCGCACTCGTAACGGATAGATGACGCTTTAGAGAAGCCCGAGCTTAGCCAGCTCCTCGGCCAGTTCCATCGACCCCGCATCCTCGAAGCCGCCGGCGCTATCGAGATCGGGCGGCACGTCCTTCGGGTCATAGTAGCGCCAGCCCTGGAACGGCGACTTCGGCCGCGGCACCACCCGCGTCATGTCGGGCGCCATAATGATGTCGCAGCAGGCGAGGCCCTGATCGTCGACCGCTGGGGCGAGCCGCAGTATCGGCTGGCGACAGCGGACAACGCCGGAGATCACCCAGTAGATCGAGCCCTTTCCTTCAATCTCCTCGCGACGCTTGGGCATGGTCCGGGTGCGGTGAACGTGGACGTCCTCGCCATAGTCGGCGCCCCACCAGTGGGCGCGTTCGGCACGGTAGCTTTCGAGCTCTTCGAGCGTCGCGACGCCGACGCAGAGCTTGATCATATGCATCATGGGCTTGGTCGGTCAGGCCTTCTTGCCCTGGATGTAGTCGAGTTCGTCGTGTTCGACCGTCCACGGCTCTTTTTTCGCATCGGCGAGAAGCTGCTGGAAGGCTGGCAGCGCATAGATCGCATCGACATATTCGCTGGCGACGTCTGAAGTCGGCAACTCGTAGGTGCGGATACGCGAGGCAAGCGGCGCGAACATGGCGTCGGCGGCCGTGAATTCTTCGAAGAGATACGGGCCGCCCGACTTCTGCAGCAGTTCGCCCCAGAGCCACTCCACGCGCTTCAGATCGCTCGCCAGCACATCGAGGTCGAGGCGGTTGGGGTAGCTGGCGCGCAGATTCATTGGCGCGTTGTTGCGCAGCGCCTGAAACCCGGCGTGCATCTCGGCGGCAACCGAACGCGCCACGGCGCGCTGCTTGCGATCGGTCGGCCAGATCTTCTTGTGCGGAAAACGCTCGGCCAGGTACTCGATGATCGCGATGCTTTCGTGCACCACCACATCGCCGTCGACCAGCACCGGCACCTTGCCGGCGGGTGTCTTCTTGCGAAAGAGCTCCTTGGTCTTTGCGTCGTCGCCGAGCAGCACCTGATCCTCTTCGAACGGGATGCCAAAGTGCGTCAGGACCAGCCAAGGCCTTACCGACCAGCTCGAATAATTCTTGTTTGCGATGATGAGCTTCATTTTTCGCGTTCATCCGTCGTTCATTTAGGAGGCAAAAGGAAGGGCGCCGAGTGGCCCGGCGCCCTTCCAAAACTTTGTTCTGTCGCCGGACCTACTGGTCCTCACTCACTTCGATGGGCGCTAAGCGCCGGCAACGACAGAAAAAACGAGCGACATAGCCAGCAGGCAGACCAGCGTCCAGGACACGGTCGGCACCACGGCCCGCCACCATGCGGCAGCATTCGACTGATCCCGCATAGATGCTCCTTTTGCCGTTTTTCGCCCGCCCCGCGCCACCCCTAGGGCCACAACGTGGCAAGCAACGGATCGTTAACCGCGCGGCCACGGCTTGGCAATGTGGCGCCGATGTCACAGTGGAGAACCTGCTCAGAAGAGCCCGAACCACAAACCCGCTAGGCCCAAAAAGGCAAAGAAACCAACCACGTCGGTAACGGTCGTGACGAAGGTCGACGAGGCGATCGCCGGATCGACCTTGAGCTTGTTCAGCGCCAACGGCACCAGCACGCCGGCGGTCCCCGCACAGATCATGTTGACGATCATCGCCATGCCGATCACCACGCCCAGTCCCCAATTGCCGAAACGGAGCGCCGTCACGATCCCGATCAGGATGGCGAACAGTCCGCCATTGACCAAACCAACGCTCATCTCGCGGAGGATGAGTTTACCCATCCGTCGCCGATCGAGTTCGCGCAGGGCCAGCGCGCGCACAGTGATGGTCATGGTCTGGGTCCCTGCGTTGCCGCCCATCGAGGCAACGATCGGCATCAGCACCGCCAGCGCCACCATCTGCTCGATAGTTGCATCGAAGAGGCCGATCACCAACGACGCCAGAACGGCCGTCACCAGGTTCACCACCAACCAAGTGGCGCGACTGCGCACAGCCTGGAAGACATTGTCTGAAATTTCTTCATCGCCGACGCCGGCGAGCAGCTTGATGTCCTCGCTCGCCTCTTCGTGAATGACATCGACCATGTCGTCGATGGTCAGAACGCCAACTAGGCGCTTGTTCTCATCCACCACCGCGACTTCCACGAGATCGTAGCGTTCGAACGTGCGCGCTGCTTCTTCCTGGTCCTGCCCGGCCTCTACTTCGATCACGTTGGTGTTCATGATCTTTTCGATCTTCACCTGGCGCTTGGTGCGCAGGAACTTGTCGAGCGGGATGGTGCCCAGGAGGCTATAGCCGGGGTCGACGACGTAGATCTGGAAGAATTCGTCGGGCAGATCCTGCTCTTCGCGCAGATAGTCGATGGTCTGGCCGACGGTCCAGAACGGCGGGATGGCGATGAACTCGGTCTGCATCCGCCGGCCAGCAGAATCTTCGGGAAAGTCCAGTGAGCGGCGCAGCGACAGGCGTTCGAAGGCCGGCATCTGCGCGAGGATTTCCTCGCGGTCCGGCACGTCAATATCCTCGAGGATGTAGACCGCATCGTCGCTGTCGATGTTCGACACACCACGGGCGATGTCTTCGTTCGGCAGTTCCTCCATTAGGTCGGTACGAACGGCGTCGTCGACCTCGGTGAGAACGGTGTAGTCGAAGCGGTCGCCCAACAGCCGGATCAACGCTACGCGCTCATCGGGCTCCAGCACTTCGATGACATCGCCGGTATCGCTGGTGTGGAGCGGCGCCATCATCTCGATGACGTCGTGCTGGTCCCCCGCCGCCAGGTGGGTGCGGAGGCGCTCCAGCCATAGGTGGTTGATGTGCCCCTCGGCATCCCGAAGTGCATTGGGGTCGAAGCCGTCGACTTCGTTGTCCGGGATGTGTGAGTCTTCGGTCAAATGAGACCCCTGGGGCGCGGCGCTTACGGGTTCCTCGGCTGGTGTAGCCAATAGCCCTTGGATGCGCCAGCGCCGAAGCGCCGCCAAACCGGATTTTGTTTTCGCCGGAAGGAGATGGCTGCATCAGGCCCAGAAATGACAAAGCCCGCTTGCGCGGGCCTGAATGTCTGGCTCGGGAGCCAATGGTGCGGTCGAGAAGACTCGAACTTCCACGCCTTGCGGCACAGCGACCTCAACGCTGCGCGTCTACCAATTCCGCCACGACCGCACGCCAGTGGTAGGAGCACCGCCTGAAGGCGAAGCGAGGCAGCGTGTAGCAACTCATTTCCGGTGGTGCAAGCGATTAAATCGCCGCGCGCCATCGGCGGGGAAAACTACGCGCGCTTCAATATTTTGCGGGTGATCTCGACCGACAGCTGGCCGTCGTCGACCTTGACTTCGCCCTCGGCGATCAGGGTGTTGTTGGCGTAGACGCGAAGCGGATCGTTCTCGGTCGTATCGAGTTCGATGACTGCACCACGGCCCATGCGCAGGAGGTGATGGATCGGCATCGTGGTCGCGCCCAGCTCGACCGTGATATCGACTTCAATTGCCTCTAAGGTGTTCATACATATCCCGAGCGACATCCCGGTTGAATCGCACCGGGCCCCAAGGTGACAATCGGCCAGCCATGATTACCGAAGCGTTAACATCGTCCCAGTTTGGTGCATGCGACACCGAGGGCAAGCTCCGCCGGGTGGACGGGGGTGGGGTGGAGTGGATCATCTCGGATGGTCCCGTCCCTTACCCCGAGGCCCTGACCGCCATGCGGGCTCGCGCCGCGGCCATTGCTGACGGCACGGCACCCGAGGCAGTGTGGCTGCTCGAGCACCCGCCGCTATACACCGCCGGCACCTCGGCCGAGCGGAAGGACTTGCTCGAACCCGACCGTTTCCCAGTCTACGACGCCGGGCGCGGAGGGGAATATACGTATCACGGCCCGGGCCAGCGCGTGGCTTACATCATGCTTGATCTGCGGGAACGCGGCCGGGACGTACGGTGTCTCGTGCGCGGACTCGAAGGGTGGTTGATCGATACCGTCGGCGCCTTCAACATCAAGGGCGAGCGGCGCGACGGCCGGATCGGCGTCTGGGTCAGGCGCCCGGAAAAGGGCTGGAACCGCGAAGACAAGATCGCCGCAATTGGCGTGCGTGTGTCGCGCTGGGTGACGTTCCACGGCATCGCGCTCAACGTCTCGCCCGACCTCAGCCACTTCGGCGGCATCGTCCCCTGCGGCATCACCGACCAGGGAGTCACCAGCTTTGAGGATCTGGGACAGCTCGCAACGCTGCCCGAAGTGGACTCAGTGCTACGCGCGGCATTTGAGCACCGCTTTGGCAGCACGGCTGCCAGCCCCTTGCAGACGCTTGTTTCCGCGGCGTGAGCACCGCATTTTAGGGCAATCCCGATTCCGGACCAGGGGAACCGCCATGACGCTCGACGATTTGAAGAAGATCTTCCTCAGCCCGACCCTGTTCCGGCTCGATACCCTGCTGTCGCCGCGGCTGGTGCCAGTGCTTTATGCGACCGGTCTTGCGAGCCTGCTGCTCTGGGCGGTCATCCACCTGTTCTCGACTTTCGGGCGCACCTTCGGCGACGGCCTTTGGGGCCTCCTCGAGATCGCGGTATTCGGCGTTTTCGGCCTGGTCGTGCTGCGGATGGTCTGTGAGTTCCTGCTGGTCTTTTTCAAGGTCAACGAGACCGCGACCAAGACGGTGTCGCTGAGCCTTGTATCCACTTCGCTGCTCGACGAGGTCAAGGACGCCATCAGCGACATCGCCGACGAGACCACCGAACCCGATACCGAGATCACCGCAGCCGAGATCGTCGAGTCGACGCCCCGACCCGCCGTGCGCCGCACGGCGAAGCGAACGCCACCAACGACCCCTACCGTCTAGACCAGGTAAAAGGCCGCCTTTTGGGCGGCCTTTTTCGTTTCAGGCGAGGGCAGCGCCGCTGCGGGTGCGACGCATCGCATCGGCACTCCAGGCGCCGGGACCGGCAAACACCAGATAGAGGAAGATGAAGCAGAACAGCACGGCACCGTCACCGCCATTCGCCGCCGGGATGATGTTGCCCTGTCCCATCATCGGGACGTGAACGAACCAGAAGGCGTAAGCCATCTGACCGGCCAGAATGAAGGCCACGGGGCGGGTGAAGAACCCCACGAGAATGGCAAGACCGCCGACGACTTCAAGAATGCCAGCCAGACCCATCAGCGAGAACAGCTCGGGCGAGCCCATTTCTGAGGCCGGAAACCCAAAGAGTTTTTGCGTGCCATGGGCCATGAAGCAAAGGGCAGTGACGATCCTGAGGACCGCCAGGGCCTGCGGCTGGTATTTGCTAAGCGCTTCGATATTCATAAGATTCTTCCTGCTGACGCCGCGGGAAATGGGCGCAATGAGACAAAGACCCATGCCCCAGTTGGGGGTCAACTAGCGTTTGGGAAGCTGGCGGAGACGTGATCGGTCGTGAGCCGTCAGCTCCAAATAGCGTGATCTTCCGCCCATGGCAGGGCTGCCCTGTCTCTATCGCAAAGTACCGATCATTGCTTTTTTTGCGCTTTGGAGTATGAAGCGCGCCCAATGACCCAAGCTCCAAAGATTGGCCTTGTCAGCCTCGGCTGCCCCAAGGCGCTCGTCGATTCAGAACGCATCATGACCACCCTGCGCTCGCAGGGTTACGCCTTCTCGCGCGATTATGCCGGCGCGGACATCGTGCTGGTGAACACCTGCGGCTTTCTCGACAGCGCCAAGAAGGAGAGCCTCGAGGCGATCGGCGAGGCGGTGGGCGAGAATGGCCGGGTGATCGTCACTGGCTGTCTCGGCGTCGAGGAAGAGCTGATCCGCCAGACCCACCCGTCCGTGCTCGCCGTCACCGGTCCGCACCAGTACGAGGACGTGGTCAGCGCCGTGAATACGCACCTGCCGCCGGTGCCGAACAAGTTCGTCGACCTGGTGCCGGAAGCTGGCCTCAAGCTGACGCCGCGGCATTACGCCTATATGAAAATTTCCGAGGGCTGCAACAACCGCTGCACCTTCTGCATCATCCCGCAGATCCGCGGCGACCTCGTCTCCCGCCCGATCGCCTCGGTGCTCTACGAGGCAGAGCGCCTCGTCGCCACCGGTGTCAAGGAGATCATGGTGATCTCGCAGGACACCTCGGCCTATGGGGTCGACGTCAAGTACGCCACGAGCAAGTTCCGTGGGCGCGATGTGGAAGCCCGGTTCCAGACGCTGGCCGAGGAGTTGGGCAAGATGGACGTGTGGACCCGCCTCCACTACGTTTACCCCTACCCGCATGTCGACGGCGTCATCCCTTTGATGGCCGAGGGCAAGATCCTCCCCTATCTCGACATTCCCTTCCAGCACGCCTCTCCGTCGGTGCTCAAGCTGATGCGACGCCCGGCCAACCAAGTGAAGACGCTCGACCGCATCAAGGCCTGGCGCGCCATGGCGCCCGACCTCGCCATCCGCTCGAACTTCATCGTTGGCTTCCCCGGCGAGACGGAAGAAGACTTCGAGTTCCTGCTCGATTGGCTCGAAGAGGCCGAGATCGACCGCATCGGCTGCTTCGAGTACGAGCCGGTGACCGGCGCCCCGGCCAATGACATCGAGGGCGTGGTGCCGGACGAGGTCAAGCGCGAGCGCTATGACCGGCTGATGGAAGTGGCGCAGGACATCTCGGCGCATGTGCTCGGCTAGAAGGTCGGCCGCACCATCGATGTGCTGGTGGATGACGTACAGCCCGAAATGGGCCGCGCCGTGGGCCGCAGCCAGTGGGACGCGCCCGAGATCGACGGCACGGTGATCATCCACGAAGCGGACGGCATCAAGGTTGGCGACAAGGTCACCGTGACGGTAGTGGATTCGGACGAGTATGACCTGTTCGCGGTGCCGGCGAAGGTCGCGGCCGAGGTCGAAGCGCCGGTCGTCGCGAGAGCCTGACACGGCTGATCCTTTCGGCATCGCCTTCCCCTCTATTGCGTCGCTAAAGGCGCCCACGCCAATCCACCGGACAGGCTCGCGCCTTCCGGAGAAATCAAAAAGCGAACAACGGCGGAGCATGGCCCGTCGATAGTTCGAGATCCCTTTGCAGGGAGATGGCCCTGCTCCGCCGTCGTGACCGGGATTTTGGGCGTTCACCGGGGAAGTCCGGGGCGTTTAGCGGAATGCCCCACCGCCGCAGGGTTCTTGTCCTGACCAGACCGCGCTCTTCGCGTTTCTCCAGTCGAACCCCTTGAGATGGCGCCGAACACGAGCCCCATCGCGGCAGCAAATTAAGGCGACGGGATACCTAACTCCGTCAGACCTTCCCGGCTTGGCCTGGGGTTTGCCGACGCTCGCCCCACCCAGCCTCGCCACCCCGGCCGCTCGTTTGCAACCTCGCTTGAGGAGTGGCGATGGGGGAAGTCTACACCGACCACGAAGCGCGGGGATAAGCTGGGCGAGATTTCTGACAACCGTCTGAACCGATTGGGCATTTCATGAACGGCGGATGACGCAAAGCTGACGGCAAAGTCCAACAGTGTGCATCAGAAAGTGACCGCTTGAGCCTAACCGCGGGCCATGAACTTCTGTCGTCTGATCATAAGCTGCGTGTCGTGACACATCCCCATCCTCGATTGTCATCCCTGCGGAAGCAGGGACCCACTCATCGGCTCGAGTGGAGGAGAGATGGGTCCGGGGCGGAGCCCGGGATGACAATTGGGGGGTGCTGAGACGACTGCGATGCGACGCAGCGCGCGCAAGGTGAGACGCTGCACCCCTCACCCGAGCGACGCTCGTTCGCTTCGCTCACAAGCTCCTGCTTGCCCTCTCCCCTGAAGGGGCGAGGGAGCGGTTCGTGCGTTGGCGTGGCGCGCTACCGCAGCGCCTTGAGCATATCCACGGCGGCGGAGAACTCCACGAAGCGCTGAGCACGGCGTTTGGCGGCTTCGTCGTCTTCGCCCCAGAGGCGGATGTTGTGGTCTTCATCGACATGCGCGGCGGTCCAGACGGTGCCGGAGTCGATGAGGTTCCGGCGGTAAGCCAAAGTCAGCAAGGCCGAGCCGGTGAGGGAGACCATCTGCATCAGCGCGGCGAGAGCGAAGTGGTCCTCATCGGCCAGAGTAGCGTTGAGGACTGCCAGGGTCTCGACAGGCTGGGGCTGGTGGATGATGCCGACGGTGGGGGCGAAGGTGACGCCGTAGGTCTTGGAAAGGGCAGCGAGCACCGGGTCCCAATGCTTCTCCTGGTCGCGGACGAGCGAATCCGGGCTGTCGGCGCGATAGAGCAAGAGGTCATTGCCGGCATATTTGACGATCTCGTCCCGGAAGGCCGGAGCGCCCTCGGGGCCGCTCTCGACGGCGGAGTGGGCCAGGCGCACCAGCGGCATATGGCGGAAGTCGATCTGAGTGTCCTGCGCCTCCCATTCGCGGCCCATGGCTTCGGCCAGCGCGACGGTGGGGACGTGCACCGGCTTGCCGCCCGGGGTCTTCATGTTCTTGCCGTCGAGCAGGATGGCATGACCGCCTTCGGCGGGCGCAGTGGTGACGGCTTTGTAGAACCGCTTCATCAGCGGCACCTTGTTGGCCGCCTGGGCGCGGCCATAGCCGTCCTGCCGGTGTTCGTAGGCGTCTTCGAGGAAATCGCGCATCAGGCTTACTCCAGGAGGCGGGCGATGGCCGCGTCCAGCTCGTCGTAGGAATCAATCATGGCACCGGCGCCGGCGCGCAGCAGGTCGGCGGGATCGTGGTAACCCCAGGTGACGCCGACGGCCTGGCAGCCAGCATTCATCGCCAGCTCGATGTCGAAAACGGTATCGCCGACCATGATGGTCTCATTGGGGCTCGCGCCGGTTTCGCGCATGGCGCTCAGCAGCATGCCCGGGTCCGGCTTGCTGGGATTGTGATCGGGGGTCTGCAGGGTGACGAAATGGCCGGCGATGCCGTGATTGCCGAGAATGCGGTGGACGCCGGAGAGGCCCTTACCGGTAGCGATACCGAGCAGCATTTCGGGACGAGCATGGAGCCGGTCGAGTGCCTCGCGCGCGCCGGTGTAGAGCGGCTCGCGATCGGTATGGAGTTCAAGGCTCTGGCGATAGGCCGTGCGGTAGCTGTCGACGACGCGATCGACGAAGGCGGGGTCCTGCGACTGGCTCAACCGCGCGATGGCGACATGAAGCGAGAGGCCAATGATCTGGCGGACGTCGGCGGGGGTGGGTTCGGGAAGGCCGTTGCCGGTGAAGGCGGTGGCCATGTGCTCGCTGATCAGACCATGGGTGTCGATCAGCGTGCCATCCATGTCGAACATGATGAGCGGCAAGGGAGGACTCCTTTGCCGCTCGTGAAGCACAGTTTCGGTGGGCTGTCACCCTGCCCGATCAGTCGGCGGCGAAGCACATGAAGTAGCCGTTGCCGCCGGTGCCGATCAGCGCATCCTGGCTGCAGCCGCGGGACGGATGAGCAGCGTTCCACGAGGTGGCGGTCGCCAGGGTGTCGGGACCCATGCGGTCATGGTGGCCGACCATGGCCTGGCCGTCGCCATTGCTGGTCCAATCCGAGCAGGTCATGCCGGCGGCGAGCGTGCCATCGGCATTCGAGCCGGTCAGCACGTCGTGCTGGTTGGGCTCATCGCCGCGGCCTTTGACGATCTCGCCCGTTTCGGTAAGCGCCGTCTCCTTGGTGATGCCGTTGCTGTCGCTGTGGAGCGAGGCGACGTCCTTGGCGATCTCGACGCCCTTGGCGTTGACCCAGGGACCATCGCCGATGCGGTCCTTGGCATTGACGCCTTCGGCCGAGAGATAGGCGCGCCAGGTCTGGCCGGTCGACCCGGCGGCTTCGGCGAGCTTCTGGCAGATGGCGTCGGCGCCTTCGAGGCCGCCGAGATTGGCGCCATCCCCGGAGCCGGCGCTGGTGACGAAGAAGCTCATTTTCGCCTCCTGCGCGACAGCAGGCAGACCAAGGGTGCAGAGCGCGGCGGCGGCCGCGGCGAGCGCGAATTTCATGATGTCTCCCTCCGGCCCGACAGTGGGCCTAGACGGAGAACGTCGCGAGGCCGCAGAAAATTCCGGCCTCGCGGAAATGTCAGGCGGGCGTGATCAGGACCTTTCAGGGTCGACGTCCTGCACGTCATAGCGGTCGGCATCGAAGCCGAGGGCATCGAAGCTCTGCTGCATGTGCGGCGGCAGCGGGGCGGAGACGTCGAGCTTCTGGCCGTTGCGCAGCGGCAGGGTGATGCGGCGAGCGTGGAGGTGGAGGCCCTGCCCCAGCCCTTCGGCCGGCTCGTAATTGTGGATATTGAAGTAGCGTGGATCGTCGAGGATGGGGTTGCCGAGCTGGGCCATGTGGACGCGGAGCTGATGGGTGCGGCCGGTCACCGGCTTCAGCGTCACCCAGGCGAAGCGGCGGCTGGCGGTGTCGGTGGTCGAATAGTGCGTCATCGAATGCTGGGCGCCGGGCGTACCGTTGGGAACGACCACCATCTGCTCGCCGTCGCGGGTCTCCTGCTTGGCGAGGAAGCACGAGATGGTGCCCTGCGCCGGCTTGGGGTTGCCGGCGACCACCGCCCAGTAGATCTTGCGGGCATTGCGGGACGAGAACACTGCACCGAAATGGGCGGCCGCGGCCTTGGTCTTGGCGACGACGAGGCAGCCGGAGGTGTCGCGGTCGAGACGGTGGACAAGGCGCGGCGCTTCGCCCTTCTTGTTGGGCAGGTTCTTCAAGAGCCCGTCCATATGTCGGTAGGTGCCCGAGCCGCCCTGCGAGGCGAGGCCGTGGGGCTTGTTGAAGACGTAGAGTTCGTCGTCCTCGTAGAGGATCAGGTCCCGGAGGAAGCGGGCTTCGTCCTGGTCGACGCCGCCTTCGGGCTTTTCGGGCGCCTCGCCGATTGGCGGGACGCGGACGACCTGCCCAGAGGCGAGGCGGTGGTTGGACTTCACGCGGCCGGAATCGACGCGGACCTGGCCGGAGCGCAGGAGCTTTTGCAGATGACCGAAGGTGACCTGCGGGAAATGGGTGGCGAACCAGCGGTCGAGGCGCATGCCGTCCTCGTCGCGGGCTACGGTCTGCATGCGGACGCCGCTCATGCCGTCACCCGCATGGCCCAGAGGCCCATCATCAGGCCGGCGATGGCGAAGAGCACCGAGCCGACGATGTAGAGGGCGGCGAGCAGGTAATCGCCCCTTTCGATCAGGGTGATGGCATCGAGCGAGAAGCTCGAGAAGGTGGTGAAGCCGCCGAACATGCCGACGGCGACAAAGAGGCGGATCTCGTTCTGATACTGCGGCGTGGTGCGCGCCAGGAAGCCGACGAGCAGGCCCATGGCGATGGAGCCGACGATGTTGACGAGGAACGTCGAGATGGGAAAGCCATTGGCCAGCGACCCGATTGCGGTCCCTGCCCAATAGCGTGCCATGGCCCCGAGGGCGCCGCCGATGCCGACCAGAAGATAAGCGTTCATGGGGCTACGTACCGTCCGCCGCACCGGGCGGCAATATGAATCGCTAAGTGTCGTCGCCGCCCTGTTCGCGGCGGGCGTCCCAGAAGGCTAGCCGCTTGAGGACTTCGCGCTCGAAGCCACGCTCATTGGGCTGGTAGAAGTTGGGTCGACGGGGACCGGCCAACTCGTCGGGGAAAAACTCCTGGCCCGAGAAGGCATCGGGATAGTCGTGGTCGTAGCGATAGCCCTTGTTGTAGCCGAGCTCTTTCATGAGCTTGGTCGGGGCGTTGAGGATGTGCTTGGGGGGCGCGAGGGAGCCGGTCTGCATGGCAAGTTGCTTGGCGGCGGCAAAGCCGACATGGGCGGCATTCGACTTGGGTGCGGTGGCCACATAGGCGATGGCCTGGGCCATGAACAGCTCGCCTTCGGGCAGGCCGGTGCGCTCGAACGCAGTCCAGGCGGTGATCACCTGCACCATGGCCTGCGGGTCGGCCATGCCGACATCCTCAGAGGCGGCACAGGCAAGACGACGGAAGATGGTGTCGGGGTGCTCACCGCCGACCAGCATGCGCTGCGCCCAGTACATGGCGGCCTGCACGTCTGAACCGCGTAGCGATTTATGGAAGCAGGAGAGGAGGTTGTAGTGCTCTTCCTGCCCCTTGTCGTAGACGGGGGCGCGCTTCTGCACCGTTTCGGCAAGGCCGGCGATGTCAAGCACCGTGCCCTCGGGCAGCGCGAACAGCTCCTCAGCGAGGCCGATCAGGTAGCGGCCATCGCCATCGGCCATGTCCAGCAAAGCGTCGCGGGCTTCGGCATCAATCGGCAGCTTCTTGCCGACGAATTCCTCTGCCCGCTCCGCTAAAATGGCGAGGTCGGATTTCTCGAAGCGGCGGAGGGTGTAGACCTTGGCACGGGAGAGGAGCGCCGCAACCATCGAGAAGCTGGGATTCTCGGTGGTGGCGCCGATGAGGATGATAGTGCCGTCCTCGACATGGGGCAGCAGCGCATCCTGGACGTTGCGGTTGAAGCGGTGGAGCTCGTCGACGAACATCACCGTCTGCCGCCCTGCCCCCTCGCGCAGCGCCTTGGCTTCGGCAATGACCTTGCGGAGGTCGGCGACACCGGAGAGTACGGCCGAGAGCTGCACGAAGTCGAGGCCGACTTCCTTCGCCACGAGCCGGGCGATGGTGGTCTTGCCCACGCCCGGCGGACCCCAGAGGATGAAGGACGAGACGCGGCCGGCCGCGACCATGCGGCCGATCGGGCCGTTGGGACCGAGCAGGTGATCCTGGCCGATGACGTCGCCGGTCGCGAGGCCCATGCGGTGAGCGGGCGAGCCCTGCTCGACCGAGCGGACCACCACGCCGCGGGCATTGAACGGAAGTCCGAGCTCCTGCGCAATCGCGGGGTTGACGGTCTCC
>JAEZKB010000098.1 GCA_023415605.1 Pseudomonadota bacterium
CGGTGGGGGCGCTGGTCGTCGCCAATCCGACCGGCAGCGTCACGGTGGGTGACAGCCGGCACTTCTGGGCGGCCCCGTTCGAGGTCGATGGCGAGTTCGGCGGGCAGGGTCCGTTCAGCGGGGCACTGAGTTTCGAGCAATCGGCGCGGACCAAGCGCGACGGGACATCGGCGCTGGCCAATACGACGATCGCCATCGTGGCGACCGATGCGGTGCTGAGCAAGGCGCAGGCGAAGCGGTTCGCGGTGGCGGCGCAGGACGGCATTGCGCGTGGTTGCAGTCCGGCGCACACGCCGGTCGACGGTGACCTGGTGTTCTCGGTGGCGACGGGCGCGCGGCCGATCAAGGACCCGATCCTCGACGTGATCCATCTGGGCCACGCCGCGGCGGTCTGCCTGGCGCGTGCCATGGCGCGGGCGATCTATGTCGCGACGCCGGCACCCAACGACATCGTGCCGACCTGGCAGGAGAAGTGGGGCAAGTGAGGCGCTACACGCTCGGCGAAGCCGAGGCCATGGATATCGGCGACCCGCTGGCGCCGTTGCGGCAGCTTTTCGAGCTGCCCGACGGCGTCATCTATCTCGACGGCAATTCGCTGGGTGCGTTGCCCAAGGGCGTCAAGACGCGGGTGGCCGATGTGGTGTCGAAGCAATGGGGCGAGGGGCTGATCCGGTCGTGGAACACCCATGATTGGATCGACCTGCCGAGCCGGCTGGGCGATCGCATCGCCAAACTGATCGGCGCGCCGGAGCGGACGGTGACCGTCGCCGATTCCACCTCCATCAACCTCTTCAAGGCGCTGTCGATGGCGCTGCACTTCCGGCCGGACCGGCGGGTGATCGTCTCGGAGGCGGGGAATTTTCCCACCGATGTCTATATCGCGCAGGGCCTCGCCGATCTGCTCGGGCAGGGGCACCAGTTGCGGCTGGTGGAGCCGGGGCAGTTGGCCTCGGCCATCACGCGGGATGTCGCCGTGGTGATGCTGACCGAGGTCAACTACAAGACCGGAGCGCGGCACGACATGCGGGCGGTCACTGCCTTTGCGCACGAGATGGGGGCGCTGGCGGTCTGGGATCTGGCGCATAGTGCCGGCGCCTTTCCGGTCGACCTGTTCGGCGCGCGGGCCGACTTCGCCGTGGGGTGTGGTTACAAATATCTTAACGGCGGCCCTGGTGCGCCGGCGTTCATCTATGTGGCGCCGGAACATCATTACGGTCTGCGGCAGCCGCTGACCGGCTGGCTGGGGCACGAAGCGCCGTTCGCGTTCGCCGAGGATTATCGTCCGGCAGAGGGGATCGAGGCGATGCGGGTAGGGACGCCGCCGATCCTTTCGATGTCGGCGCTCGATGCCGCGATCGACGTCTTCGACGGCGTCGACCTGGCGCTGGTGCGCGCCAAGGCCGATGCGCTGTTCGATCTCTTCGTCACCGAAGTGCTTGCGCAGACACAGGAATTGGAGCTGGTGACGCCGATCGAACCGGTCCGGCGCGGCACCCAGGTCAGTTTCCGCTTCGCCGAAGGTTATGCGGCCATGCAGGCGCTGATCGCTCGCGGCGTGATCGGCGACTTCCGCGGGCCAGACATCATGCGCTTCGGGCTGACGCCGCTCTATCTGCGCTATTCGGATGTGTGGCGTGCTGCCTCGATACTCGCGCAGGTGATGCGGCGGCGGGAGTGGGACCGGCCGGAGTTCAGGGTCAAGGCTAAGGTCGTCTAGGCTGGCTAAAGCCTAATTTAACGGCATTCCAGCATCCTACATCTTCGACCGGCGCCAAACACGGCGCCCGGCAAGGGTCTCGACGTGACGTGGTTTGGTGACGCGGTGTCAGCGCTCTGGCGCTTCCTGAGGAAGCCGTCCAGCCTCCCGGCCATCCTTGCGCTCGGGGTCATGCTGCTGGCCGGCGCCTTCGCCGACTATCAGAACACCGTGCTCTTTCAGCAGAGCGAACGCGCCGAAGTCCAGGACAAGCTCGGGCTCATCCGCGCCAAGCTCGAAGGCAATATCAACGGCAATATCCAGCTGGTGCAGGGGTTGGTGGCGACGCTCTCGACCGAGCCGGGCATGCAGCAGGACCGCTTCAGCCAACTCGCCGACAACCTCTTCGACAAAGGCAGCCAGCTGCGCAACATCGCCGCCGCGCCCGATCTCGTGGTGCAAATGATGTATCCGCTCGAGGGTAATGAACGGGCGATCGGGCTCGACTATCGCAACAACGAGGCGCAGCGCGAGGCAGTCCTGAGAGCGCGCGACACCAAGCAGATGGTGCTGGCGGGTCCGGTCAATCTTGTGCAGGGCGGGCAAGGCTTCGTCGGCCGCTTCCCGGTGTTCGTTGGCGAAAGTGCCGCCAAGGAATTCTGGGGCGTGGTGTCAGCGGTGATCGACGTGCGACGGCTCTATACCGAGAGCGGACTGCTCGACCCGACGCTGCCGATCGCCGTCGCCATTGCGGGGCGCGATGGGCTGGGGCACGAGGGTCGCCACTTCTTCGGACCGGCCTCGATCCTCAGCCAGGACGCGGTGACTGCCGAAGTGACGCTACCCACCGGTGCCTGGGAGCTCTATGCAATACCCAAGGGCGGGTGGGGAACCACGCCGCCGTCGGCGCTGGGCCTCCGGCTGGTGATGCTGCTCCTGGGCGGGCTGGTAGTGATCCCGATCTTCATCAGCGGCCGGTTGACCGAGGAGCGGCAGCAGCACATCCAGACCCTCGCCGCCCGCGAAGCCGAACTCACCAGACTGTCTCGCCGGCTCGGCATGGCGCTCGAAGCCTCGAAGGTCGGTGTCTGGGAGAACGATCTTACCACCGGCGACCTCTATTGGGACGACAGGGTCAACGCCATCTTCGGCCTGCCGCAGGATGGCGGTCAGCGGCACTATCTCGATTGGGAGGCCGCACTGCATCCCGACGACAAGTCGCGAGCGATCGCGGAATTCTCCGAAGCCGTGAACAAGACCGGCCACTATTATTCGGACTACCGTGTGGTTACGCCGATCGGCGTGCGCAACATTCGCGCCATCGGCACCGTCTACAAGGATGCGGGCACCACAGCCAAGATCGTCGGCGTCAACTGGGACGTTACCGTCGACGTAGCGCTCAACGACAGTCTCAAGGAGGCAAACCGGCTTTCGGAGGCGCGCAATGCGGCGCTGGCCAAAGCCAAGGCCGATATCGAGCACAATGCACTGCATGACAGCCTCACGGGGCTGCCCAACCGGCGCTACCTGGACGACATCCTACAGCGCCACGCGACGCGCTGCGCTCTCAGCGGGCAGAAGCTGGCGTTGCTGCACATCGACCTCGACCGCTTCAAGCAGATCAACGATACGCTCGGTCACGCGGCCGGCGATGCCATGCTGGTGCATGCATCTGAGGTGCTGAAATCGAACATCCGGCCGGAGGATTTCGTCGCCCGTATCGGCGGCGACGAGTTCGTGCTGGTCTCGGCCATCAGTGGAGACGACACGGTGCTGGCCGACCTCGCCGACCGGATCATCGTGCGGATGCGGCAGCCGGTGAACTATGAAGGGCACGAGTGCCGCTTCGGGGTGTCGGTTGGCATCGCGACGGCGGTTGGCGTCGAGGTTGACCCGCGAAAGCTCCTCGTCAACGCCGATATCGCTCTCTACAAGGCCAAGAGCCGCGGCCGCAACCGCTACGAGTTCTTCTCGGAGACGCTGCAGGCAGAGGTGATCAGGACCAAGCGGGTCGCCGACCAGATCCTGCAGGGGCTCGACCGCGGCGAGTTCGAGCCGTGGTTCCAGCCGCAGTTCGACTCGCGCACGCTCGATGTGGTGGGCTGCGAGGCGCTGGCGCGGTGGCGGCATCCGACCGAGGGCATCCTGGCGCCCGACAGCTTCATGGCGGTGGCCGAGGAGCTCAATGTCGTGGCCAGCATCGACCGGCTAGTGCTCGAACAGGCGCTCAAGTGGCAGGCGAAATGGCAGGCCATGGGTCTCCACATGCCGCGCCTCTCCGTCAACGTCTCCTCCCGCCGTTTGCGGGACGAGCAGCTGGTGCAGAGCCTTCGCGATCTCAATATCACTCCCGGAACGGTGGCCTTCGAGCTCGTCGAGACGATCTTCCTCGATGAGGGCGACGACGAGGTGCTGTGGCAGGTCGAGCAGCTCAAGGAACTGGGTATCGACATCGAGATCGATGATTTCGGCACTGGCTATGCGTCGATCGTCAGCCTGCTCAAGCTCAAGCCGAGCAAGCTCAAGATCGACCGCCAGCTGGTGATGCCGGTCGTCGACAATCCGGCGCAGCGGCACCTCGTGGAATCGGTGATCGAGATCGGCAAGTCGCTCGATATCGGCGTCGTCGGCGAGGGTGTCGAGACCATGGAGCATGCCCGCATCCTGCGCGATCTTGGCTGCGACGTGCTGCAGGGCTACGCCTTTGCGCGACCGATGGCGGCCGATCAAGTCGCGGGCTTCCTCCGGGCTGAGGCCTGGCGCGGTGCCGATGGGCCGCTACGGCAAAATCACCGTGCGGGTGCCAAGCGCCGGTCGCGCGGCTAAACCCTCCAACGGAAGAGGCCATAGGTAGGCATCGCTGTTCGCCGCCTCGAGCGCTCGATGGATGCGCTGATCAGCCCGACGACCTTGCTGCGCAATCTGCCTGAGGTGCTCCGGGCGCCACCGGCGTTCGGCCAAGTCAAAACCGTCGTCCCGCCATAGTCCGAAAGTCTGGCCAAATCTCATGATTTGGCCGCAGTTTTCCTGACTCCATGACTTGCGGGCAGCTTCTTTGTACCCCAATCTTTGAACTACGCGATTTCAACACGATTCAGGTTCACGCGCCGCAGGAGGCCCAATGCATCACGACACCCCCCTGATCTCCACGATCGTCGCGGGTCTTGTGCTTGCATTCATTTTCGGCGCCATAGCCAATCGCTTCCGCATGCCGCCGCTGGTCGGGTATCTCTTGGCCGGCGTCGTGGTAGGGCCGTTCACGCCCGGCTTCGTTGCCGACGGCGAACTGGCGACGGAACTTTCGGAACTCGGCGTCATCCTGCTGATGTTCGGTGTGGGCCTGCATTTCTCCCTCAAGGATCTGCTGTCGGTTCGTGCTGTCGCGGTGCCGGGCGCCATCGTGCAGATCGCCGGCGCAACCGCCTTGGGCTGCGGTCTCGGGCTCATGTTGGGCTGGGGGCTGGGCGCAGGACTGATGTTCGGTCTGGCGCTTTCGGTCGCCTCCACCGTGGTGCTGCTCAAGGCGCTGCAGGACCGGCGGCTCATCGAGAGTGAAAAAGGCAAGATCGCCGTCGGTTGGCTCATCGTCGAGGACATGGCGATGGTGCTAGCGCTGGTGCTCATCCCGGCGGTAGCGAGCCTGGCGAGTGGTGGGGGCGGCACGCCGATCAACGACCCGTTCGTCAATTTCACCGAGCGGATGTTCGGCATCCAGCTGGGCATTCCCGGCGTGCTGGCCGTGACGGTGATCAAGCTCGCCGCGTTCGTGGGCTTCATGCTGGTCGTCGGCCGCCGGGTCATCCCGTTCATCCTTCACTTCACCGCGCATACCGGCAGCCGCGAACTGTTCCGCCTTGCGGTGCTGGCAATTGCGCTGGGTGTGGCGGCAGGGGCCGCCTATCTCTTCGGCGTCAGCCTGGCGCTGGGCGCGTTCTTTGCCGGCATGATCCTATCGGAAAGCGAGCTCAGCCATCGGGCCGCGCAGGAGAGCCTGCCGCTGCGCGACGCGTTCGCGGTGCTGTTCTTCGTTTCGGTCGGCATGCTGTTCGACCCAGGCATCCTGATCCGCGATCCTCTGCCTTTGCTGGCGACGGTATTCATCATCCTCATCGGCAAGTCGATCTTTGCCTTCCTCATCGTCCTGGCTTTCCGCCAGCCGGTGGCAACGGCGCTGATCATTTCCGCCAGCCTCGCGCAGATCGGCGAATTCTCCTTCATCCTGGCGACGCTGGGCGTGACGCTCGACATCCTGCCGGCACAGGCCAAGGACTTGATCCTGGGAGGCGCGATCATTTCAATCGTGCTCAACCCGGTGATCTTCTGGGCGGTCGAGAGGGGTCGGCCAGCGCTCGAACGCCGATTCCCTGGCAGGGCGCCGGCACCGCGGGTCGAACCATCGGTCGCCGCTTCGACGCCAACGCCCGAGCCGGCGACGGCCGTGTCGGAGGAGCCGGACGAGTCGCCGCAGCCAACGACGCTTACCGCGCATACCATCCTCATCGGCTATGGCCGCGTGGGTACAGTGGTGGGCGAGGGTCTTCTGGCCTCCAAGGCGCCGTTCCTTGTCATCGAAGACGCAGAAGGGCGGATCAACACAGCGCGGGCTGCAGGTATCGAGGTCATTGTCGGTAACGCAGCAAGCTCAAAAGTGCTGGGTCGCGCCAATGTGGCGGAGGCCAAGACCTGCGTCATCGCCATTCCCAACGCCTTCGAGGCAGGACAGGCGGTGGAGCAGTGCCGCAAGCAGAATGCCGGGCTGGTGATCATCGCGCGGGCCCATTCCGATGAGGAGGAGCAGCATCTGCTGCATCTTGGCGCCAATTCGGTGATCATGGGCGAGCGCGAGATCGCGCTGGGCATGCTCGAACTGGTGCAGCGCGATTCCAGCGCCGTCGCCGAAGTGGTGGCCAGCGATGCGGTTGCCGCCGCCTTGGGTACGCCGATTATAGCGCCACCACCACCGGGGGGCAGCGCATCGGAGCCGATGGCGGAAGTCCCGCCGCCGGCGCTCGGGGCGGTGGCGCCTGGTCCGCTGACGCAGGGCGATGCCCAGCCGCCAGGCGGCGCGGATGCGATGGAGACGGCGACGCTGGCGGAGTCAAGGCCGGGCGATGCCGAGATGCTGCTCGAAAAGATCGAGGCAGCGCCGGTGCAGCATCCCGACACTGGTCCCGCCGAGCCGCCCGCAGTCGTCTCGGCCTACGGCGAGGAGCCCGATCCGGAACCCGATACGGCAACGGAGCCTGTCTCGCCGGATACGCTGCCGTTCAAAGCGCGGCAGCCGGCCCGCACGGCGGCGACACCGTTCAACCCCGAAGTTGCCCCTCCCGAGCCGGTGGAAAGATAGGCGCGAAGATTCTCACTTTCGCAGCCATTATCCCCTATAGCTCGATCACATGGCCGGAGCGCAATCCGGCCGGGACTCCGAGATGATTTCGCAGAAGGCAAAATACGCGCTCCGGGCGCTGGTGGCACTGGTCAAGGCTGGCCCTGGCGCCTCGCTGATGATCTCGGACATCGCGCGCGATCAGGTGATCCCGAAGAAGTTCCTCGAGCAGATCCTGCTGGAACTCAAGCGCGCCGGCATCGTGATGTCCAAGCGCGGACGGCTGGGCGGCTATGCGCTGCTCCGCGCGCCGAGCGAGGTCACGTTCGGGGAGGTGCTGCGGCTCATCGACGGACCGATCGCGCCGCTCCCCTGCCTTTCCAAGATCGCCTATCGCCGCTGCTCGGACTGTTCGGACGAGGCGACGTGCGAAATTCGGCACGTCTTTGCCAAGGTGACCGTCGCCACCCGCGACGTGCTCGACCGTACCAGTCTCGCCGATGCGATGACCGTCCCGGAGCTCGTGGTCTAGGCGACCTTCTCTCGAGCCCGACGTCGGGGGTTCGGGCGGATTGACCGCTGAGCATCAAACCCGTGCGCAAAACCATGCTCATCCAGGGGCCGGTTTGCTCGACCAGAGCAAGAACGACGCCGCGTGCTAGCGTCCGGCAGAAAGCTTTTTCGTCGCCGACGAAATCGACGCTCTGCCGCTTTCTTGAGAATGCCGACCAAAGAGGTAGAGTAAGCCAAGGTAATCACAGGCCGGAGGGCTGAGATGAAGACAACTGCGAAACTGCTTGCCTATGGCGGGCTCGTTGCATCGCTGCTGATCGTGGCCGGGGCTGCTACGGCCCGCGCCGAGGAACAGAAGCTGCTCAACGTCTCCTACGATCCCACCCGCGAACTCTACGTGGCTTTCAACGAGGCCTTCGCCAAGCACTGGCAGGAGACGACCGGCAATACGGTGGTTGTCGAGCAGAGCCATGGCGGCTCGGGCAAGCAGGCGCAGGCGGTGATCGACGGCCTGCAGGCCGATGTGGTCACCCTGGCGCTCGAAGGCGACATCAACGCCATCGTCGAGAAGGCCGGCCTCTTCAACGCGGACTGGCGCAGCGAGTTCGAGAACAACTCGACGCCCTACACCTCGACCATCGTGTTCCTCGTCCGCAAGGGCAACCCCAAGGGCATCGCCGACTGGGGCGACCTGATCAAAGAGGGCGTCGAAGTCATCACCCCGAATCCGAAGACCTCGGGCGGCGCGCGCTGGAACTATCTCGCGGCCTGGGCCTGGTCGAACAAGGCGAATGGCGGCGACGAAGCCAAGACCATCGAGTTCATCAGGCAACTCTATGCCCACGTCCCGGTGCTCGATACCGGTGCGCGCGGCTCGACGGTGACCTTCGCGCAGAAGGAATTGGGCGACGTGCTGCTAGCCTGGGAAAACGAAGCCTTCCTGGTGCTCGACGAATTCGGCGCCGACAACTTCGACGTCGTTTATCCGCCCAGCTCGATCCTCGCCGAGCCGCCGGTCGCCATCGTCGACAAGAACGCAGAAGCCCATGGCACGACCGAGCTCGCCAAAGCCTATATCGAGTACCTCTACTCGGCCGAAGGCCAGACGATCGCCGCGGCCAACCACTATCGCCCGAGTAAGCCTGAGCTGGTGACTGACCAGGCGCTGCTCGAAGCCTTCCCAAAGATCGATCTGATCTCTATTGATGATCCGGTCTTTGGCGGCTGGAAGACGGCGCAGCCCAAACACTTCGGCGATGGCGGCATCTTTGACCAAGTCTACATCCCGCAGTAATGCCGGCGCCGCCGCGGCGGTCATGGCTCCGATCCACCCCGCGAGAGCGGGGTGGAGCTTTGTTAAGCCCAGCGTCGTTCCGGGTTTCGGGCTGACCTTCGGCTATACGCTGCTCTATCTGAGCCTCATCGTCCTGATCCCGATCATCGGTCTCTTCCTCAAAGCCGGCACTACGCCGTGGGAGCAGATCGTCCGCATCGCCACCGCCCAGCGCACTCTGAGGGCGCTGGAGGTCAGCTTCGGATCGTCGCTGATCGCCGCGGGGGTCAATGTGGTCTTCGGCGTCATCGTCGCCTGGGTGCTGGTGCGCTACAAGTTTCCCGGCCGGCGCCTCATGGATGCCATCGTCGACCTGCCGTTCGCCTTGCCAACGGCGGTAGCCGGTATCGCGCTTTCGACGCTCTATGCGCCCAAGGGCTGGATCGGCTCGCTGTTCTCCGACCGCGGCGCACTTTGGCAGTGGTGGCATGCGCAGACCTGGATGCCCTTCGGGCTCCAAGAATTCTCGCTCAATTTCAAGATCGCCTACACGCCCACCGGCATCGTCATTGCGCTGATCTTTATCGGTCTGCCCTTCGTGGTGCGCACGGTGCAGCCGGTGCTCGAAGAGTTCGAGCAGGAGCTCGAGGAGGCAGCGGCGACGTTGGGCGCCAACCGCTGGCAGACCATCTCCAGAGTGATCCTGCCGCGGCTGACGCCGGCGGTACTCACCGGCTTTGCGCTCGCCTTCGCCCGCGCCGTGGGCGAATACGGGTCGGTCATCTTCATCGCCGGCAACCTCCCCAACATCTCGGAAATCGCGCCGGTGCTGATCGTCATCAAGCTCGAGGAATTCGACCAGGCGGGCGCCGCCGTGATCGCCGGGATCATGCTGATCATCGCCTTCGTCATGCTGCTCGTCATCAACCTCATCCAGGCCTGGGCCAGGAGGCGGTTCGGCGATGTTTGAGCAGGACGACGTCGTCTACGACAGCCGCCGGCGGATCCATCCGGCCGATCATGACCGCCCCACCACCGAACGGCGGTGGGTGAAGTGGACGCTGATCGGCACCGCCGTCGCCTTCATGCTGCTGGTGCTGGTGATGCCGCTGGTGCTGGTCTTCGTCGAGGCCTTCAGCAAGGGCTGGGAGACCTATCTGGAGTCCTTCTCGGACCGGAATTCGCAGCAGGCTATCTTCCTCACGTTGACGGTCGCCGCCATCGCGGTGCCGCTCAACCTTGTCTTCGGCGTCGCGGCCGCTTGGTGCGTGGCCAAGTACGAGTTCTGGGGCAAGAGCTTCCTCGTCACCCTCATCGACCTGCCGTTCTCGGTGTCGCCGGTGGTCTCGGGCATGGTCTATGTGCTGCTGTTCGGCGCGCAGAGCTGGCTGGGGCCGATCCTCCGCGCCAATGGCATCGAGATCATCTTTGCGGTGCCTGGCATTGTCCTGGCGACAATCTTCGTTACTTTTCCCTTCATCGCCCGCGAGTTGATCCCGCTGATGCAAGACCAGGGCAATGGTGACGAGGAGGCGGCTCTGTCGCTGGGCGCCACCGGCTGGCAGACCTTCTGGCGGGTGACGCTGCCCAACATCAAGTGGGGCCTGCTCTATGGCGTGCTGCTCTGCAATGCACGCGCCATGGGCGAATTCGGCGCGGTATCGGTGGTTTCGGGCCATATCCGGGGCAAAACCACCACGATGCCGCTCGACATCGAAATCCTCTATAACGAATACAACTTCACCGCCGCCTTCGCCGTGGCTTCGCTCCTGGCGATGCTGGCGCTGGTGACGCTCATCTTCAAGACCATCCTCGAGTTCCGCTTCGGCGACGAACTCGCCGGTAACCGACGGCACTAAAGGGGCACCCGTTTGGATATTCGCGTTCAAAACGTCCGCAAGGAATTCACCCGCTATCCCGCCCTTCGGGATGTGTCGCTGCACATCAAGTCGGGCGAGCTGATTGCGCTGCTGGGCCCCTCAGGTTCGGGCAAGACGACGCTGCTGCGCTTGATCGCCGGGCTCGAAACCCCGACCGCCGGGCAGATCTTTTTCGGCGAGGAAGACGCCTCCTACAAGACCGTGCAGGAGCGCAATGTCGGCTTCGTGTTCCAGGCCTATGCGCTGTTCCGGAACATGACGATCCTCGAGAACATCTCGTTCGGCCTCAAGGTCAGGCCGCGCGCCACGCGACCGCCGGCAGCCGAAATCCGGCGCCGGGCCATGGAACTGCTCGACCTGGTGCAGCTTTCGGGGCTCGAAAAGCGCTATCCGCAGCAGCTTTCGGGCGGCCAGCGGCAACGTGTGGCACTGGCCCGCGCGCTCGCGATCGAGCCGCGCGTGCTGCTGCTCGACGAGCCGTTCGGTGCGCTCGACGCGCAGGTGCGCAAGGAGCTGCGCAAATGGCTGCGCGAGATTCACGACCGCACCGGCCACACGACGGTGTTCGTCACGCACGACCAGGAGGAGGCGCTCGAACTCGCCGACCGCGTCGTGGTGATGAGCCAGGGCGCCATCGAGCAGGTCGGGACCTCCGATGAGGTCTACGACCACCCGATCAACCCCTTCGTCTTCACCTTCATCGGCGAGTCCAGCTACCTGCCGGTCGAGATCGAGAACAAGGAACTCTGGGTCGGCGGCCGGGCCATCGGGCTCAACGCGCAGGACATCACCGGACCGAGCGCGCGGCTCTATTTCCGCCCGCACGATGTCGAATTGGTCGATGATGGTGCTGCCCTGGCGGGCGTCGTGGCGGCCTCGCGCCGGGTCGGCGGTACGCGCCGCGTCGAACTCGAAATCGGCGGCGACAAGGAACGGGTGGAGATCGACCTGCCCTTCGATCATCCGGCCGGCGAGCGCACCCGCATCGCGTTCCGGCCGAAGCGGTATCAGCTGTTCCCCGCGGCCTGAGGCATCAGGGGGCAGTCAAGGCGCCCTCATCCGGCCTTCGGCCACCTTCTCCCCCGAGGGAGAAGGGACTGTGGCACGACCTCGCCCCAGCACCACC
>JAEZKB010000120.1 GCA_023415605.1 Pseudomonadota bacterium
GGCGACCATCTGCGCATATTCGGCAGCCGTCGTGTTGCTCTTGATCTCGATCTTTTCGAGGTCCGGCAACTCCCCGACCACCGGCGTCGCCCGCGCCAGCCGCGCCATGGCATCGTCGATCCGCCCCTGCGCCGCTTCCCACGCCTGCCGGGCGGTGACGCCCTCGCGGATATAGACCGGCGCGGTGAGATAGAGTTCGTCCTTGAGCGTATCGAACACGGCCAGAACCGACGGCCGCATCAGGACAGCATCGGGAAAGCCGAGCCCGGCGGCTCCCTTGTCCGGCAGGACCTCCATCTGTCGTACCATCTCGTAGCCGAGATAGCCGTAGATGCCGGCGGCGGTAGAGGGCAGGCCCTCCGGCACATCGGCCTGGCTCTCGGCCACCAGCGTCCGCAGCGCCTCGAGCGGCGGCTGCGTCACCGGCGTAAATGCATCCGGCTGCAGTTGGGCGTTGCGGTTGATCGCTGCCTTGCCGTTCTCCACCTTCAGGATGATGTCGGGCAAAAGCCCAATCATCGAGTATCGCCCCTTGATGGCCCCGTCCTGCACCGACTCGAGGAGAAAGGTGTTCTGGCGGCCCTCGGCCAGCTTCAGATAGGTACCGATCGGCGTTTCGAGATCGGCGACAACACGCCGGAAGAGAATCTGCGCACGTCCGTCCTCGTATGCTTGGGCGAAGCGGCCAAAGTAGTCATCCGGCATGGTGTCGCTACTGCCCAGTCTCGTCGAGCGCCAGGAGCTGGGTCAGCGCTTTCTGGTTGATCTGCAGGCCCATGGTGTCGCGAAGCCCACCCATGAAGTCGCTGTAGAGCGTGTTCTGGCGGGTGTTGGCGATGTAACCGCCTTGATCCTGCGCGAGGTTGGTTTCGTCGGTGATGATCTCGACCACCTGGAAGATCACGTGATCACCGTCGCTGTTTACCGCGCTGCCCACATACCCCTCGCCGCCACGGAAGGTCGCCGCTGCTACAGTCTGGTCGAGCGGCGGCGTTTGATCGCCCGCGCGGGTCAGCGGTTGGCTGAGCTGCGGGAACTGGTTGAGGCTGGCGGCGACATCGGCAAACGGTGTGCCCGCGCTAAGTTCGCCCAATGCCTTGTCCACTTCGGCTTGGACCGCGGCTTCCGTCTTTTCTTCCGTCCAAGCCGTGGTCAGTACGTCACGGACCTCGTCGAGTGTCTGATCGCGGGCCTCTTCGACGGACTTGAGATCGAACCACAGGTTATTGTTGCCCGAAATGGCGACAGTCGGTGCGAGTTTATCGACCGTGGCGCCGAAGATCGCGGTCGAAATCTTGTCGTACTGGTCGGCCGGGATCGCCGGAACAGCCGACAGCTCAGTCGCACCGCTCGTTACCTTGACTTCCGTCACCGGCAGCTTGAAGCGTTCAGCGATTTCGCGCAGTGGCTGGAACGCCGCACGCAGTTCTTCGATCTGATCTAGAATGTCGGTATATTCGGCACGAGCGGCTTTCTCGGCCAAATCGGCCCGAATGTCGTCGCGCGCCTCTTCGAGCGAGATCTGCCCGCCAGGTTCGATCGCCGTCACCGTGACGGCCCGCTGACCGCCTACACCCGGAATGATGACAAAGTCACCCTGCGCCAGGCCGAACGCGGCGGTGGCGAGATCGGCATCGGTGATTTCGGACTGTGCCAGATTACCCACGTCGCTAGCGGTGAGCGCGTTCTCGGTCACCAGCTGGTCAAAAGTCTTGCCGGCGGCATTGCCGGTCTCGAACGCGGTCTTCTGGGCATCCGTCAGCGGCACCTGCTTGATGGTGCGGCGCTCGATTTTGACCAGCTTGTCCTTGGTCGCCTCGTATTCGGCAGCAATCTGCTCGTCGCTGATCTCTTTGGTGGCGGCCAAGGTGTCGATGGTCAACGGCAGCACATCGACCGTTCGAGTCTCTTTGGTGCGATACTCGGTCTGGTGTTCGGTCAGATACGATGCGAGATCTGCCTCGGTCGGGGCCGGAGGCTCGACCATCAGGTTGCCCGCGCCGAGCGTGAAATAGTCGACCGTGCGCTTATCAGTGCCATAACGGTTGACCAGTTCGATGGCGGCCTGCGGTACCGGGCTGCCGATGAAAAGGCCCTGCGCCACCTGCTGGCGGCGCGCCGCGTTGCGCTGCAACTCGAAATACTCTTCTTGCGTGTAGCCGGCCTGCTGCAGCACGCGGCCAAAATTCTGCGGGTCGAACTTGCCCAATATATCGCCAAAGCTTGGATCTTCGCGCAGCATCTTGGACAGACGCGCGTCGGAGACTCCAATGCCCATGTTCTGGCCCATCTGGTTGAGGGCTGCCTCAGCGCCGAGTTGGGTCAGCACCATCGAGGGCACGCCCATTGCCAGGGCTTCCTCGTTGGTCGGCATGCGGCCAACTTGCTGGGCAAAGGCGTTGAGCCGGTTCTGGTACTCGCGCTGGAACGCCCGCACGGAGATTTCCTGGTTGCCCACCTGCGCCACCTTGTTGCTGCCCAGGTCGAGGAGCACGTTGGAGATACCGAAGCCGGCGAGACCGACGATCAGGAAGGCCCCCAGGATTTTGCCGAACCAGGTCCGGGAAATGGCGCGAAAACCTTCGAGCATGCGACGTACTTCCAAACACGTAAGGCCCGGCATCTGCCGGGTTTCAAGGCGGCGGATACTAGACAGGGACTTTGGCCTGCTGCAAGGCAATTACTAGCCCGCTAGCGCTGGCCTGCCCGGTTATGGCAAACGCCTCGTGCGCGCAAGAGTTTAGGAGGTTCGACGTGGCCGAAGGCATCACCCCGCTGATTGCGGGAAACTGGAAAATGAACGGCCTTTCTGCGGCCTTGGGTGAAGTCGACCGGCTGGGGACCTTGTTGGCGGAAGGGGATCGGCCGCGCTGCATTGTCGCTATCTGTCCGCCCGCCACGCTCCTTACCCGCCTCACCGAGCGCGCCGCGACCGCCGGCATCGTCACCGGCGGCCAGGATTGCCACCCGATGGCCAGCGGAGCGCATACCGGTGATATCAGTGCGGCCATGCTCGCCGATGCCGGTGCGCAGTATGTTATCGTCGGCCACTCCGAGCGCCGCACCGATCATCACGAAGATGACGCCATTGTCCGCGCCAAGGCACTGGCGGCGATCGCCACCGGCCTCACCCCCATCATCTGCGTCGGCGAAACCCGGGCCGAGCGCGAGGCGGGTAGGGCGGTCGACGTCGTCTCCGGTCAGATTTCAGCCTCCATCCCGGACGAGGCGGCTGAGCACGACGTCGTAGTTGCCTACGAGCCTGTCTGGGCCATCGGCACTGGCCTCACCCCCACTATTGAGGACATCCGCGCCATGCATGACGGCATTCGCGCTCAGTTGTCCGGCCGCTTTGGCGCCGCCGGCGAGCGCATCCCGCTGCTCTACGGTGGCTCGATGAAGCCCGGCAACGCCAAGGAGATTCTTGCCGTAGTTAATGTAAATGGCGGCCTTGTTGGTGGCGCCAGCCTCTTGGCAAACGACTTCTTCGCCATTATCTCCGCGGTCTAGGACAGATGCACGCAACGACCGGGCAAAAAACCCGGCCGTGCGGCTGGCATTTGTCGATGGCCGCGTGTAGAACGCGCGCCAAATTCGAATTGGAAGACTGAGACCCGCATGGCGAATGTCCTGATTGTGGCCTATCTGCTGATCGTCCTGGCGCTGATTGGGGTGATCCTGCTGCAGCGCTCCGAGGGCGGAGGCTTGGGGATGGGTTCTAGCTCTAACGGGCTGATGACTGTCCGCGGTTCGGCAAACCTCCTGACTCGCACCACTGCCGTCCTCGCGGCTCTGTTCTTCGCCACGGCCATTGGTCTCACCATTCTTTCCGAGGTTGATAACCGAACCAGCGGTATCCTCCGCGGCGCGGCCGACAGTGCCGACAGCGACGTCGGCGCTCCGACCTCGGTCCTCGATGCGCTCAACGCGCTCGAAGGTGACGATTCTCTCAATGTCCCGGCCGCTCCTGCCACGGACGCCCCGACCACGACGCCAGGCGCTGATCCGGCCTTGTCGGTTCCGGCCGCTCCGGCTACCGACTCCGCCCCGGCTGCCACTGACGCGGCTCCAGCGGCCGACGGAACGGCGGCCCCGGCAGCGCCCGAGGCTCCCGCTGCTCCTGCCACCGGCGCTAGCACCGCCGATCCGGCGCCAAGCGATACCTCAAGTCCCGCGGCGACGGGGACCCAGACACCCGCAGCGCCTGCCAACTGAGGCGCCGGGAACGACCAACCGGGAAGGGGATGGCAACATCCCCTTCTTCTTTTTGTGGGGGCTCGTGCCACATCGTGTGCCGCGCGGGTCTTCGAATCAGTTCTCTGTCCGCATAAGGTGAAGGCCCATGGCTCGGTACGTTTTCATCACCGGTGGCGTGGTTTCCTCATTGGGCAAAGGGCTCGCGTCGGCCGCTCTCGGAGCGGTTCTGCAAGCGCGTGGCTATAAAGTGCGCATGCGGAAGCTCGACCCCTATCTCAATGTCGATCCCGGCACGATGTCGCCCACACAGCACGGTGAGGTCTTCGTCACCGACGATGGGGCGGAGACCGATCTCGATCTAGGGCACTATGAACGCTTCACTGGCCGCTCGGCTAACAAGCGCGACAACATCACGACCGGCCGGATTTATTCGGACATTCTCGCCAAGGAGCGCCGCGGCGACTATCTCGGCGCCACCGTGCAGGTCATCCCGCATGTCACTGACGCCATCAAGGAATTCGTGGTCGAGGGCAACGAGGACTATGACTTCGTCCTCGTCGAGGTCGGGGGCACCGTCGGCGATATCGAAGGTCTGCCCTTCTTTGAGGCCATTCGCCAGCTCGGTAACGACCTGCCGCGGCACCACGCGGTATACGTCCACCTGACGTTGATGCCCTATATCCCCAGCGCGGGCGAGCTCAAGACCAAGCCGACCCAGCACTCCGTGCGTGAACTGCGCTCCATCGGCATCGCGCCTGATATTCTCCTCGTCCGCGCCGATCGCCCGATCCCCGCCGGCGAGCGCAAGAAGCTGTCACTCTTCTGCAACGTGCGCGAAAGCGCCGTGATTCAGGGCCTCGACGTCGCTTCGATTTATGACGTGCCGATGGCCTACCACAAGGAAGGCCTCGACCGCGAAGTGCTGGCCGCCTTCGGTATCACCGATGCCCCTGAGCCGGATATGAAACCCTGGGAGAATGTCTCCGAGCGCTTCCACAATCCCGAGGGCGAGGTCAACATCGCCATTGTCGGCAAATATACCGGCCTCAAGGACGCCTATAAGTCGCTGTCCGAAGCACTCACCCATGGCGGCATCGCCAACCGGGTGAGAGTGAACCTCAGCTGGATCGACTCCGAGACCTTCGAGCACGAAGATCCAGCGCCCTTCCTCGAAAACGTCCACGGCATCCTTGTGCCGGGCGGTTTTGGCGAGCGCGGTTCGGCCGGCAAGATCCAGGCCGCCCGCTTCGCGCGATTGAAGGACGTGCCCTATTTCGGCATCTGCTTCGGCATGCAGATGGCCTGTATCGAGGCCGCGCGGAACACCGCGGGCATCAAGGCAGCCAACTCTACCGAGTTCGGCCCGACCAAGGAGCCGATCGTCGGCCTTATGACCGAATGGACCAAGGGTAACGAGCAGGTGACGCGGTCGGCTGAGGGCGATCTCGGCGGCACCATGCGCCTCGGCGCCTATCCGGCCCAGCTCGCCAAGGGCTCGCGCGTCGCCGATATCTACGGCACGACCCGCATCTCCGAGCGCCACCGGCACCGCTTCGAGGTCAACATGAACTACCGCAAGGTGCTCGAGGCCAATGGTCTCCTGTTCTCCGGTACCTCGCCGGACGGAAAGCTGCCCGAGATCGTCGAACGGACGGACCATCCGTGGTTCATCGGCGTGCAGTTCCACCCGGAACTCAAATCCCGCCCCTTCGAACCCCACCCGCTCTTCGCCAGCTTCATCGAAGCCGCCGTTGTCCAGAGCCGGCTGGTCTGATGGCCGACATTCTCTCGCTTTCCAAAGCCCGCAAGGCCAAGGCGCGGGCAGAGAAGGAAGCCACGGCGGAAGCCAATCGCATCAAGTTCGGCCGCAGCAAGGCCGAGAAATTGCAGTCTGCCGCCGAAAAGGCGCGTTCGGACAAGACCATCGACGCCCACAAGCGGGACAAGTGATTTTCCAATGACCAGCTTCTTTGACTTCTCCGCCCGTCGCCTCGACGGCACCGAACAGTCTATGGCCGATTTCCGCGGCAAGGTGATCCTGCCGGTCAACACCGCCAGCAAGTGCGGCTACACCCGCCAGTATGACGGGCTGGAAAAGCTCTGGCAGGACTACAGGGACCGCGGCCTCGTGGTCATGGGCTTTCCCTGCAATCAATTCGGCGAACAGGAGCCGGGTAGCGCCGCCGAAATCGCCGCCTTCTGCTCCACCAGCTTCTCGGTGAGTTTTCCGATGTTCGACAAGGTCGAGGTCAACGGCAAGGGCGCCCACCCGCTCTGGGCCTACCTTAAAAAGGAAGCGCCGGGCTTTCCGTGGTTCCGCGACATCGGCTGGAACTTCACCAAATTCCTCGTCGATCGAGAGGGAAGGGTCACCGGCCGTTACGCCTCCGCTGTCGAGCCGGAAGCGCTCGTCCCGCACATCGAAAAGCTGCTCTGACCATGGCCCGCGTCGCGATCATCGGCGGCAGTGGCCACGTCGGCACCTATCTCGTGCCGCGACTGGTCGAAGCCGGACACGAGGTCATCAACGTCACACGCGGGCAGCGCCAGCCCTATGGCCCCAACGCCGCCTGGGGCCGGGTGACCACCGTCACCGCCGACCGCGAAGCCGAGGAGAAGGCCGGCACGTTCGGCACCCGCATCGCCGCGCTCGAAGCAGACATCGTCATCGACATGATCTGCTTCACCCTGGAGAGCGCCAGGCACATCACCGAGGCGTTGCGGGGCAGGGTGCAGCACTTCCTGCACTGCGGCACCATCTGGGTTTACGGCCACAATGCTGTGGTTCCGGCCACCGAGGACCAGCCGCACAATGCCTTCGGCGACTACGGCATCCAGAAATCGGCCATCGAGGCCTTTCTCCTGGGCGAGGCCCGCCGCTCTGGCTTTCCCGCGACCGTGTTCCGCCCGGGTCACATCGTCGGCCCAGGCTGGGAACCGCTGAATCCAGCCGGTCACTTCAACCCGGCCGTCTTCTCGCTGATCGCCCGCGGCGAACAGCTGGCGCTGCCGAACTTCGGCCTCGAGACCGTCCACCACGTCCATGCCGATGACGTCGCGCAGATCGTCATGGGCGCCATCGCCAACCGCTCGGTAGCCGTGGGCGAAGCCTTCAACGCCGTCTCTCCTGGCGCACTCAACCTCCGCGGCTATGCCGAAGCCATGTACCGCTGGTTCGGCCTCGAGCCCGACATCCGCTATCTGCCGTACGACGAGTGGAAGACCCTGCAGTCCCCCAAGGAGGCTGAAGCCACCTGGGAACACATCAGTCGCAGCCCGAGCCACTCGATCGAAAAGGCCCGGCGCCTTCTTCGTTATACGCCCCGCTACACTTCGCTTGCCGCCGTGCAGGAAGCCGTCACCTGGCTCATCGCCCACGGCAAAGTCGAGCAGCCATAACCCGGCTGCCGCCCGGCGCAGCGGCCGATTTTTCGCCGCCACCCCCTTCCAGTTGTCACAACCCTTGTCTAGACAGGTCGCAACAGCCGAACAGCAAGGGGCACGACATGTCTTCGATCATCGATATCACCGGCCGCCAGGTCTTCGACAGCCGCGGCAACCCGACGGTCGAAGTCGATGTGGTGCTCGATGACGGCAGCTTCGGTCGCGCCATCGTCCCCTCGGGCGCTTCCACCGGTGCCCACGAGGCCGTGGAGCTGCGCGACGGCGGCAAGGCCTTCCTCGGCAAGGGTGTCACCAAGGCCGTCGACAACGTCAACACCGAGATTCTTTCCGAAATCCAGGGTCTGGACGCTCTCGACCAGCGCGCTGTCGATCAGGCGCTGATCGAACTCGACGGTACCCCGAACAAGTCGCGCCTTGGGGCGAACGCTATCCTCGGCGTCTCCCTCGCCGTCGCCAAGGCGGCCGCCGAATCCTCGGCGCTGCCACTGTTCAAATATGTTGGCGGCCCCAACGCCCACGTGCTGCCCGTGCCGATGATGAACATCATCAATGGCGGCGCCCATGCCGATAACCCGATCGACATGCAGGAGTTCATGATCCTGCCCGTCGGCGCCGAATCCATCGCCCACGCGGTGCAGATCGGTTCGGAAATCTTCCACACCCTCAAGAAGGGTCTCGGCGCTGACGGCCACAACACCAATGTGGGCGATGAAGGCGGTTTCGCCCCCAACCTGCAGTCGGCCGAAGCGGCGCTCGAGTACATCGTCAAATCGATCGAGAAGGCCGGCTATGCCGCCGGCAAAGACGTCTATCTCGGCCTCGATTGCGCCTCCACCGAGTATTTCAAGGGCGGCAAGTACGAGATGGTGGGCGAGGGCAAGTCGCTCAGCTCCGAGGAGAACGCCAAATTCCTCGCTGGCCTCGTCGACAAGTTCCCGATCATTACCATCGAAGACGGCATGGCCGAGGACGACTGGGAGGGCTGGAAGGCGCTCACCGACCTGCTCGGCAAGAAGATCCAGCTCGTCGGCGACGATCTTTTCGTCACCAACACGGAGCGCCTAAAGTCGGGCATCAAGATGGGCGTCGCCAACTCGATCCTGGTCAAGGTCAACCAGATCGGTTCGCTGACCGAAACCCTCGACGCCGTCGATACCGCGCACCGCGCCGGCTACACCTCGGTGATGTCGCACCGCTCGGGCGAAACCGAGGACTCGACCATCGCTGACCTGGCCGTCGCCTGCAACTCGGGTCAGATCAAGACTGGCTCGCTCAGCCGCTCCGATCGTCTTGCCAAGTACAACCAGCTGATCCGCATCGAAGAACAGCTCGGCACCACCGCCAAATACGCCGGCCGCTCGATCCTCAAGGGCTGAGCGGCACCGATGGGGCCCGGACCTCGTGGTTCGACAAGCTCACCATGAGGT
>JAEZKB010000170.1 GCA_023415605.1 Pseudomonadota bacterium
GTCGCCAGGATCGCCGAAATCAGAACGAGTACGCCGACGCCGACGTCGAATGCGGTCAACATGGATGAAAGGCCCGCCCGAAAGAACTGTCGCTCCGTTTAGCCGCAAATTTGAGCAAAGCCAAGACGGCCCAGGCAGGGCCGGGCGGATGTTCACGAGTATTGCCTCGGACGTGCCAAGGCACCGGACAGGCGTGACCTTCCGGGCGTGGCAAGAGCGAACAACGGCGGAGCAAAGCTCAATCGTTGGTTCGAGTGTCCCGTTGCCGGGACCGGAGCTTGGCTCCGCCGTCATGACCGGGATTTTCGGCGTTCACCGGGAATGTCCGGGGCGTTTAGCGGAATGCCCCACCGCCGCAGGGTTCTTGTCCTGACCAGACCACGCTCTTCGCGTTTCTCCAGTCGAACCCCTTTTGATGGCGCCGAACATGAGCCCATCGCGGCAGCAAATTAAGGCGACGGGGTACCTAACTCCGTCAGACCTTCCCGGCTTGGCCTGGGGTTCGCCGACACTTGCCCCACCCAGCCTCGCCACCCCGGCCGCTCGTTTGCAACCTCGCTTGAGGGGTGGCGATGGGTTGAATCTACCTCAGCCACAAAGCGCGGGGATAAGTCGTGCGAGATTTCTGACAAGCGACTGAACGGATTGCGCATTTCATGAACGACGGATGACACAAAGCTGACGAAGAAGTCCAACGGTATGCATCACAAAGTGACCCCTTGAGCCTAACCGCGGGCCATGAACTTTCATCAGGTGATGGTCAGGTGAGTGTCGTCAGATGACTCATCGGACTTCTTCCCCTGCAAGCGGGAGAGATGCGCCGACTGCGCCGTCGTTGATGGAGGCCAGGACTACTCCGCCGCTTCCCGAGGACGGCCGTTGGCGGCGATGCGGCCGATGAGGTCGGCGAGGTCGGTGTATTCGGCGACGTGGAGGCCGTTGGCCTTGTCGCCGGCGCCGAGGCGGCCCGTGACGGCGGATCGGAAGCCGAGCTTTTGCGCCTCGCGCAGACGCAGCGAGGCGTGGACGACGGGGCGCACGCCGCCGGCGAGCGAGATCTCGCCGAAATAGACGGCGTCGGGCGGCAGCGGCGAGCCAGTGAGCGAGGAGATCAGCGCTGCGGCCACGGCAAGGTCGGCGGCCGGTTCGTTGACCTTCAGGCCGCCGGCCACGTTGAGATAGATGTCGTTGGCGCCGATGCGGACACCGCAGCGGGTCTCGAGCACCGCCATCACCATCGAGAGCCGGGCCGAATCCCAGCCGACCACGGCGCGGCGCGGCGTGCCGAGCGGCGAGGGAGCCACCAAGGCCTGGATCTCGCAGAGCACCGGACGGGTGCCCTCCATGCCGGCGAAGACGGCCGAACCGGCTGCGTCCTTGTCACGCTGGTCGAGGAACAGGGCCGAAGGATTTGAGACCTCCTGGAGGCCGAGCGCCGTCATCTCGAAGACGCCGATCTCGTCGGTGGCGCCATAGCGGTTCTTGACGCCGCGGAGAATGCGGAAGGTGTGGCTGGCGTCGCCCTCGAAATAGAGCACCGCGTCGACCATGTGCTCGACCACGCGCGGACCGGCAATCTGCCCGTCCTTGGTGACGTGGCCGACCAGCACCACGGCCGCGCCGGACTTCTTGGCAAAGCGCGTCAGCGCCTGCGCCGAGGTCCGCACCTGGGTGACGGTGCCGGGGGCAGAATCGACCCGGTCGGTCCACAGCGTCTGGATGGAATCGATGATGACCAGATCGGGGGCAGGGCCGTTCTGCAGGGTGGCGAGGATGATCTCGACATTGGTCTCGCTGGCGAGCAGCACGTCGCGCTCGCCGAGGCCGAGCCGCTGGGCACGGAGCCGCACCTGCGCCACCGCCTCTTCGCCAGACACATAGATCACGCGCTTGCCGCGATCCGCCAGTGCCGCCGCCGCCTGCAGCAGCATGGTCGACTTGCCGATGCCAGGATCGCCGCCGACCAGCACCGCGGATCCCTTGACGAAGCCGCCACCGGTGACCCGGTCGAGCTCGGCCATGCCAGTGACGACGCGCGACGCCGTCTCTGTTTCGCCCGAGAGCGGCACCAGTTGCGTCGGACGGCCGCCGGCCGTCGCCGACTTGGGGCCGGCGCCGACGCCGGAATCGACAATCTCTTCGACGATGGTGTTCCACTCGCCGCAGGACTCGCAGCGGCCGACCCAGCGCGCCGACACGGCGCCGCAGGACTGGCACACATAGTTCGTCTTGGTCTTGGCCACGGCGCGTCTCCGGAGAACACGAAAAGGACTAGCGCAGTCTGCCGCAGCGATCAAGAACGAAGAGTGAACATCAGGCAGCGAGCCCCCACTTCTTCTGCACTTCGTAGCCGCCGTCGCCGAAGATGCGGACGAGCGCAAACTCGCGCACCGGGACTTTCAGGGGACGGTCGAGGTGGGTGTGTCCGCCCGGAGCCGAGCCGGCGCCCAAGGGCAGGTGCGGACCGTTGTCATCCGCATCACCGGCTGGCGCCCCGCGGCTCCGCAGCGCGCTGCGCAGGCTGTCGAGCAGTGCGGCAAGCTCCTCGCTCTCGTCCGGGAACAACGCCGGACCGCCGTCGAAGCGCGGGGCGAGCGCCGGAAACACCGCATCGAAGCGAGACATCTGTATCTTGCCGCAGGCGGAGATGACGGCGTCGACATCCTCAGCATCGAACTGGTCGATCGGGCCGAGATCAAGCAGGCTGACGCGCAGCGAGAACAGCACGTCCTCGCTGATCGCGAGCTGCCGTGAGGCAGCCAGAATCGAACCGCCCGACTTGCTGCTGATGGGAACCACCAGCGCCAACCGGTCCGGTACCGCTGGGGGCTGCGGCGCGGCTTCCAGCGCGACGATCACCTCGGGCGAGAACAATTCCACCACGGGCGTCGCCGGCTCGGACGCGACCTCGCTGGTGCCGGCGATGGCCAGAATCGGGGCGGTGGTCGGTGGCGGGGCCTTGGGCAGGTCGTCGAAAAGCGCCAGTTGTGCGGATGGGGCTCGGCGCGCCATCAGTTCGCTCCGTTCTCAGTCTGGCGCGAGGCTAACAAATCGCCCGACACAGACAAGAACAAAAACAGAACATAAACAGCGGCTCGCCCGCTTGACGTCACCCTGCAGGTGGCGCGTCGGTCTCGATATAGCTCCGCGAGTAGCGGCCCTTGAGGCTGGTCAGGATCTCATAGCCGATGGTGTTGCCGATATCGGCCTGGTCATCGACGGTGATGTTCTTGCCCAGGATTTCCACCATGTCGCCGGGAGCAGGGGGCTCGGGCAGATCGGTGACGTCGATCTGGATCATGTCCATGGAGACGCGGCCGAGAACCGGGGCGAAGTGATTCTTGATCACGACCCGGCCGCCGGCGCGCGAATTGGTGCCCGACTGATGGCGGAAGAAGCCATCGGCATAGCCGATGCCGACGGTGGCGATGCGGCTGTCGCGATTGACCGTCTGCAGGGCGCCATAGCCCACCGACTCGCCGGTCTTGATCTCCTTGACCTGCAAGACCGGCGCCTCGAGTGTCACCACCGGCGCCATCGGGTTGCGTCGGCCCTGCACGGCGCGACCGCCATAGAGGGCGATGCCGGGACGCACCATCTGAAAATGGTTCTCGCGGCCGGTCATCAGCGCGGCGGAGTTGGCCATCGAGGCCGGGATGTTGGGAAACTGCGTCAGGATCGAGGAGAACAGCGCTAGCTGCGCCCGGTTCTTCTCGTGCTGCGGCTGGTCGGCACAGGCGAAGTGGCTCATGATCATCTGCGGCGCATAGCCGAGCTGGTCGACCATGCGCTTGACCACCGGCGCTTCGTTCATGCGGAAGCCGAGCCGGTTGATGCCGGTATCGAAGTGGAGCGCCGCGGGCAGGGATTCGTTGCGCGCCAGGCAGGCCTGCAGCCACTCTTCGAGCATCGGGATCGAGCAGAGGCAGGGCATCAGCCGCTCGCCGACATAGAGCGGTGCAGCACCCGGGAAGAGCCCGTTGAGCACGAAGATATGCGCGTCCTCGGGCACCGAGGCGCGCACCACGATGCCCTCGTCCGGCGTCGCCACGAAGAAGAAGCGGGTGCCGGCCTGGTAGAGGGCGCGCACCGCTTGCGGCAGGCCGATGCCATAGGCGTCGGCTTTGACGGCCGCACCGGTCAACGCGCCGCGGCTCACCTTGTCGAGTGCCTGCCAGTTGCGCTTGAGCGCTCCCAGGTCGACCGTGAGGCGTGCCCCGTATCCCGTCGCCACCGCCGGTGCCGGCATCATTATTCCATCCTCTCCGGCAGGTAGTCGGTATTTGCCAGGTTGCCGAAGCGGGTGTACTGCGCCTCAAAGCTCAGCACCACCGTACCCGTGGGGCCGTGACGCTGCTTGCCGATGATCACTTCGGCGCGGCCATGCACCCGCTCCATTTCCTCCATCCAAGCCATGTGCTCGGGCGTGCCTTCCTTGGGTTCCTTGTTCTTGAGGTAATATTCCTCGCGATAGACAAAGAGCACCACGTCGGCGTCCTGCTCGATGGAGCCGGATTCGCGCAGGTCGGCAAGCTGCGGATGCTTGTCGTCGCGGTTTTCGACCTGACGTGAGAGCTGGGAGAGGGCGATGATCGGCACCTCGAGCTCCTTGGCCAAGGCCTTGAGCGTCGTGGTGATTTCGGTCAGCTCCTGCACACGGTTCTCGCTGGCTTTCTTGGAGCCCGAGAGCAGCTGCAGGTAGTCGACGATCAGGAGGTCGAGGCCCTTCTGGCGTTTGAGACGCCGGGCGCGAGCGGCGAGCTGCTGCACCGAAATGCCACCGGTGTCGTCGATGTAGAGCGGCACGGTGGACATGAGGTTGGAGACATCGACGAGCCGCGAGAACTGGCTCTCGTGGATATTGCCGCGGCGGATATCGGAAGAGGAGATCTCGGCCTGCTCGGCGAGAATACGCGTCGCGAGCTGTTCGGCGCTCATTTCCAGCGAGAAGAAGCCGACCTGGCCGCCATCGACGGTCTTGCGGTGGCCATCGGGCGTCACGTCGCCCTTCCAGTTGCGTGCCACATGGAAGGCGATGTTGGTGGCGAGCGAGGTCTTGCCCATGGCGGGACGGGCCGCGAGGATGATCAAGTCCGAACGCTGGAGCCCGCCCATCAGCTTGTCGAGATCGGTGAGGCCGGTGGCGGTGCCCGAGAGCGTGCCATCGCGCGAGTAGGCTTCGCCGGCCATGGTGATGGCCTGCTTCAGCGCCTCGTTGAAGGGCTGGAAGCCGCCGTCGTAGCGACCCTTCTCGGCGAGGTCGAACAGAGCCTTCTCGGCTTCTTCGATCTGCTTGCCGGCCGTCTCCTCGACATCGGAGTGATAGGCCGTGGTCACCATCTCCTCGCCGATCTGGATGAGGTTCCGGCGAATGGCGAGATCGTAGACGGTCTGGCCGTAGTCGGCCGCGTTGATGACGGTCGTGGCTTCCGCCGCGAGTCGCGCCAGATATTGCGGCATCGACATTTCGGCGGTGAGGTTTTCCGGCAGGTGCGTCTTGAGCGTGATCGGCGTCGCGGTGCGGCCGGCCCGGATCACCTTGGCGATGACCTCATATATCTCGCGGTGGATCGGCTCATAGAAATGCTCCGGCACCAGGAAGTCGGAGACGCGGTAGAAGGCTTCGTTGTTGACCAGGATGGCGCCCAGCAGGGCCTGCTCCGCCTCCACATTGTGGGGCGCGAGGCGGAAGCTCTTTTCCTCTTCCGGTCGCAGGCGACGAACGTTCTCTGCCATCTCGGCCATGATGGGACGGAGTCTCCTCTTTGGGTATTAACACTCTCTTAACCACGGCCGACCGGCGGCAACTATCGTCCGGAGATCACATCCACAGGCGGCAACAATCAGCGGTAACAACCAGTCCGACCCATTGCCTGAGTGCCCGAATCGCGCGCCGCGAAGCGGACACAAAAAAGGCCGGGATTTCTCCCGGCCTTTCGCATGACTTTGCGGCGAAACTTATTCTTCGTCGCCGTAGGCTTCGGCGGCAGCCGAGCCGGCTTCGGCCTGGCCGGCGGCGAATTCTTCGGCAGCTTCGTCGTCGAAGGTATTGACGGTGAGGTCTTCACCGCGGGCCTGGCGCTCGGCTTCGTCTTCCGAACGGGCAACGTTGACGGTGACCGACACGTCGACTTCGGCGTGCAGGTGCAGCGGCACGGTGTGGATGCCGACGGTCTTGATGGGGTCGGCGAGCACGACCTGCGAACGGGCCACGGTCTGGCCGTTGGCCGAGAGCGCCTCGGCGATGTCGCGTGACGACACCGAGCCGTAGAGCTGGCCGGTTTCACCCGCCTGGCGAATGATCACCACGGTGGCGCCGTTGAGACCGGCGGCGATACCGGCAGCGGCCTCGCGGCGCTCCTGGTTGCGCTTTTCGATCTGGGCGCGGTCGCGCTCGAAACGGGCGCGGTTGGCTTCGGTGGCGCGCAGGGCCTTCTGCTGCGGCAGAAGGAAGTTGCGGGCATAGCCGTCCTTGACGGTGACTTCGTCGCCGATATGGCCGTGCTTGCCGACGCGCTCGAGCAGAATGACTTTCATCTGGGGTACTTTCTGTGCTGTCCCGGGTAGGGCCGGTTAGAGGCGGCAAGGATTTGCCGCCCCAACGATTGGATGCGTGAGCTGCTTAGCTTACGGCGTAGGGCATGATGCCGATGAAGCGGGCGCGCTTGATGGCGCGGGCCAGCTCGCGCTGCTTCAGGGCCGAGACGGCCGTGATGCGCGAGGGGACGATCTTGCCGCGCTCGGACACGTAGCGCTGCAGCAGGCGGACGTCCTTGTAGTCGATCTTGGGCGCGTTGGGGCCCGAGAACGGGCAGGTCTTGCGACGGCGCTGGAACGGACGGCGGGCCTGCGAAGTGGTGAGATCACGAATAGCCATGGTTCAATTCCTTTCCAGATCAGAAGCGGCGCGGCGGACGGTCGCCGCCGTCGCGGCGCGGACCACGGTCGAAGCCGCCGGGACGGCCGCCCGGACGGTCGCCGCGATCGTCGTCGCGGTCGCGCTTCTGCATCATGGCCGACGGGCCTTCCTCAAGCTCGTCGACGCGGACGGTCATGAAGCGCAGGATGTCTTCATTGATGCGCATCTGGCGCTCCATCTCGGCCACGGCCGCGGCCGGAGCGTCGATGTTGAGGAGGCTGTAGTGGGCCTTGCGGTTCTTCTTGATGCGGTACGAGAGCGACTTGAGGCCCCAGTACTCGTTCTTGGTGACCTTGCCGCCGCCCTGCGAGAGGACTTCGGTGAGGGCATTGGTCAGTTCCTCGACCTGCTGGGCGGATACGTCCTGCCGGGCGAGATAGATGTGTTCGTAAAGGGCCATTGAAGCGCCTTCCTTCCGAGTGGTTCAACACTGCATCGCCGCGGCGCGGAGCCCCTTTGAAGCCGGAAAGGCACCAAAGCAGTCTTGCAAAGAGCGGGAACACGGGAGGCCGGGCCAGAACCCTATTTTGCCAATGGCAAAACCCTCCGTTCAGCCCCCGGCCGAACGAATGCGAGGCGGGCTATAGGGGAAAAGGGCGGAGATGGCAAGGGTTCAGGACTAGTGAGTGGCCCCAGCAGCCACTCCCAATCTCATCGCCACGGCATTGAGCCGTTTGTCGCGCGTCCACAATGAACTGCCGCGCGTCACCAATGTTGCGGCCAGAAGGTGGGCATCAACGTACCCGATGCCCGACCCCGCAAGTGCGTGCCGTTCAGTAAACACCAAGATCTCTTCCGGGTCTGCGACGTGGCACATCGGAAGATGCTGCAGATTGCCCAGCACTCTTGCCCGGTCCCGCAGCGAGCCCAGCGCAATCTCGCCAAGAACGAAAGGATGCATCAGCATCACTCCATCGGCCAGTCGCTCGGCAACCTGCCGGTCTGAACGGTGCAGATGATCGATCCAGACGGAGGTATCGGCCAGGATCATTCTGCGGGAAATCGACGGCGTGGCGGCGCTACGATATCGGGTTCGGTGCCCCCAAGGGCAATGAGCCGTCGTGCAGCCTCGCGCTGAACCAACTGCCTGAGAGCTTCGCGAACGAGAGCGGAGTTCTCATCGATGCCCGAGTACTCCTTTGCCTTTGCCAGAAGCCCGTCCTCAATCGTGACCGTGGTACGCATATCGCCCTCCTGCGCATCAAAAATAGCATCAGGTGATGCGCGTTTCAATGCGTGTACCTTGAAGTCGACTGCTTGCCACTCTAGAGGAAATCCATGTTCATTCGCCTCCCGACATCCGCCGATATCGTCTCCGCTGCCAGCCTCATCGCCCCCCATATTCGGCGGACGCCTGTCATGACCATCCAGGCTGGCGATCTTGGCTTTTCCGGCGCGCCGCTGACGTTGAAGCTCGAATTCCTGCAGCATTCGGGGACGTTCAAGGCGCGAGGCGCCTTCACCAATATCCTCAGCCGCGAGGGTGCCGAGCACGGGGTGGTCGCCGCTTCGGGCGGGAATCACGGCGCGGCCGCGGCGTATGCGGCGCAGCAACTGGGGTACAGGGCACGCATCTATGTCCCGTCGATCTCATCGCCGGCCAAGATTGCGCGCATCAAGTCCTACGGCGCCGAGATCGTCGTCGGCGGCGACAGCTATGTCGATGCGCTCCAGGCCAGCCGGGAATGGGCCGAGGCCAATGGCGGGTTGCAGTTGCACGCCTACGACGCAGTCGAGACCGTCATGGGGCAGGGCACCATGGCGCTCGAACTCTCCGAGCAGGCGCCGGATCTCGACACCGTGCTGATCGCCGTAGGCGGTGGCGGGCTGATCGGCGGCGCAGCAGCCTATTATTCCGGTAAGGTCAAACTCATCGGCGTCGAGCCCGCCAATGCCCCGACCCTTCACGATGCCCTGGCCACCGGCGCTCCCGTGGACGTACCGGTGAGCGGCGTGGCTGCCGACAGCCTCGGAGCGCGCAAGATCGGCGACATCTGCTTTGCCCTCCGCCAGCATATCGATCGCTCGGTGCTTGTCAGCGACGCGGCCATCGTCGAAGCCCAGAAGCGCATCTGGGACGTGCTGCATGTGGTGGCCGAGCCCGGCGGTGCGGCGGCGCTGGCCGCGCTGCTTTCGGGCGCCTATCTGCCGGCCCCGGGCGAAAAGGTCGGCGTGGTCCTTTGCGGCGCCAACACGACGGCGGTGAAGTTCGACTGAAGCCAACCGCGAAGTCCACAGCCTTGCCTTGACTTTGCCCAACCCCTCCGGCACTTGCCGCCGCCAACTGGACGGAGCCGCGCCTGCGGCCTAGTTTCGGCGTCAAAAACAAACGGGAGGCACCATGGCCAAGCGCGCATTTACCTTCCCCGGCCAGGGGAGTCAGGCTGTCGGCATGGGCAAGGACCTGGCCGATGCCTATCAGGAAGCCCGCAACGTCTTCGCAGAAGTCGATGACGCACTCGGCCAGAAGCTCTCGACGATCATGTTCGAGGGGCCCGATGAAACCCTCCGCCTCACTGAGAATGCCCAGCCGGCGCTAATGGCGGTCTCGGTCGCCGTGACCCGCGTATTGGAATCCCGCGGCATTTCGATCAAGGATCACGCCGCTTACGTCGCTGGCCACTCGCTGGGTGAGTATTCGGCGCTGGCCGCGGCCGGCGCCTTCAGCCTGGGCGATGCGGCGCGACTCTTGAAGATCCGCGGCCAAGCCATGCAGCAGGCCGTTCCGGTCGGGCAGGGCGCCATGGCGGCTATTCTCGGTCTCGATCTCGAAACCGTACTCGCCGCCGCTGCCGATGCCGGCCAAGGCGAGGTTTGCGGCGTCGCCAATGACAATGCACCCGGCCAGGTGGTGATTTCCGGCCATGTCGGCGCCGTCAATCGCGCCATCGAGGCGCTGAAGGCCGCCGGCGCCAAGCGCGCCTTGCCGCTGCCGGTCAGCGCCCCGTTCCATTGTGCCCTGATGCGTCCCGCGGCGGATGCCATGGAGGCCGCGCTCGCCGAGGTGTCGATGAAGGCCCCGGTCGTGCCCGTCATCGCCAACGTGCTGGCCAAGCCCATTTCCGACCCGGCTGAAATCAAGAAGCGCCTTGTCGAGCAGGTCACGGGCATGGTGCGCTGGACCGAATGCGTGGGCTGGATGGTCAAGGAGGGCGGGGTGACCGAACTGATCGAACTTGGCTCGGGCAAAGTGCTCTCCGGCCTTGCCAAGCGCATCAGCGCCGACACCCCGGCGGTCTCCGTCGGCACCCCCGCCGATGTCGACGCCTTTGTTGAATCAGTTTCTCGCTAAGGAGCGCCAGATGTTTGATCTTACGGGCAAACGTGCCCTCGTCACCGGCGCTTCGGGCGGCATAGGGCGCGAGATCGCCAAGGCTCTGAGCAGGGCGGGCGCGACCGTCGCGCTCTCCGGCACCCGGGTGTCGGCGCTGGAAGCCACGGCACAGGAAATGTCGGGCCAGCAGGTCATCGTCCCCTGCAACCTCTCCGATCTGGCCGATGTCGACGCGCTGGTCCCCAAGGTCGAGGAAGCGCTGGGAGGCATCGACATCCTGGTCAACAATGCTGGTATCACCAAAGACAATCTCTTCATGCGCATGAAGGATGAGGAGTGGGACGACGTCCTCAAGGTGAACCTCACCGCCTCCTTCCACCTCACCCGCGCCGTGCTGCGCGGCATGATGAAGGCCCGCTGGGGCCGCATCATCGGCATCACTTCGGTGGTGGGCGTCGTCGGCAATCCGGGGCAGGGCAACTATGCCGCATCCAAGGCCGGCCTGATCGGCATGTCGAAAGCGCTGGCCTATGAAGTCGCGTCGCGCAACATCACCGTCAACACCATCGCGCCGGGCTTCATTGCTTCCTCGATGACCGAGGAACTGAACGACAAGCAGAAAGAGGCAATCCTGGGCAAGGTACCGGCCGGCCGGCTCGGAACCGCCGAGGAAGTGGCCGCCACCGCGGTCTTCCTTGCGTCCAACGAAGCCAGCTACATCACCGGGCACACGCTCAACGTGAACGGCGGCATGGTGATGCTCTGAACCACTCTGCGCCTTGCGCCGTTGTGTGGAAAACAGCGGCGCGGAACGCGGCAAAGTGCCCGGAAAACCAGCGTTGGGAAGCGCATTTCGGAATATGGCAAATGCCAAAGAAGTGTGTTACGTCCGCCGCTGATCTCGGGCGCCCGGCTCCCTTGCGAGGGGGAGGCGGCGCGCCTACAGTCTGCCTTGCGGAGCCGCGGGGTACTTAGAAATCCTGTTGGCTGTCAGCCAATAACAACCAACGAACCAAGTCTGGTAAAAGGGAAGTCAAATATGAGCGATATCGCTGACCGCGTCCGCAAGATCGTCGTCGAGCACCTCAATGTCGATGCCGAGAAGGTCACCGAGAAGGCCAGCTTCATCGATGATCTGGGCGCCGATTCTCTCGACCAGGTCGAACTCGTGATGGCCTTCGAAGAAGAATTCTCGGTCGAAATCCCGGACGACGCTGCCGAATCCATTCAGACCTTCGGCGATGCCGTCGCGTTCCTGACCAAGGCCGTCGGCTGATCCCGGCCTAGAGACGGCATTCATCGATGGAACTGCGCCGCGTCGTCGTCACCGGGATGGGTATCGTCAGCCCTTTGGGCTGCGGTGTCGAACCCACCTGGGCTAACATTCTTGCCGGCAAGAGCGGCGCCAAGCGCATCGACGACTTCCAGGTCGACGATATCGCCTGCCAGATCGCTCACCGTGTGCCGCTGGGCGACACCGCTGACGGCAAGTTCAATGCCGACGACTGGATGGACGTGAAGGATCAGCGCAAGGTTGATCCCTTCATCGTCTACGCCATGGCGGCGGCCAAGCAGGCCATCGATGACGCCGGCGTCGAACCCAAGACGCAGGAAGAGCAGGAGCGCACCGGAACCCTGATC
>JAEZKB010000141.1 GCA_023415605.1 Pseudomonadota bacterium
GCGCTACCCTCCGTCCCGCTTGCGCGTAGGGGTGTCCACCGCAGGCGCAATCTTCATTCGTGGAGCATGGTCGATCATGAGTCATCAATTGCGCCTCGTCCTCGGCGGCCTCGCCGCGAGCCTTGGCCTCCGCCTGGGCGACGGCAGCCTTCTCGGCTGCCAGCTTCTCGGCTTCGGCGCGCTTGGCCTCTTCGGCGGCTTTCTTTTCCAGATTGGCGACTTCGACGCTCATGGCAGCGGAGTCGGCCGCCTGCTTGGCCTGAAGCGCGGCGGTCATGGTGGTGTCGCCGATGTTCGGCGGGCAGGCCGCAGCGGCATCGAGCACGCCGACGCCCGAGGGCACGTCGAACACATATTCCTTGTTGCAGACATCCCAGCTCGGCGGTCGCTTGGTCAGCTCGAAGCGGTCATAACCTTCCTTGATGTCCTGCCAGAAGGCGAAGTGCTGGTTCTTGGACTGCTTGGCGAGGTTTGCCGGCGTCATCCGGAAGGGGAAGATCTGCAGCTGGAACGACGGATTGCCGCCCGCGAAGGTCTCGCGCGCCAGCGCATAGATCTCGGCAATCGACTCGTCGGTCATCGAGTAGCAGCCGCGCGAGGAGCAATCGCCATGCACCATCAGGTCCGAACCGGTGCGGCCGTAGGCGCGATCGAACTTGTTAGGGAAACCGGTATTGAAGGCGAGATAGTAGTTGGAGTTCGGGTTCATCAGACCCGGCGTGATCGTATAGAACCCCTCAGGCGACTGGCGGTCGCCTTCCTTGATCTTGGGGCCAAGGTCGCCCGACCAGGCGCAGATCTCGTAGGTCTTGAAAAGCTTGTAGCCCTGCGCCGTCTCTTTCCAGACCTCGAGCTCGGAACTCTGCTTGAAGATGCGGATCAGCATGCCCTTGCCCGGCGCCGAGCCCATGGACTTGAGCTTGCTGACAGTGGCTTCCTTGAGCGGTTGCATTGCCTTGGCGTTGCCCGGCTTGATGCCCGAGCAGGCACCCAGCGCCATCACCATACCCACCACAAGCGCAAGGCCGCTCATCCGGCGAAGAGAAATGATCAAAGCAGTCAGCCCACTAAAGTCCAAGCGCAGGAATTTGGAATTCCTTTACCCTCCGGGATAGCCCCGTTGGGTTAGCGGGAGGTAACCCCCACTGGTTAACCGAATCTCTATCACAGGCCTTTGATCGGCCGCGATCAACTCAGTGTGCTGCCGATCGCGAGGAATTTCTCGCGCCGGTGCTCGCGCAATTCGAGCCGGCCGCGGCCATCGAAATCAGAGAGGAACTTGGCGATCGCCTCGCGGGTGGAGGCAAGCACCTGCTCGGGGTGGCGATGCGCGCCGCCCGGAGGCTCGGGGATGATGCCATCGACCACGCCGAAGCCGATAAGGTCGTTGGCGGTGATCTTCATGTTGTTGGCGGCGTCCTGGGCCTTGGCAGCATCGCGCCAGAGGATCGATGCGCCGGCTTCGGGCGAAATCGCCGAATAGATGGCGTTTTCGAGCATCAGCACCCGGTTGGCCGTGGCGATGGCGATGGCGCCACCCGAGCCGCCCTCGCCGATGATGATGGCAAGGTTCGGCACGCCCAGATCAAGGCACTTTTCGGTCGAGCGCGCGATCGCCTCGGCCTGGCCGCGCTCTTCGGCGCCGATGCCTGGATAGGCGCCGGCGGTATCGACGAACGAGATCAGCGGGATGTTGAAGCGGTCGGCCATGTCCATGATGCGGACGGCCTTGCGGTAGCCCTCAGGCCGCGCCATGCCGAAATTGTGCTTGAGGCGGGTTTCGGTGGTGGAGCCCTTTTCCTGGCCCAGAATGGCGACCGACTGGCCGTTGAAGCGGCCGAAGCCGGCTTGCAGGGCGCCGTCCTCGGCAAATTTGCGGTCGCCCGCCAGCGGTACCCAGTCGGTGATCAGCCCGGCGACATAGTCGGAAAAGTGCGGCCGCTGCGGGTGGCGCGCGACCTGCGTCTTCTGCCAGGGCGTAAGCTTTCGGTAGATATCGACCAGCGCTTCGTCGGCTCGGGTGGAGAGGCGGGAGACTTCCTCATCGATCGAAACCGCCTGATCTGTCGTGGCGAGCGCCTTGAGTTCGGCGATCTTGCCTTCGAGATCGGCAACCGGTTTTTCGAAATCGAGATAAGACTGCATGCCACCCTGCCACAAATGAGGCGCCCCGTTTGCCGCCTCAGAATGGCCGGAAAGTGGCGGCGCAGCCTCTGCGAGTCAAGAACGCATCCGCCGCCGTCGACAGCGTCGTTAACCTCGCCCTCAGGGCTCCAGTGGCATTCTGCTTCCTTGCCTACGTAGCGAGTACCAGTTCCATGTCGACCGATGCGGCTCGAATGTCCGCACTGCCAGTACAACCTCTTCGAACCGGTGCGGCTCGATAAGCCGAAGGCCGGCGCCGATTGCCCCGCCTGCGGCAAGCACTTCGCACTCGACCCGGAAATCCGGGCCATGGGACAATTGCTCAAGACCGCCCATGCGGCGCGGAAGGAGCGGGAGCGGCGGCTGGCGGAACTGCATGCGCTGCGCCAGCAGCAGCCGAAGCTGCCCGGTGACGTTCTGCGCCAGCTCGACGGGTTCATCGACGAACTGTCCGAAGGGCTGCGCCGCCGCGCGTGATCATTCCTCGCGGAAGTACCAGACGAACGAGAACCACACCTCGCGAAAGAGCATGGGCACCTGTGTGGCCAGCGTTTCGTAGCGGCTGGTGGGGGTCGGCGATGGCTCGGCGTTGAGCTTGAGCGTATCGGCCATCCACATCGCCCGCCGCATGTGCAGCGGATCGGAGACGAGCAGGATCTTGCCGACATGATTGGCCTCGATCAGCGGCAGCGCGTTGACGAGGTTCTGCTTGGTGGTGCGGGACTCGGTTTCGATGAGGATGGCATCGGCCGGCACGCCATTGGCGACGGCCCAATCGCGCCCGACCTCGGACTCAGCCAAGGCATCGCCCTGCCCCCGCCCGCCGGTGAGGATCAGCCGGGCGACGCGATTGCGATGGTAGAGATCGACGGCGTGCCGCAGCCGCTCCTCGAATACCGGACTGGGGGCCACGCCATCGGCCGCGGCGCCGAGCACCAGCGCGGCGTCGGCCGGCCCGTCGCTGCTGTTGCCGGCATAGGTCCAGATGATCCAGGCAAACTGCCCCGCCGCATAGAGCACGAGGATCACCAGACCCATGGCCAGGAATTTGAGCTTGCGCATCAGGACTTGTCGGCGAGGGGATGGTGCGTCTCGACCAGGGTGCGGAGCTTTTCGTCGAGTACGTGAGTGTAGATCTGAGTGGTGGAGATATCGGCATGGCCGAGCAGCGTCTGTACCACGCGGAGGTCCGCGCCACCTGCGAGCAGGTGGCTGGCGAAGGCGTGGCGCAGCACATGCGGGGCGACACGGGTAGCGGAAATGCCAGCCTTGCCGGCGAGCACCTTGAGATCGCGGGCGAAGACCTGGCGGCTCAGATGCCCATCTTCGCCATTGGCGGGGAACAGCCACGGGCCGGGCGGCAGCGTCGCCACATAGGCGCGCACGGCATCGCGGGCGCGGTCGGTGACCGGCACCACCCGTTCCTTGTTGCCCTTGCCGACGATGTTGAGGAAGCTGGCGTCACGCATCACCGCCGAGCGGCGGAGGCCGACCAGTTCGGAGACGCGCATGCCGGTTGCATAGAGCAGTTCGAGCAGCACGTAGAGCCGCAGCGCCGAGGCATGCCGGGCGTCGGAGGCTTCGGCATTGGCCTCTTCCTCGGCCAACGCCAGGAGCTTGTCGACCTCGGCGATCGATAGCACCTTGGGCAGTGCCCGCCGCGCCTTAGGGCTGGCGACGATGCGCGTCGGATCGTCGGAGCGCAGGCCATCGGCGCATAGGAACTTGTGAAACTGCCGGATGGCCGAGAGCTTCCGCGCACTGGACGAGGCTGAAAGGCCCTGCCCGTCGAGAAAAGCCAGATAGCCCACCACCTGCTCACGCGAGGCGTCCTTGGGGCCGGCGCCCTTACGGGTCAGCCAGCCGACATAATCGGCAAGATCGCGTCGATAGGCTTCGATAGTGTTCCTGGCGGCGCCGCGCTCGGCGCTCATCATCTCGAGGAAGGCGTCGACCAGATAGGCGCCGCTCATTCGACGCCGGGCGGGGCGACGGTGACCACTTCGCCATCGGCCGCGGGAGCAGCCGCCGGAGCCGGCAAAGGCTCGCCGGTGCCCGGCGTCGGGGCGGGCTCGGCAGCGGGAGCCGGGGTCGCCGGCTGGGCGGCCGGAGCCGTCCGGGTGGTGTCGATTTCGCGGCGAACCACGGGCGCGCGTTCGGGCGAGGCGACAAGGTCGCGCGCCGGAATGCGCACCGTCACGTCCTTTTCGCCTGGATCGACCAGAGCCACGAGGCCGAACATCGCCCCATAGGCGAGGCCCACCAGCACCAGGAGGATGACGAGAAGACGAATGAGGGTGGGCATAGACGTCCGAACGGTTCGCGTTTAGCGCAAAGTGTTCCCTGTTTCGCGCATGCGATCAAGGGCGCCGGATACGATAGCGGCGATTGGTTGAGAAAGCGTGGGCCCTAAACCCCGCAGCCGCCGGTGACCTCGATGGTCTCTTCGCCGCTGGCGCCTTTGACGGTGAGGTAGCCTTTGTAGTCGGTGTTTTCGTAGCCCACATTGGCGATGCTCATGGTCAGCGTGACCTCGTACGGGTCCGCGCCATAGGTGCGATAGTGACGGGTCTCCCCGTCCTTGCCTTTGACGGTCTCGATGAGCTCGAGCTCGAGCAGCCTGTAGTTGATCGGTACGTAACCCACCTCGCTGCCATCCGTGGCGTGCTGGGTGAAGTAGACCCAGGTCCAGGTTTCCGGATCGTCGAACACGAAGGTCGCGGTGGCGCGCTGGAAGGTGCAATAGGCCTCGATATTTGGCCAGTTGACCGGTGTGACGATGTCCTCGGCGGCGCTGGCAGGCGCGGCGGCGAGGAGCGTAAGGGTGGCGATGGGGACGAGTTTGCGCATGCTGCCGCAATAGCGCCGCCAAGCTGAACGGCGGATGAAAGCCGCGGCGCTTGCTTGACTTTGCCTGGTCCGGCAGGTTCAACGCGCTGCCGGGAGACCTGACGTGACGCAAGCGCCCTCCATCCGCGAACAGAAGCGCGACGAGCTGCAAAGGCTGCTCGACGGCCGCCCGATCGTTCTCGTGGGGATGATGGGCGCGGGCAAAACGACAGTCGGGCGCCGCCTCGCCAACCGCCTTGGCCGCCACTTCGTCGACAGCGACGAGGAGATCGAGGCAGCAGCCGGCATGACCATCGAGGACATTTTCGCCACCCATGGCGAGGCCGATTTCCGAGCTGGGGAAGTGCGGGTCATCGCCCGGCTTCTCAAGGACCGGAACATCGTGCTGGGCACCGGGGGCGGCGCGTTCATCAACGCCGAAACGCGGGCGCTGGTGAAGGCGGAGGCGGTGTCGGTGTTCATCAAGGCCGAGTTCGAGCTGCTGTTCGCGCGCGTCTCTCGCCGTTCCAACCGGCCGCTGCTCAAGACCGCCAATCCGCGCGAAACGCTCAAGAAGCTGATCGAGCAGCGCTACCCCATTTATGCCGAGGCCGATATCACCGTGGTCTCCACCGATGTGCCGCAGGACCAGGTGGCCAGCGAAGTGATCGACGCGGTGCTGGCCCATCTCGGTTCGACCGCTGTCTTCGAAGGACACCACGCCCATGACGACTGAGCCGACCATCGTGCACGTGCCGCTGCCCGGCCGCGCCTATGACATCGTCATTGGCGACAGGTTGCTCGAGGGTGCGGGCGAGCGGCTCAAGGCGCAGTTCCCCGGGCGGCGTTTCGGCATCATCACCGACGACGCTGTCGGCCGCGCGCAGCTGCCGCGGCTGACCGGATCACTGGATGCCGCCGGCATCGGCTACTCGACTATCGTGCTGCCGCATGGCGAAAACACCAAGCGCTGGGAAAAGCTGGGCGAGGCCGTCGAAGGACTGCTCGCCGCCAGGCTCGAACGCGGTGACCTGGTGATCGCGCTCGGCGGCGGCGTCATCGGCGATCTCGCCGGCTTTGCCGCCTCCATCACCCGCCGCGGCATGGATTTCATCCAGATGCCGACCTCGCTGTTGGCGCAGGTGGACTCGTCTGTGGGCGGCAAGACCGGCATCAACTCGCCGCATGGCAAGAACCTGATCGGCGCCTTCCACCAGCCTAAACTGGTGCTGGCCGATCTCGGCGCGCTCGAAACACTGCCGCCTCGCGAATTCGCCGCCGGCTATGCCGAAGTGGTGAAATACGGGCTGATCGATGACGAGCCCTTCTACTTCTGGCTCGAGGAGCACCAGCGCGCCATCTTTGCCGGCGACCGTGCCCTGCGCGAGGAGATGGTCGCCCGCTGCTGCGCGGCGAAAACGCGCTTCGTGCTGGCCGACGAGAAGGAAACCGGCGTCCGCGCCTTGCTCAATCTCGGCCATACCTTCGGCCACGCATTGGAGAAGGCCACGGGCTACTCCGACCGCCTGCTGCATGGCGAAGGCGTAGCCATCGGCATGGTGCTGGCGCATGGCTTCTCGGCCAAGCTTGGCCTGGCACCGAGCCAGGATACCGGCCGCATCGCCGCACATCTCCAATCGGCCGGCCTGCCCACCCGCATCGCCGATATCCCCGGCGAGACGCCGACCACCGACGTGTTGATGGACGCCATTGCGCAGGACAAGAAGGTCGTCCGCGGCGCGCTGACCTTTATCCTCACCCGCGGCATCGGCCAGGCGTTCATCGAAAAGAACGTCGAGCCGCATGTGGTGCGGGGGTATATCGAGGAGATGCGGGGCGGTTGACGCGACCGTACTCTGGATATACAAGTATCAGTATAGACGTCCTGGTCTACGTGGCCAATGCGCAAACTCGTCTTCCTGACTGGCACCAAGGCAGAGCTGGATGAGTTCTCGGTCACGGCCAGAACGGCCGCTGGCCGTCAGCTGCGACTCGTTCAGTTCGGACATGAGCCTGCAGATTGGAAGCCGATGACCACGGTTGGTCTCGGCGTGGCAGAAATCCGCATCTGGGATGAGACGGGAGCATATCGTGTCCTCTATGTCGCCAAGTTCAAAGATGCCGTCTACGTCCTCCATTGCTTCAAAAAGAAGTCGCAAAAGACCGAGCAGCGAAACATCGACATCGCCGCAGCCCGCTATCGATCGATCCCGAGAAAGTGACGTTCTCGACGGTCCTTACGATAGCCTTTGGGACGCGCTTGAGGCCGATCCGGTGGAACGCGAGCGCATGAAGCTGCTGGCGGATCTGAGTATCCGACTCGAGCTGTTCATCAGGGACCAGGGTTGGACGCAGAAGGAAGCGGCGGCGCGGCTTGGGGTAACTCAGCCCCGCATCTCGGACCTGATGCGGGGCCGTATTGACCTCTTCAGCATCGATGCACTTCTGGCACTGCTTTGGCGCGCAGGGGTGCGGGTCGACCTGACGTTCAAAGACGCCGCCTAAGGCCTAACGGTGATCACGACTCGCCGGTTGGCGTTGAGTTCTTCGCCGAATTGAGTGGTTTCGCCGAAGCCGGTGGCGGTCGCTTCCGCGAACTGGACGCCCTGCTGGCGCAGGTAGCGCAGCACGTTCTGGGCGCGTTCGACCGAAAACAGCGCATTGGTAGCGTAGTCGCCCTGGGTGCTGGAATAGCCGGTGACCAGCGCACGGCATTTCTGCGTACCGATGGCGGTGACGATCTGATCAAGCCGCTCCATCAGCCTGGGCGTGAGGTCGTTGGAATTCTCGTTAAAGCCGATGACGTTGAAGAGATCGTCGATCTGGCACGAAAGACTGCCTTCCGGGTTCTGGTCGGCGAGCGCGACGCTCATCGATTCTTCGGTATCGACATCGATCTCCGCCTTGGCCTCGACCACTTCCGGCACGCGTAGTTCCTGAAGGCCGCTGACCGGCAGGCGCTCAGCAACGAACTTGGCAGGGGCGATGCCACCGCCGGCACTCGTCGGCCAGCCGCCGCGCGGCGCCTTGGAGACGCCCTGCTGATTGCCGTCGAGCAGCACCAGGAATTCGCCCAGCGTCTCGTTGGGTGCGATGCCGTTGGCGTCGCTGGTGGTGAGGCCCGAAAGGGTCACCGACCTGCCGTTGACCGAGACCGAGGCGAGGAAGAGGTTGCGATCGCGGTTAGAGCCTTCGCCGCCGAAGGCTTCATTTGTGAGCCGCACGCGCACCTCTCCGCCGGAGCTGAACACATCGTCCGGAATCGGAAAGTCGAAGCTCTGCACATGCGAGGCTTTGTCGGCGGCATCGGCGAAGCGGCCATCATTGTCGGTATCGATGGCAGTATCGACGGCCGCCTTGCCGATCACCGTGCCGTTGAAGGTCACCTCGAATTTGGGTGGCCCGTCATAGGCTTCCCCGCCCATGACCAGAGTGAGTGTGTTGTCGGCGGCATGCGCGGCACCGCTCAGCGCGCACAGCATCACAGCGGCCCCCGCGGCCGCCTTGAGCAAGTTGGACATCGTCGCCCTCCGTCTGTCTGCCCGGCAAGAGCTAGAAAGTCAGATGGGCAACAGTTCGCCAGACTGATGGCGGCTTGTCACGAGCTTGCCCGGCTTTTGTCACGAGCATTTGAGCGCTACGTGAAGAGAGGGTGAATCTGCGTGACGCAACAGCGGCCTAGTTCGTGGCCACAGCAATGCCCCAATCAGCCGGGTGGCATCTGCCTCCCCCGATTCCTATATCTCACTCGTCAGATGCCGGCCGGAATAACCGGCCCGTCCGCCCCCACAACCTCGATGGCCAGTGCATGGACACCGCCCTTCAGTTCGGCATCCAGCGCCTCCATGACGGCACGATGTTGCTGTAGGCGAGTCTTGCCGGCGAAGTGAGGAGACGCGATTCTGACGCGGTAGTGGGTCTCTCCGCCCGCTCGCGAACCAGCATGACCTTTATGTCGGTCGCTCTCATCGAGCACTTCAAGATGGGTCGGTGCAAATTTTTGGGAAAGTTTCTCAACAATCGTATCGCGAACGGACATATGGATACCGGTTCAGGTGTGTTTTGGACGTAAAGCGTAACTAGGACTGATGAAGCTCGATTCCAAGCTCTTCGACAGGATCAGGATCAAGCCGCGGCATGAGGAGAAGCCTCATGTAGCGACGCCCGCTTGCGCGTGGGAAGGCTGCGACCAGCCTGGCGAGTACCGGGCACCCAAGGCGAACCACAAGGAAGGCGAGTACCACAACTTCTGCCTGGAGCATGTCCGCCACTACAACACGACCTTCAACTTCTTTGCCGGCATGACCGCCAAGGAAACGGCGGAGCGCGTCAGTCGCTGGGCCGAAACCGACGGCCGTCCGAGCTGGGGATTTGGCGCCAAGGCCGGTTCGGCCGGACCGCGCATGCCGCGGCGCGAGGCCCGCGATCCAAGCAAGCGCTTCCAGGATCCGCTCAATATTTTCGCCCGCTACGCGCGCGCCCAGCAGCGCGGGCCTCAGCCGGAACGCGTCGTGCCGCTGCACGAAAACGATCGGCGCGCGCTCGAAGCGCTGGGCTTTCAGGGTCGGGCCAAGTCCGACGACATCAAGGCCGCCTACAAGCGGCTGGTGAAACTGCACCACCCCGACGCCAATGGCGGGAACAAGGCTTCCGAAGACCGGCTGCGGGCCATCATCGCCGCCTATTCGCACCTCAAGAACAAGGGCTTCGTGCAGCGCTAGGCGATCGCCGCCAGCGCCTGCATCAGCACCGCCCCCTCATAGGGCTTGGCGACGCGCGGCACGGCGCGCAGATGCTCGGGTAAGTTGCCCGGTGCATAGCCGGTGACAAAGAGAAACGGGATGGCGCGGCCGATCAGGTTTTCCGCCAGCGGAAATACCATCACCCCGTTGAGATTGACGTCGAGAAGAGCGCAGTCGAAGGCTTCGCTATCGGCCGCGGCGAGAGCCGTCGCGAGATCGTGGTAGGGGCCTACGACGATCCAGCCATGATCGCGCAAGTGATCTTCGAGGCTGAGCGCGAGAAGCACCTCGTCTTCAACCACCAGCACCCGTTTGCCCGCGTGCCGTGAACTGTCCTCTACCATTTGCGGCCGCCTTCAGCTCCGGTCTGGCCGCAGCGGGAACGTAATGGTGCAGATGAGACCTTTCGGTGCGAAATCCATCGCCACCTTGCCCTGGATTTCGGTGGCCATGGCGCGCTCGAGCAGCAGCCGACCGAAGCCGTTGCGATCTGGCGCCAGGACCGAAGGCCCACCCGATTCCGACCAGGTGATCTCCAGCGTGCGGCCGTCGGGACGCACTCGCCAGCCGATATCGACGCGGCCGCCGGCCGAGCGCAGTGCGCCGTATTTGGCGGCGTTGGTAGCAAGTTCGTGAAAGCCCATGCCCAGCATGATTGCTTGCCGCGGCAAAAGCGCGATCGGCGGCCCGGAGAGGACGATGTTATCGCCATCGGCGGAGCCATGCGGCGAGAGTTCATCACGCAGCAGGGTTTCGAGATCGACGGTCGACCAGCTCGTTTCGGCCAGCCGGGTGTGCGTCTGCGCCAAAGCGCGGAGCCGCGACTCGAAGCGGTGACGCACATCGTTGAGGCTCGGATCTCGCCCGAAGGACTGATGGGCGATGGATATAACGGTCGCCAAAGTATTCTTGACGCGGTGGCTGAGCTCGGCGAGCAGCAATTGCCGCGCCTCCTCGCCCCGCTGGCGGGCAACGGCGAACCCGAGCTGCCGCGCGATGTTGATGGCGAGCGCCATCTCGTCGCGCGTGAAGCGGTGCGGTTCGTCATGGTAGGTCATGAACTTGCCGATCACGACGCCGTCGGCCATTAGGGGAATAAAGCCAAGGGCGCTGATCCCCTCGAGCGATACGGCGGCCTTGAGTTCATCGGACTCACCCGACTCCACAATGTCTTCGAGAAAGATCGGAATGGGATCCCGGTCACCCGGCTTCCATGGCGAATGGCCGTCGACGGCCCTGCGGTAAGCGTCCGAGAGACCGTGCCAGCCGACAAAGCGCATGACGCCAGCGGCATCGAAGAGCAGGATCGAGGCGCGGTCGCAGCCAAGGCCGCCGATGATCGCATGGAGGGCGGCCGAGTAGATGTCGTCGGCGGAGTTGGCGCGGTAGAGGCGATCGGTGAACTGATAGAGTACCGTCTGGTGGCGCAGGCGGCGATCGACTTCGGCTTCGTCCGGGCTGCCATCCGCCATCAACGCCGACATGACGTCGCTGCTGCCAGCAAGCGTTTCGATACTCATTGTGCACATCCCCCGGGCTCTGCCGATTTGCCGAAACGTGGCTTTTCGCAATTGGTTGCAGAAACTACGAGGATGGCGGATGGGAAACTTTCGATGCGGCGGCGCCGTTGCTCAAAGCGGATTGGGAAAGCGCGTGACCATCTTCAAGACCATCCTCGATAAGCTTTCGCCGTTGACCGTGCTCAACGGCTTTGCTGCAGGGGCGGCCGTGGAGGCTGACCGCTATGGCCTGCACGAACGCCACGGGCTGGATGTCTACCGCCCGCGGAGGCGCGGTCCGCATCCCGTCGTGGTGTTCTTCTATGGTGGCGGCTGGGAGGAAGGCGACCGTGGTGCCTACCGCTTTGTCGGTGCGGCACTGGCTTCGGCCGGCATTGTCGCTGTGATCCCGGACTATCGGCTTTACCCGGAGGTGCGCTTCCCCGGCTTTCTCGAAGATGGGGCGGCAGCGGTGCGCTGGGCGGCGGAGCATGCCAACCGGTTCGGCGGCGATCCGGATAGGCTGGTGCTGATGGGTCATTCGGCCGGGGCGCACATTGCCGGCATGCTGGCGATGGACGGGCGCTGGCTCGATGCCGCAGGTGTCTCGCGGGGCGCGGTGCGCGGCTGGGTCGGACTCGCCGGACCCTACGATTTCGAGCCGGATACGCCCAATCGGCGGACCATTTTCGGCAAGGACCGGCAGAGTACTCAGCCCATCGGCTTCACCCGTCAGGATAACCCCCCGGCCCTGCTCGGCATCTCGGCGCGGGACCAGGTGGTCGATCCGGGAAATTCGCGACGGCTGGCGAAGCGGATCGTGAATGCGGGTGGCACGGCGGAGGTGAAGGTTTACCCACGCACCGATCACGCCAGCATTCTGGGCGCGATCTCGCCGCTGCTGCGCTTTCTGGGGCCGGTCTTTCGAGACAGCACCCACTTCATCCAGACGGTCACGGCCAAAGCCCGGCAGTCGGAAAGCGAGACCGCATGACGGCTCTGATCCTCATTGTCTTTCTCGGCATCGCGCTCTCCGGCCTCATGGCCCAGGCCTGGCGAACCATCCTCCGGACCGGCAATTCCGGCTTTGCCGATGTGTTCTGGTCCTATTCGATCGGGGGCGCCGGCGTCGTGGCCGCGCTGTGGCCCCTGTCGCCGGGCGAGCCGGGCCCGCGCAACTGGCTGGTGGCGGGGCTGGTCGCGATCTGGTCGCTGCGGCTCGGCACGCACATACTCCGGCGCACGCTCAAGGGCAGCGACGATCCGCGCTACGCCCAGCTGCGCAAGGAGTGGGGCGACAGGGCCGACCAGCAATTGCTGATCTTCCTGCAAATCCAGGCCGGGGCGGCCTTGGTACTTGCCATCGCCATCATGGCGGCGGCGCACAACCCGGCCCCGCTTGGCCTGCCCGATGCGTTCGGCGTGCTCGTCGCCATCGCGGCGATCGCCGGCGAGGCGGTTGCGGACGCGCAGCTGACAGCCTTCAAGCGTGACCCGGCCAATAAGGGTAAGGTCTGCGACACGGGACTCTGGGGGCTGTCGCGGCATCCCAACTATTTCTTCGAGTGGCTGTTCTGGGTCGCCTTTCCCCTGATCGGCATCGGCTATGGCTGGGGCTGGGTGGCACTGCTGGCTCCACTGCAAATGTACTGGCTGCTGGTACACGCCTCCGGCATCCCGCCGCTCGAAGCGCATATGATGCGGTCGCGGCCCGCTGCCTTTGCCGAATACAAAAAGCGCGTCCGCGCCTTCTGGCCGATTCCCAAGGCCGTGGAAAAAACCTAGTCCAGCTCTGGCGTTAGCGGGTCAGCGCACCCATGTGGCATGCGGCGGATGCACCGCCGGGAGCGTCGCGATGAGTTCACCCTTTTCCGGATCGCATGCCGCGGGCTATGCCGACGGCCCGCCACGGCAGGTGCCGGGCTTTGCCAGCCTGCATCTGATGACATCCATGCTGCTGGGCGAACGCACCCCTGCTGACGGTCGCGTGTTGGTGCATGGCGCCGGCGGTGGTCTCGAACTCAGGGCTCTGGCGGACAAGCATCCGGGCTGGACCTTCGATGGCATCGACCCCTCGGCCGATATGCTGCGGACCGCCGAAACAGTCATCGGCGAGCACGCGGGCAGGGTCCGGTTGCACGAAGGCTATATCGAGGACGCCCCGGACGGGCCGTTCGATGCGGCCACCAGCATCCTCACCTTCCACTTCATTCCGCGCGAGCAGCGGGCCGAGACGCTGCGGCACATCCGCCAGCGGCTCAAGCCGGATGCGCCCTTCGTCCTCGCCCACATCAGCTTCCCGCAAACCGAGCCGGACCGGTCGCAGGCCATCGCCCGCCACGTCGCCTTCGCGGCCGGTGGGATATACGACCCGGCACGCGCGGCGAGTTTTGCTCAGGCGATCGGCCCGAAACTTACCATCCTTCCACCCGAGGAAGAGGAGGCCATGCTGCGCGAAAATGGCTTCGGCGGTGTGAGCGTGTTCTACGCGGGACTCAGCTTCCGCGGCTGGGTGGCTTACGCCGCCTAGCCTTTTTCGTCGCACCCGAAACTTCCCGCCCCTGACCACCCGTTGCTGCTCGCCAAGCAACAAGAAAGGTGAGTCAGGATGCGGGTGGCAGTTGTCGGTTCGGGAATTTCGGGTCTTTCGGCGGCCTGGCTGCTCTCCAAGAGCGCCGATGTGACGCTGATAGACAATGCGTCCCGGCTGGGTGGCCACACCAACACCATCGATGCGGTGACCCCTGATGGTCCCGTAGCCGTGGATACCGGCTTCATCGTCTACAACGAGCAGAACTACCCCAACCTGACGGCCTTCTTCAGCCATCTGGGTATCGATACTGCCGCCACCGATATGGGCTTTGCCGTCTCGTCGGATCACGGCGCCATGGAATATTGCGGGCGCAACTTCGATGGTCTGTTCGGCCAGCGCCGCAACCTCTTCCGCCCGCGCCATTGGCGCATGGTCGCTGACATCGTCCGCTTCTTCAAATGGGCCGAGCGCCACGCCGCCACGGAAGCCGCCAGCGATACGGGCATCGGGACATTTCTCAAGAACCACGGCTATTCGGACGCCTTCATCGAGGATCACCTGCTACCGATCTGCGCGGCGATCTGGTCGACGCCGGCACGATCCATGCTGGAATTCCCGGCCCGCACCTTCGTCAACTTCTTCGCCAACCATGGGCTGCTCGAACTCGACATCGACAAGCGCCCAATCTGGCGCACGGTCAAAGGTGGGGCGCGGACCTATATCGACCGCGTGCTCGAACAGAGCCGCTTCGGCATCATGACCAACGCCCACATCGCCGCCGTGACGCGCGATGCACAGGGCGTGGACCTGCTCTTTTCCAACGGTGACCAGGGCCGTTTCGACCATGTGATCTTTGCCTGCCATGCCGACCAGGCGCTCGGCCTCATCGCCGACCCCAGCGCCGACGAGCGCGCCATCCTGCAGCATTTCCGGTTCACCCCCAACCGGGCCGTGCTGCACACAGATGAACGCATGATGCCCAAGCGCAAGCAGCTCTGGTCGAGCTGGAACTATCTTCGCACCGGCAAGGGCGACGATGCGCAACTGAGCCTCACCTATTGGATGAATGCGCTGCAGCCGCTCCCGACCAAGACCAACATCTTCGTGACGCTCAATCCGATGCACGACTTTGCACCGGGATCGGTGCAGCGCGTCATCGACTATGAACATCCGCTGTTCGACGCCGAGGCGGTTGCGGCGCAGCGCGACATGTGGCGCATCCAGGGTGTGCGCCGCACGTGGTTCGCGGGCGCGTGGCTCGGCTATGGCTTCCACGAGGATGGGCTGCAGGCGGGTCTCGAAGTGGCGGAACGGTTGGGCACGGTGTCCCGCCCCTGGGCCGCCCGTGGGCAGCGCGACCGCATCGCGCATAACTGGGAAGCCGAAACGGTGGCCGCCGAATGACGCACAAGGACGGCGCGCTCTATCTCGGCGAGGTCGTGCACAAGCGGGCACGGCCCAAGCGCCATAGGTTGCGCTACTCGGTTTTTTCTATGCTGGTCGATCTCGACCGGCTCGAGGAACTGGACCGGCGGCTGAAGCTGTTCTCGGTCGGACGGTTCAACTTGTTCTCGCTCAGGCCAAGCGATTTCGGGGCGCACGATGCGAGTTCGCTCAGCGATTTCATCCGCAGGAAGGCAAAGGCGGCGGGGGTCGGTGACCGGGTCTCGCGTATCCGCATGCTCTGCTACCCGCGCCTCCTCGGCTATGCCTTCAACCCGATGACCACCTTCTATCTCGAGGACGCCGAGGGGCGGACGCTGATGCTGGTCTACGAGGTGCACAACACCTTCGGCGAGCACCACTTCTACCAGCATGTGGTGGAGGAGCCGGGCGCCGAGATCCGGCACACGGCCAAGAAAGCCTTCTATGTCTCGCCCTTCAATACGCTGGCCGGCCACTATCGCTTCTCGGTCCGCCCGCCGGGCGAAGATGTGTTTACCGGCATCACGCTCTCGGATGAGGGCGGCGGGCTGGTCACCGCCTGGTTCGAGGGCAGGCGGGAGGAACTGACCGACGGTGCGCTTGTAAAGGTCGCCCTCGCCTTCCCGCTGATGACCCTCAAGATCATCGCTGGCATCCATTGGGAGGCGCTGAAGCTGCTGCTCAAGGGCGTGCCGCTGACGCTCAAATTCCGCGATGCGCTGAAGGCGCGCGAGGCGCAGCGCGAGCTGTGATAGGACTGGCCCATGATTCCATGGGTTCAGCTCGATACGGCCAAAGTCCCCGGCGGCGATGAGTTCAAGCTCATGCAACGCGGCGACGAATTCTGGATCATGGTCGGCACCAACCCACTGATGACGAGCCGTATGTCGGGCTCGGAGGAAGTGCTGGCCGAAGTCACCTGCACGCCGTTGGCCGGCAGCGCAGGCGCCAGCGTGCTGATCGGCGGACTGGGCATGGGCTTCACCCTGCGCCGTGCCCTGGCGATCCTCGGCCCAGACGCCAAGGTCACCGTCGCCGAACTGGTGCCCGGCATCATCAAATGGGCCCGCGGTCCGCTGACCCCGGTGTTCAAGGGTTGCCTCGACGATCCGCGCGCCGAGGTGATCGAGGCCGATGTCGGTAAGGTGATCGCCGGCGCCAAGGCCGCCTATGATGCCATCTTGCTGGACGTGGACAACGGGCCGGAGGGCCTGAGCCGCCCCGGCAACGACCGCCTCTACGGCGCCGCCGGACTGGCCGCCGCCAATGCGGCGCTGAAGCCCAAAGGTGTTCTTGCCGTGTGGGCTGCTCACCCCGACGAAGCCTTCACCCGGCGCATGAAGCAGGCCGGTTTCGCCGTTGAAGAAGTCAAGGCGCGCGCCCACGGCAAACGCGGCGGTTCCCGCCACCTGATTTGGCTGGGTCGCAAGGGCTGATCTCAGCCGAAATCCGCCCTACCGCCGCCTTGATGTAGCTGCTATAGAGCCCGCAATCTTCAAGGCAGACGCCTTGACCTATTCCCCGTGAAGAGCCTCAAGAAAATGACCGAATTCACCAATCTGCCGAACAAGGAATTCTCCGTCCGCGAGACCTTCGGGATCGACAGCGACATGAAGGTCATGGGCTATGCCGAATCCGATCCCCATGTTCCGCCGATGGACCCGGACTACCTGTTCGATCGCAACACCACGCTCGCGATCCTGGCCGGCTTTGCGTTCAACCGCCGCGTCATGGTGCAGGGCTATCACGGCACCGGTAAATCCACCCATATCGAGCAGGTCGCCTCGCGCCTTAACTGGCCGCTGGTGCGCGTCAATCTCGACAGCCACGTCTCCCGTATCGACCTCGTCGGCAAGGACGCGATCGTGCTCAAGGACGGCAAGCAGGTCACCGAGTTCCGTGACGGCATCCTGCCCTGGGCGGTGCAGAACAACATCGCGCTCGTCTTCGACGAATACGACGCCGGCCGTCCGGACGTGATGTTCGTGATCCAGCGCGTCCTCGAACAGTCGGGGCGCCTGACCCTGCTCGACCAGAACCGTGTGATCGTGCCGCATCCGGCTTTCCGCCTGTTCTCGACCACCAACACCATCGGTCTGGGCGATACGTCGGGCCTCTATCACGGCACGCAGCAGATCAACCAGGGCCAGATGGACCGCTGGAGCCTCGTCGTCACGCTGAACTACCTGCCGCATGACAAGGAAGTCGGCATCGTCCTGGCCAAGGCCAAGAGCTACGCCAAGGACGAAAAAGGCAAAAAGACCGTCAGCAACATGGTCCGCCTGGCCGATCTCACGCGCTCGGCCTTCATCAATGGCGATCTCTCCACCGTAATGAGCCCGCGCACCGTGATCACCTGGGCCGAGAACGCCCAGATTTTCGGGGATGTCGGCTTTGCCTTCCGGCTGACCTTCCTCAACAAGTGCGATGAACTCGAGCGGCCCGTGGTGGCCGAGTTCTATCAGCGCGTGTTCGGCGAAGACCTGCCTGAGAGCGCGGCCAATCTGGCGGTGACTGCCTAATCTTTCAGGGACCGAGATGGCCCAGAACATCTATGACGATCCGGCATTCCTGGCCGGTTACAGCGAATTTCCGCGATCGCGCGAGGGGCTGAGCGCCACCAGCGAATGGCCGGCGCTGCACGCCCTGTTGCCGGCGATAGCCGGCAAGCGCGTCGTCGACCTGGGTTGCGGCTTCGGTCAGCTCAGCCGCTGGCTGGGCGACGAGGGCGCTGCGTCGGTACTGGGTATCGATCTGAGCGAGAAAATGCTTGATCGCGCGCGCGCCGAGACGATCAACGCCGCCGTCACCTACCAGCGCGGCAATCTCGACGAACTGGTGCTGGCGCCGGGCAGCGCCGACCTGATCGTCAGCTCGATGGCGTTCCACTACATCGAAGACTTCGATCGCCTTGCGCGCATGCTGTTTGCAGCACTGTCGCCGGGAGGCCAATTGGTCTACTCGGTCGAGCACCCGATCTATGCCGCCCGCGCCGAGCCCGAATGGGTGACGGCTGCGGATGGCCGCCAGGCGTTCGCGATTGCCGACTATGGCATCGAGGGCCGCAGGGTGACCAACTGGATCGTCGATGGCGTGGTCAAGTATCACCGCACCATCGGCACCATGCTCAATTCGTTGACCGCAGCGGGCTTCGCCTATGGCAAAGTCGATGAATGGGTGCCGTCCGAGGAGCAGTTCCTGGCGCACCCTGAATGGCGTGACACCGAGCTGACCCGGCCGATGTTCCTGCTCTTTTCACTCACCAAGCCCGGGCGAGATCACTAATGGCTCCGCAGCAGCCCCGCGGCAAGAACAACAGGCCCGACACCACCGCCCCCTTCAAGACGGCGGTCGGCGCGACCGTGCGCGCTGTGGGCGGCAAGCGCGAACTCGAGGTGAGCTTTTCGGCCGACCGGCCGATCCTCACCGCCGACAAGGCGCGTCTCGCCAACCTGCCCCGCCTGCCGACCCGCCGCGACATCGCCATTGCTCGCGGCCAGGGCGATGCGATGGCCATGCGCCTGGCCAGCCACGACCCCGACGTGCATAGGAAGCGCGCCCCGGCCGAGCCCGATGCCCGCGCCGCCTATGACGCGCTCGAACAGGCCCGCGTCGAGGCGCTGGGTTGCGTGCGCATGCCCGGCATGGTGGGCAACATTCATGAAATGCTGGAAGACCGTCTCTTTCGCCAGAACTTTGCCGAGGTGCACGACAAGGCCGACGCGCCGATCGCCGAGGCGCTTGGCCTGATCCTCCGCGAGCGCGTCGCCGGCATCCAGATTCCACCCTCGGGCAATGCGCTGGTCGATCTCTGGCGCAAGGAAATCGAGGAAAAGGCCGGCACCTCCCTCACCTCCCTGCTCTCGAAGTTCGAGGATCAGGACCTCTTCAGCCGCGCCACCCGGCAGTTGCTGCGCGACCTGAGCCTCGTGCCCGACAGCGACCTCGACGACAGCGAGGGCGAAGACGGCGAACAGGGCGAGGAGCAGGAGCCCGAGCGCGGCAAGGACGACGAAAAGAACCCCGAGCAGGGCGAAGGCGAGAGCGAAGACGCCGAGGCCGACGAGGACCAGACCCCTGGTCAGTCCGAAGAGAGCGGCGAGGTCGAGGGCTCGGAAGCCGATTTCGACGAGTCCGACGAGGAAGAGGCCAGCGAAGCCGGCGAGGATTCACCCAATCCGCCCCCGCCCGGCGCCATTCCGAACGAGTTCGCCAACCAGTTCAACTACAAGATCTTCACCCAGAAGTTCGACGAGATCGTCAAGGCAAGCGAGCTTTGCCCGCCCGAAGAACTCGATCAACTGCGCGGGATCCTCGACAAGCAGCTCGAAAACCTCGCCGGCGCCGTGGCGCGGCTCGCCAACAAGCTGCAGCGCAAGCTGATGGCCCAGCAGAACCGCAGCTGGCAGTTCGACCTCGAGGAAGGCGTACTCGACACCGCGCGCCTGACCCGCGTCGTCACCGATCCGATGCAGGCGCTGAGCTTCAAGGTCGAGAACGAGACCGATTTCCGCGACACCGTGGTGACGCTGCTGATCGACAATTCGGGTTCCATGCGCGGCCGTCCGATCACCATCGCGGCTATCTGCGGCGATATCCTTGCCCGCACGCTGGAGCGCTGCGGCGTGAAGGTCGAGATTTTGGGCTTCACCACCCGCGCCTGGAAGGGTGGCAAGAGCCGCGAGGCTTGGCTTGAGGCCGGTCGCCCGCCGAACCCGGGCCGCGTAAACGACATCCGCCACATCATCTACAAGGCGGCCGACGAGCCGTGGCGCCACGCGCGCCGCAACCTCGGCCTGATGATGCGCGAGGGGCTGCTCAAGGAAAATATCGACGGCGAGGCTCTCGAATGGGCCCGCAAGCGCCTGATGAGCCGGCCGGAAAACCGCCGCATCCTGATGGTGATCTCCGATGGCGCGCCGGTGGACGATTCCACCCAGAGCGTCAATGCCGGCAATTACCTCGAGGCCCATTTGCGGCAAGTCATCGAAGACATCGAGACGCGCTCGCCGATCCAGCTGGTCGCCGTGGGCATCGGTCACGACGTCACCCGTTACTATCGCCGCGCTGTGACCCTGCTCGATGCCGAGGAACTGGCCGGTGCGCTCACCGACGAGCTGGCGGCGCTGTTCGACGAAGAGCCGCCCGGCGAATACCGGAGGAGCCGGTTCGGATGACCCAACCGGCACCGCTCCCGCGCTTACTGGCGGCAGGATTGCTGGTGACGGGCTTGGGTGCGGCAATGCTCGTGGCAGCCAGCCTGGGCGTGCATGCCCAGAACACCGAAGACGGCCAGCCGACGGTCACTGCCGTGCAGATGACGACCTTCATGACCGCTGCCGTGGGCGAACCGGTGCAGGGCCTCGTCTGGCGCGGCGGGCTCGAGATGCAGAGCCCCACCGATACGTTCGGCGGCCTTTCCGGCCTCGGCTTCACCGGTCCCGACCACCGGCTGGTGATGGTTTCGGACCGCGGCAACTTCGTCTCCGGCCAGCTGATCTATGACGACCAGAACCGGCCGCTGAGCCTGGTCGGCGTCCGCATCGAGCCGATGCAGAATTCCAAGGGCGCCGAACTGCCGCGCCAGTATGCCCGCGATGCCGAGGCGCTGGCGGTGATCGTGCGCGACGACCAGCCTTCAGCCGTGCGCGTCGGCTTCGAGAACCTGACTCGCGTGGCCGATTTCCAGCTTGTCGATTCTGTGCCGTCCGGGCCGGCGCGCGAGGTCAACATCCCTGCCTGGCTGACCGACACTCGCACCAATGCGACGCTCGAAGCCGTCTGCATCGCTCCGCCCGCCTCGCCGATCGCCGGCTCGACCTTGCTGCTGACCGAGGGCGTCATCGATGGCGACGGACAGCACGCCGCATACCTGCTGGGCCAGAACGACAAGGGACCGCTGAGCTATATTTCCTCTGACGGCACCAACCCGACCGACTGCGCCTTCCTGCCCAACGGCGACCTCTTGGTACTCGAACGTGGCATCGCCCTCGTCACTTTCCAGATGCGGTTGAAGCGCATCCCTGCCGCCGACGTACGACCGGGGGCACACATGCAGGGCGAGCTGCTGCTGCAATCGTCCGGCGGCGACATCGACAATATGGAAGCCGTTGCCGTCCATACCGGCCCGGACGGCCAGACCCGCATTACCCTGGTCTCGGACAACAACTTCAACGACTGGGAGCGAAACCTGCTGCTGGAGTTCTCGCTCCCAGAATAGTCGTCAGGCCGTCTGCGCCGTGCGCTCGGTGAGAAACTGGCGCAGGGCGCCATAGGGCGCGAGGCAGAGGGCGGCGAGGAGGAGTTTTACCAGGAAGTCGCCGGCCGCCAGCGAAACCCAGAGTTCGACCTCCGGACCGACGCCGAGGAACGGCGCCGGGAAGGCCAGCGAGCCGTCCTCGCGGCCCAGCATGGTGTCCAGCCAGGCGAAGCTCGGTGCCATGGCGAGCGAAAAGAAAATGACCGTATCGAGCGCCGAGCTCACCAGCGACGAGAACAGCGGCGCATGCCACCACCGCCCGCGGCGCAGCCGGTTGAAGATCGAGATATCGAGAAACTGCGCCACGAGGAACGCCGTGCCTGAGGCGATGGCGATGCGCGGGGTGGCAAGCCAGACCGAGAGCACCACGGCAACGGCAAAGCCGCAGATCACCACCAGCCGCGCGCCAGTTGGGCCGAAATGCCGGTTGGTGAGATCGGTGACGAGGAAGGCCACCGGATAGGTGAACGCTCCCCAGGTGAGGAGATCGGCGAGACTGACCGGGCCGAGCTGGGCCTGCACCGGAAACTGCACGAGAAAGTTGGAAGCCGCCACGGTAACAACCATGGCGAGGACCGCGAGAGCAAACCTCGGGCCGGAAAAGCGAGCGAACATGACGCACCTTTATCTGTCGCCGCACTCCGGCATCAGACCGGCGCGGCATGTGTAGTCTACATCAAAAGCAAACCGCGCGGCACCCTGGGGTACCGCGCGGTTCGAAATTCCTGTCGTGGGAAGTTTAGGCGGCCGGCTGCAGAGCGGCGCGGACTTCCTTCTTGAGCAGCAGCGCGCGCGGGCTCAGCTCTTCGTCCTTGGACTTGACCAGGAACGCATCGAGACCGCCCCGGTGCTCGACGGTGCGCAGCGCGTTGGCTGAAATCCGGAGCTTCACGGTCTTGCCGAGCGCATCCGAGATCAGCGACACGTTGAGCAGGTTCGGGAGGAACCGGCGGCGGGTGCGGTTGAGCGCGTGGCTCACGGTATTACCGGTTATAACGCCCTTACCGGTCAGTTCACAGCGGCGTGCCATCGAAGTTTGTCCTGTCAAAAAAGGCCCTGGGCGCGGGACATCCCGCGCAACGGGCTGGAGTCTGTTCTTGATTGTGGGCGTCTCCATAGAGAAACACCCTCGCCCCGTCAAGTTATCCGGGGTTTCGCCGCTGACCGGACGCTAGAACTTGTAGCGGACGCCAGCCGTGACTGCGTTCGAGGCGTCGAGATCAGCGATCAGCCCATAGGCACCGGAGCGGTGATGGAAGCGGGTGAACACTTCCCACTGCGGCTGATCGACCAGCGAGAAGGCGAACTCCGGCCCGAGATAGACGAGGATCGGCTGGTTGCGGCCCCACTCGTTCATCCGCTGCTGTTCATAGCCCTGCGAGCCGGTGGCATAGGAGATGCCGATCGAAAACAGTGGCGTGAAGCGGAAATTGCCGGCCACGAAGCCGTCGTAACGGGCCCAGATTGCAGCCCAAAGCTCAGCGGAAGCAGCCGATGAGCCAAGCCGCCCGGCGACGCCGACTTCCCCACCAATGCGGAGATCCTTCCAGTCGAGCCAAGTCTTCTGATAGCCGGCGGCCACGAGGGTGGTGTCGTCCCAGGTCACCGCCCAAGGCGACAGCGAGTCGACGAACCAGTTCTTGTGGAATTGCCCACCGAAAAAGAACACCGCCTCGTCATACTCAGAGAGAACGGTCTTTTCCGGATAGCGATAGCTCGATTGGGCTGAAACCGGCGCCGAGAAGCCGAGCAAAATAGCGATGGCGATCGCGCCTGCGATGATCCTGTGCAACGGAATGCCCCCAAATACGGATCGACAACAAGACGCTTCCGAAAAGGTTCCATGCATTGCTGGATATGTCTACCCTAGAATGCGCATGGCTGGCGCGACGTTGCGCTTGGGTGGCGAGAATTTGCGAGAACCTTGCCACTCCAGACGGCAACAGGCATTTTCGTGCCTAGTTCGATTCGATCCGCCGCGTGCGCTGCCGCCGAGGTTGCCGTTGTTCCCAAGATTGCCGACGCTCGCCAGCGCCCTGCTCGTTGTCGTGAGCGCCCTGACGGTTCCGGCCCAAGCCGCCGAAGCGATCGCCGACTACGCGGTGTCGCTGGGCAACACTAACATTGCCACCGTTACCATCGGTCTGCGCGATGACGGCAAGCACTATCAGCTCGATGCCAATGCGCGGATTACCGGGCTGGCGAGCCTCGTGGCCAGCGGCAGCGGAAAGATCAACTCGGAGGGCAGCTCCTCCGGCAATGCACTGACATCGGAGCGGTTCGACCTGCTCACCACGAGTGGCGGCGAGGATTTCACCGTGGCGGTGACCTATGCAGGACGGAACGTCCAGAGCTTCGTGGTCAACCCGCCGCTCATCAACAACATCGACCGCGTGGCGATCGAGCGGAAGCACCTCACCGGCGTCAATGACATGATCGCCGCCTTTGTGCTCAAGGGTGGCGGGCTCGACCGCAATCTCTGCAACCGCAAGATGCAGATCTTCACCGGGCTCGAGCGCTTCAATCTGGCGTTCCGCTTCACCAAGGAAGACGAGGCGACCAGCAAGAAGACCGGCTACCAGGGCCCGGTTATCCTCTGCAATATCCGGTACACGCCGATTTCGGGGCACTTCACCACATCGGAAGTGACCAACTACCTCAAGGAGAGCGACCGCATCCTCATCTGGTATGCGCCGCTCAAGACGCCCGGCACTTTCATTCCCTATCGCGTGCTGCTGACGACCAGCATGGGCGATCTATCCATGGTGCTGACGCGGCTGCAGGAATAGGGCGTTAACCTCCCGTTAACTCTATGGGCGCAGCCTATCTGTCGTGGGCGCCAGGACGCGGCTCTCGGTGGAGTTCACCGTCCGCCACCCTCCGTCCACACCAATCTCCCCTTTTGTCGCCTCGCGCCAGCCGCTCCGTCGGCGGCCCTCTGTTGCGCGCCTGACTCTCGGTCGGCGTTCCTCTCCCGCTTGCGGGGAGGGGTTCCTACCGATGAACCCCACCTAAACGGTAGCCTCACGGACGGTTCAACGCCGCGCCGCTACATCTCGCATCAGCCAATCGATTCGCGACCCCTCCTCGTCGGGCAACAGACCCCGAGGACAGCGCCTCCAGAACTCCAAGCGGGTTCGGACGCCGGGTCGCGGAAGGCCTTTCCCATCGGGCTTTTCGCGCCCCGCAATAATTATGGTTAACGGGACGTGAAGATTTTCGACGTGCCGGGATGGGACGGTCAACGGCTTTATTCCCAACAGCACCCCGGCAAAGGCCGGGCCGACGGCGGCGCAGCCATGAACCGTCGAAAAATGTTTGCAATAGAACCGTTTACGATCGCTTCACGAATCGCCGATTCGAGAGCGAAGACCCTCGAAATTATGACTTTCGCAACGAAGCTGAACGGCGATCTGGGCATTTTCGCTATGTCGCCCCGCAACTTCCGCTTCCTAGCGGCAGAATCACCGAGCGACACACCATATGCTGTGGTGAACAAAGGCAGATTTCCGAGTCGCCGCCGATTCTGTCTCCATTTGTTCGCGCTTCGTGCTAAACGTTAAACGAGGCGCCGGAACACCGGGAAAGCTGTCCCTTTTTGAAACACTCGCAACGCGCCCATTTCCTCCCTAAATAGCGCTAGATGAACGCAGGCAATTCCGGCTCGCTCAAGGCGATCCTCGGCCCGACCAATACCGGCAAGACCTTCTTCGCCATTGAGCGCATGCTGGCGCACCGAAGCGGCATGATCGGCTTGCCGCTGCGGCTCCTGGCGCGCGAGGTCTATCATAAGATCGTCGACCGCATCGGCGCCCAGCACGTGGCGCTGGTGACCGGCGAGGAGCGCATCGTGCCCGACAGGCCGCGCTACTGGGTCTGCACGGTCGAGGCTATGCCGCTCGACATGCCGGTCGACTGCCTCGCGGTGGACGAGATCCAGGTGGCAACCGATTTCGATCGCGGCCACGTCTTCACCAACCGCATCCTTCATGCCCGAGGGCTGCAGGAAACGCTGCTGCTCGGCTCGGCGACTATGGCGCCGGTGATCCGCGCCCTGCTGCCAGATGCCGAGATCATCCACCGGCCTCGTTTTTCCGAACTGCTCTATGCCGGCTCCAAGAAAATCTCGCGGCAGCCGCAGCGTTCGGCCATCGTCGCCTTCTCGGCCAACCAGGTCTATGCCATCGCCGAACTGATCCGCCGCGAGCGCGGCGGGGCGGCGGTGGTGATGGGCGCCCTCTCGCCCCGCACCCGCAATGCGCAGGTCGACATGTACCAGAATGGCGATGTCGACTTCCTCGTCGCCACCGACGCCATCGGCATGGGCCTCAACCTCGACGTCAAGCATGTCGCCTTCGCCGATGACCGCAAGTTCGACGGCCACCAGACCCGACCGCTCACGCCGGCCGAGTTCGGTCAGATCGCCGGCCGCGCCGGCCGACACATGCACAACGGTACGTTTGGCGTCACCGGCAACGCTGCCGAGTTCGACGAAGAGCTGGTGGTGCAGCTCGAAACGCACGATTTCGAGCCCGTCAAAGTGCTGCAATGGCGCAACGCGGAGCTCGATTTCTCGTCGCTCGATGGACTGAGCCGCAGCCTCGAGAAGGTACCCGAACGCAAACAGCTCACGCGGGTGCCGATCGCCACCGACCAGCAGGCGCTGGAGTTTCTGAGCCGTAACGAGGCGGCGGGACTGGCGACGAACCAGAAGCGGGTCGAACTGCTCTGGCAGTGCTGCGGCATCCCGGACTATCGCAATATCTCGCCGGCGCAGCACGGCGAAATCATCACGCGGATCTATACGGACCTGGTCAGACGCACGCGGGTCAACGAGGACTGGATTGCCGAGCAGGTACGCTTCTGCGACAATGTTTCAGGCGACATCGACACCCTTTCCAATCGGATACGCCAGATCCGCACATGGACCTTTGTCGCCAACCGCAGGAATTGGCTTGAAGACCCGACGCATTGGCGCGAAAAGACCCGGGACATCGAAGACCGCCTGAGCGACGCTTTGCACGAGCGTCTCACCCAGCGCTTCGTGGACCGTCGCACCAGCGCTCTGATGCGTCACTTGAGAGACAAGCATATGGTATCGCCTGAAGTTAACGACCGCGGCGAAGTCAGCCTCGAAGGTCACCTCATCGGCTCGATCG
>JAEZKB010000161.1 GCA_023415605.1 Pseudomonadota bacterium
TCGGTCCAGGGGATGATGTCGATCTTTTCGCCCTGCAGTTCGCCGACCACGGCCTGCACGCGGCTGCCGCGCATACAGACGCAGGCGCCGACCGGATCGCTCGAAGAGTCGTTCGACGTCACCGCGATCTTGGCGCGGCTGCCCGGATCACGGGCAATCGAGCGGATGGTGATGATGCCATCGTAGATTTCCGGCACTTCCTGGGTGAAGAGCTTGGCCATGAACTGCGGATGGGTGCGGCTCAGGAATATCTGCGGGCCGCGCTGCTCGCGGCGCACATCGTAGATGTAGGCGCGGACGCGGTCGCCATAGCGGTACATTTCGCGTGGGATCAGCTCGTCGCGGCGGATAATGGCTTCGCCACGGCCGAGATCGACGATGACATTGCCGTATTCGACGCGCTTGACCGTTCCGTTGACGATCTCGCCGATGCGATTGATGTACTCGTCATACATGCGGTCGCGCTCGGCATCGCGCACCTTCTGCACGATCACCTGCTTGGCCGACTGGGCGGCGATGCGGCCGAACTCGATCGGCGGCAGCGGCTCGGTGACGAAGTCGCCAAGCTTGGCCGCTTCGTTGCGGGCCTTGGCGTCCTTCAGCGAGATCTGCCGGCCGTATTCCTCGACATTCTCCACGACTTCGAGCAGGCGCCACAGGCGCAGCTCGCCGGTCTTGGGGTTGATCTCGGCGCGGACATTGGTCTCGGCGCCATAGCGGGTCTTGGCCGCCTTCTCGATCGCGTCCTGCATGGACTCGATGACGATCATGCGATCGATCGACTTTTCGCGGGCAACGGCATCAGCGATCTGGAGCAGTTCCAGTCGGTTCGCGCTCACGGCCATTTAGGTGGTCTCCTCTTCAGAGTCGGCAGAGTCACTGTCGGTATCGGGCAGCTCGACGGTCTCGATGTCTTCATCGTCGTCGATCGGATGTTCTTCCTGGTCGACCTGCGCCATGTTCATGAGCGCGTCGGTCATTACCAGCTTGGCCTCCGCCAGCATGGTGAGCGGCAGCCGATGGTTGGGGTCTTCGCCCTTGGGGGCGTCGGGCAGCTTGATGGTCACCGCTTCATCGTCCACCGCCTCGATGAAGCCGCGGAAGCGCTTGCGCCCGTCAAGCAAGTCGCTCAATTCAATCTTCACTTCGTGGCCGATGTAAGTGCGGAAGTCGCGGGCCCGCACCAGTGGCCGGTCGATGCCGGGAGAGCTGACTTCGAGATGATACTCGCGGTCGATCGGATCCTCGACGTCGAGCACCGGCGACAGGTCTTTGCTCAGCCGCTCGCAGTCGGTGATAGTGAAGCGCCCATTGGCGTCCTCGGCCATGATCTGCAGGGTCATGCCGTTTTCCTGCGTGACCTTCACGCGGACGAGGCTATAGCCCAGATCGATTGCCACCGGTTCGACGATGCGCGCAATGCGCGCCTCGAGGCCGGTCTCCTTGATGTATCGCCGTTCGGCGAGGTCGAAAGCCATAAGGTTCGACTAGTCCTTCAGGTAATAAAAAAGAGCGGGGCCGGGAGGCTCCCACTCTGCAAAATGCCAGAGATGTTGTCTGGCTATATAGCGCTTCACGACCGCTGGTGCAAGGCGTCAACCCGGACCCAGCATGCGCTCGACTTCGGCGCGCGTGACACTCCCCGGCTCGAGCCGTTCGGCCACGAGTCGCCGGCCCAATGCCACCAGCGCCGCATTAACCGGCGTCGGCACGCTGTTGAGGCGGCCCAGCAGCACGATCTCGCCGTTGAGATAGTCGGTCTCGATGCTGCCAACTCCCCGCTTCAAGCTTTGCGCCGAGGAGCTGCCGGTGCGCGAAGCGCCCGGCACGTCGCGGAGTTCGAAGACACCCTTGCGGCGCGACTCATTGCGGTCGATTTCCGTCCAGGCGATGCCGGCGGCCCTGTAGACCACCCTGCCCTCGTCGCGCGCGCGGTCGGCGATATCCTGGAAATCGCTGCCATGCCCGAGTGCCGCGTCGAGCACGTTGCCGAGATTTTCGAGCAGCTTGCCGTGCTTGGAGCGCATGACCTCCTCCTGGACGAAGACAGCGAAGTTCGCGGCTTGCAGATGACCGGAAATCGCCTCCGCCACAGCATCGCTGCCGGACGGATAGCGCCCAAGATCGAACATGCCGTATTTCGGGCCGCCAAAGCAGTTGACCTCGCCCGGCTTGGTGTAATCGCCCGGCAGCATCACGGTCATGCCGTAGACATTGGGAAAGTAGCGCAATGCCTCGCGCTCGTTGGCGACGCCGTTCTGGCCGCAGACCACCGCCTGCGTGGTACCGCCGGCGGCACGGAGCGCCAGCAGCGCCTCGTGCGTATCCTGCCCCTTCATGGTGAGGACCACTATGTCGTCGGGACGGAAGTCGATTTCGTCCGGACCGCCATGACAGGGAAATTTCACCCGATGCTCGCCTTCGGGGGTGCGGAACAGCAGGCCATTGGCTTGTATCGCCTCGAGCATCTTGCCGCGCGCAATGCCCACGACCTCGCGTCCGGCCAGCGACAAGGCTGCCGCGATGGTGCCGCCGATGGCGCCGACGCCGTAGATGATGAAGCGCATGGATGGATCCTCTTTCGGGCTGGATGATCCTGCTCAACGCAGGAAGTCGACCAAGGCTTCCCGATATTCCGGCGAGCGGCGCGAGAAATGATGGTCGCCGGGCACCATCTGTAGGCGGGCGCCAGCGATGGCATCGGCGATCACCTCAGGATGTGGAGCCAGCGGGTCGGTGTCGCCGGCCATGACCAGCGTTTCGGCGCGAATGGCGCCGAAATCGATCTTCCGATCGGCTATGGCGTCACAATGGGCCGCGAGCGCCAGCAGATCATTCTGGCGCTCGATGGCGCCCCTGCGGAACGCCTTGACCATGTCGCCCAGCCCTTCGTCGCTGTCGGCACGAAGTCCGGCGGCAAGTTCCGTGGTGTTGAGCACCCGTCGATCGACGCCGCCACTGCGGACGATGGCCTCGCCGACGCCGGAGATGACGACCCGCCGAATCCTGGGATCGAGCGACGCCGTGACGGCGGCAATGGCGCCGCCCATCGAATAGCCTACGAGGTCGTACTGCGAAAAGCCGAGATGATCGGCGAGCGCCATCACGTCGCGCGCCATGTGGTCCTCGCCATAGTAGCGCCTGTCATGTGGCTTGTCGGAGGCGCCATGGCCCCGGGCATCGAGACCGACCGTTCGCCGACCCAGCGCAGCGACTGCATCGGCCAGCCCGCACAGGACCCACTCGAAATGCGTCGATGAGGTAAAGCCGTGCTGGAAGATGATCGGCGGCTCGGCCGTGCCCGCGCCCAGTTCGTGCCAGGTGAGGTTCAGTCCATCGCGCGATCGAAAAGTGCCCATGCGTCCCTTCCCCCTTGGCCCGGCTTGCTTCTCGCGTTCCGGACGGTAACTTCAGCCGCTAGCCAACCCCCTGTCAAACCATCCTTTCTGCGAGCAAGCGCCGGTGCCCAACATGCCTTTCCTTCTGATCCCCGGCCTCAACTCGACGCCCGACGTTTTCCGTCACATCGTGCCGGCGCTCTGGCCGCTCGGCCCGGTGACCGTCGCCAATCACACCGAGGGCGAGGGAATCGCCGGCATCGCGGCCGCTATCCTCCGTGACGCGCCGGCACGCTTCGCCCTACTGGGCTTTTCGATGGGCGGCTACCTCGCCTTCGAAATCATGCGACGGGCCCCCGAGCGGGTAATAAAGCTCTGCTTGCTCGACACCACCGCCCGGCCGGACAGCCCGGAGGCCACCGCCAAGCGGCGCGACCGCATCGCCATTGTCCGGAATGGCGGCTTTCCGAAAACGCTCGACGGCGCCTTCGACGATGCCGTGCATCCCGATCACATGGGTCGCGCGGACCTGCGCTCACTGAGCAAGGCCATGTCCCTCGCCGTCGGCCCCGACACCTATATCCGCCACCAGGAGGCGATCATCGGCCGGCAGGATTACCGTCCGACGCTCGCGGCCATCGGCGTTCCCACTGCCGTCATCGTCGGCGACGCCGACAAGATCACCCCGCCCGAAGCCGCATACGAG
>JAEZKB010000165.1 GCA_023415605.1 Pseudomonadota bacterium
GTCCGAAGCTGATCCAGCAAGCTGATCGCGTCACGCATGCCGCCGCGAGCCGCACGCGCCAGCCAGGAGAGGACCGCGCCCTCCACCTGGATGCCCTCATCCTCGGCAATGATCGCCAGCCGGTCACGGATATTGGCGGCCGTGTGGCGGTGGAAGTCGAACCGCTGGCACCGCGAGATGACGGTTGCCGGCACCTTGTGAGACTCGGTGGTGGCCAACACCAGGATCGCGTGGGGCGGCGGCTCCTCCAGCGTCTTGAGGAGGGCATCCCAGGCCGCCTGCGTCAACTGGTGAGCCTCGTCCAGGATGTAGACCCGGTAGCGCGCCTCGGCCGGGGCGTAGTTGATCTTGTCCCGGAGCTCGCGGACGTCGTCGATGCCGCGATTAGACGCGGCATCCATCTCGATCAGGTCGAGCGCCCGGCCCTCGTTCGCCGAGGTGCAGATGGTGCACTGTTCGCACGGGCCGCCGTCGATCGGCTGGAGGCAGTTGACCGCCTTGAACAGCAGCCGGGCCATGGTGGTCTTACCGGTCCCGCGCGGCCCCGAGAAGAGGTAGGCGTGGGCGATGGTGCCGTTCCGGACCGCGTTGCGAATGGTCCGAACGACGTGAGGCTGACCCACGACGTCGTCGAAACGACGGGGCCGCCAGACGAGGTAGAGCGCGCGTCCGCTCGTGTCTGCCACGGATCGGATTATAGGCGCGTGCCGCCCGGCCCTGGGCGAATGTTCAGGCCCATTGTGGGGCGTTTGGGACGTCGTTGGCTCGACGATGCGGGCAGGTGCGAGGCACGCCGGCCGAAATGGGATTCCGGGCTGTTATTCCTCCGAGAGCTTTCATGCCCCCGGCGTGACGGCGCTGTGACGCCGCGAGCCGTACGATTTTGGCACGTCGCCGGGTGGCGCGTAGCCAAGTGTGAGGAGTCGTCGGCGCATGATTGAGCTCGGGTTCGTCCTGCTCGCTATCGGATTTCTCGTCGCAGTCGCACAGTTGTTCGTCGTCAGCGGACGGCAGCCGACCTTGTGATGTGACTGTGACTGACAGCCGGTTGTCGACAGAACTTGACCGCGCGAGAATGGCGCCGACTGCGGTGACTGGAGGTGGGCGGTGCTCGATCTGGCCGTGATCGTGCTCGGGTTGGCCTGCGCCATCGCCCTGCTTCAGGGATTCGTCGGAGGGAACGCCTGATATGGCTGAGCGTCTAATCCGCAATCACCCGCAGATGGTGAGTTTGTTCCACTCCACCGTAAAGTGCCGTGAGTGTGAGATCTTCATCGGGACCGGGCATGAGGAGCGCGTGCCGCTCCCCTCACCGGACGGGCTCGGCTACCTCTGCCGCTCGTGCTGGCAGTCCGTCAAGCGCCGCTGTCGGGCGTCCGCGTACCTGCCCACCCGCTGGGCGATCGTCTAGCTCGCCCGACGCTCCCCACTCCTCTGAAGCAGCGGCACCGCTTAGCCGCCGCTGTGTTGGCGCAGCACCCCGACAACGACGTCGGGGTGATTGCTGCATATCGAGTCCACGCCAAGCTCCATCAGCCGCCGAATGATGCGCGGCTCGGACGTCGCCCACGGGTGGACCGACAGGCCGGCCTCGTGGGCCCGCGCCACCGTCTCGGCATCGCAGTACGGCCACATCGGCAAGATCGCATTGGCACCCGCCGCCCGCGCGATCGAGACCGGATCGATTGGCCGGGCGCTCCAGAGCGTCCCGACGGCGATCTCCGGAGCCAACGCCCTGACCGTGGCTACGGTCTGATGCTCGAACGAGATCACGATGGTCTGATCGGTCATCTCGTGCTCGCGGATCAGCGCCACCACCTTCGCTTCGAGCCCCGGGTACGGCCACGGCCCGCCCTTGATCTCGATGTCCAGGACGCAGCGGCCCCGCGCCCACGCCAGCACCTCGCCAAGGGTCGGGATGCGCTGGCCGGCAAACTCGTCCCCGAACGGCTTGCCAGCATCCAATGACTTGAGCTCGGCCAGCGACTTCTCGCCGACGATGCCCTCGCCGTCGGTAGTCCGCGAAAGGTCATGATCGTGGATGACCACGACCTCACCGTCGGCAGTCAGGTGGACGTCGAGCTCGATGGCGTCCACGCCGATTTCGACGGCCCGCTCGAACGCGGCGAACGTGTTCTCGGGTGCGTAGCCCATCGCGCCGCGATGTCCGAAGACGCGCGGGCGTCCGGCCGCTCGGTGGTGCCACATGGATGGTGTCTCCCTGGATGCGCCCTGGTGCTGTGGGTCACATCTCATGCCTGAGGCGCCGCCAGCATCGCAGGCCCCGCCGGGTCAACATGAGCAGGTGAGGCGGGCTGGTTGGTGGTGGACATGGACCGATAGGGATGCTGGTTGTGTGGGAAGGGTAGGGAAGCGGGGATCGGGGGAGGGGACCATCTCTAGCTCAAGTACCGTGCGAACCACGCCATGATCCGTTCCAGCCGCAGCAAGCGCCGGTCCGGCCGCCCGGCCCGAGAAAGATCGTGGCTCTCCTCCGGGAACCGGACGAATTCTGCCGTCTTCCCCAGGCGCCGCAGCGAAGCGAACCACTGCTCGGCCTGCTCCAGCGGACAGCGCAAGTCCTGCTCGTTGTGGACGATCAGGATCGGGGTGTTGACCTTCTCGACG
>JAEZKB010000169.1 GCA_023415605.1 Pseudomonadota bacterium
GGCTGCGATGCGTCGCGGGCCTTGAGATCGATGACCGGCGGCTTCACTGGCCCCGATTTGCGCTCAGCCATGCGGCGTTACCTCGATTTTGGATATCATGACGCGTTTTGATCGCGGGCAAAAGACAGAGCAAGCGCCATCATCGCCTCTTCACTTGGATGGTCTGCCAACCCCACCCGCACGAAATGGGCATCGATCAGCGGTTCGGCAACGGCCTCGGAGATGCAGAGCATACCCAGTTCGAGCCGCGACAACCGGCTGAGCTTACCCTCGCAGAGTCGAGCGAAGGTTTCCGCCGTGCGGCGTGAATAGAACAGCACTGCATCGATGCTGCCATCCTCAAGTTCGCCGAGGATCTGTGGCGGCAGTTCGGTGGCGGCATTCATGGCGTAGACCTGGGTGGTGATCACCATCAGGCCGAAGGGCGCCAGCGACTTGGCGAGATCACCCGCGTGGTCGCGCGCGGCGGGATAGAAAATCGGCCCCTTGATGCCCGCATGGGCAAGGAGCTCGACGAGATCGCCCAGCGCACCGCCCGCACTCTGCACGAAACCAAATCCCATCTCCTCGGCGGCGGCAGCGGTGCGGTCGCCGACAGTATAGGCGGGGAGTGTTTTGAAGGCGTCGAGCACGCCACGTTCATCGAGGGCACGCAGGGCGTTCGCGCTGGTCAACGCGATGGCGGCAAAGCCGGCCGGGTCGGGGAGGCTCGTGGGGAGGGTTTGGTGGCTGAGGAGGGGGCAGAGCGCCGCTTCGATGTCGAGCGCAGCCAGCCGCGCGGCGGTGTCGCCGGCGTCAGGATCGGGCCGCGTGACCAGCATACGCACCAAACCGGTTCATCCCTGCAAGCGTTTCAAAAAGTCCGGCCCGGCGAGGCCCGTCAGTTTCTTCCCCAACTCGCTGCCCAATGCACGAGCCTCGCTCGGCGTTCCGGTGAGGCTCGCGGTAAAGGCCTCGGCCCCGTCCGGGGAGAGGATCTCGCCGTGCACCGTGCATGACGTTTCATTCAATTCGGTAAATGCGCCGATGGGCGTTCGACAGGATCCGTCGAGTTCGGCGAGCAGGGCGCGCTCTGCGGCGATGGCCGTCGAGGTCGGAGCGTGATCGAGCGGGGCGACGAGGGCAGCGGTGCGGGCGTCGTTGCTGCGGTGTTCGAGGCCGATAGCGCCTTGCGCCGGGGCCGGCAAGAAGCGGCGCGGATCGAGATAGCTGCGCACGTGGCTCGACTTGCCCAGCCGGTTGAGCCCGGCGGCAGCGAGCAGCGTGGCGTCAGCAATGCCCTGTTCGAGCTTGCCCAGGCGGGTCTCGACATTGCCGCGGAAGGGCACGACTTCGAGGTCGGGCCGCTCGCGGAGCATCTGGGCGGCGCGGCGGATCGAGGAGGTGCCGAGCTTTGCGCCGGCCGGCATTTCGGCGAGGCTTGCATACTTGTGCGACACGAAGGCGTCGCGTACGTCCTCGCGCTGCAGGAAGGTCGAAAGCACCAAACCGTCAGGCAACACCGTTGCCATGTCCTTGGACGAATGCACGCCGAGATCGACCTCACCGGCGAGGATGGCTGCCTCGATCTCCTTGGAGAAAAGGCCCTTGCCGCCCGCCTCGCTCAGCGGCCGATCGGTCAGACGATCGCCAGTGGTGGTGATCACCCTGATGGCGATGTCCTCGACGGCGACACCGTGGCGCTCCGAGAGCAGACGCGCCACCAGGTTGGCTTGCGCCAAAGCGAGCGGCGAACCACGTGTACCGATGCGAAGGAAGGGGGCGGCAGATTGCAATCTCGTCTCGTCCTCTATAGCTCAAAGGCGGCGACGCGCAGGGCTTAGACCACGATCGGGAGCCGGGCAAGGCAGATGAAGGTATTGGGCATCGAGACCAGCTGCGACGAAACCGCCGCCGCGGTGGTCGAACGCAGCGCTACCGGCGAAGCCACGATCCTATCGAACGTGGTGCGCAGCCAGCTCGAAGAGCATGCGCCTTATGGTGGCGTCGTCCCCGAGTTGGCGGCGCGCAGCCACGTCACCTATCTCGACGGCATCATCGCCAAGGCCGCGGCAGAAGCCGGCGTTGCGCTGAGCGATATCGACGCGGTCGCGGCAACGGCCGGACCGGGGCTGATCGGCGGGGTGCTGGTGGGACTGACCACCGGCAAGGCGCTGGCCGCGTCACTCGGGAAGCCGCTGATCGCAGTCAACCATCTCGAGGGCCATGCGCTGACGGCGCGGCTCACCGATGGCGTGCAGTTCCCCTATCTGATGCTACTGGTTTCGGGCGGGCACAGCCAGTTCGTGCTGGTCCGTGGCGTTGGCGATTATGAGCGCTGGGGCACGACCATCGACGATGCACTGGGCGAGGCTTTCGACAAGGTCGCCAAATTGCTCGGGCTCGGCAATCCGGGCGGGCCGCATGTGGAGCGGCTGGCATTGAGCGGCGACCCGCAGCGCTTTCGCTTTCCGCGGCCATTGCTCAGGGAAAAGACGCTCGACTTTTCGTTTTCCGGGCTGAAGACCGCCGTGCGGCTCGCCGCTGAGGAGATTGCACCTCTTTCCGAGCAGGACGTAGCCGACATCTGCGCCAGCTTCCAGGCCGCGGTGGCGGAGATCGTGCGGGTTCGGGCCGGGCAGGCGCTGGAGCGGTTCGGCTCCGGCGCGACGCTGGTGGTCGCCGGGGGCGTTGCTGCCAATAGAGCGATCGGAGCCGCATTGCGGGAGGCCGCGGACGCTGCAGGCGCCACGCTGGTGATCCCGCCGCCGAAGCTTTGCACCGACAATGGCGCGATGGTCGCGTGGGCCGGGGCCGAGCGACTGGCACTCGGCGCGACCGATCCGCTGGATTTTTCCGCCAAGGCGCGCTGGCCTCTGGACTCGGCCGATATGGGGCTCGCCCATGCCGGTTGAGACGGTCGCCGTCATCGGAGCTGGCGCCTGGGGTACAGCGCTGGCGCAGGCCGCAGCGAATGCAGGCCGCTCGGTGACGCTGGTCGGGCGCGATCCCGCTGTGATCGAGGATGTCAACAACCGACACCGCAATCTCAAGCATCTGGGCGATCTGCCGCTATCCGAGCGGATCGCGGCCTCGGCGGCGCTGCCGGACGCCGATCTGGTCATTCTGGCGGTTCCGGCGCAGCAGAGCCGGGCGGCGCTGACGCTGGTAAGAGACCTTCTCGCCGGCAAGCCGGTGATCCTTTCCGCCAAGGGGCTGGAGGCGGGGACGCTGAAGCGGCAGAGCGAAATTCTGGCCGAGATCGTGCCCGATGCGGTCCCCTACATATTGTCCGGGCCGAGCTTTGCGGCGGATGTCGCCGCTGGCCGGCCGACGGCCGTCACCCTCGCGGGGGATGATCTCGATGCCACCGATGCAATTGCGGCGGCCATCGCCGGCCCGACGTTCCGGCCTTATGCGGCCGGCGACATTCTCGGCGTCGAGGTCGCCGGGGCGCTCAAGAACGTCTACGCGCTGGCCTGCGGGGCGGTCGACGGGGCCGGCCTCGGCGCCTCTGCTCGTGCGGCGCTCATCGCCCGCGCCTATGCCGAACTGAGCCGCTATGTCGTAGCGCTGGGCGGGTCGGCCGGTACATTGACCGGCCTTGCGGGGCTGGGCGATCTCACCCTCTCCTGCACATCCCAGGAATCGCGTAACTATCGCTATGGCATGGCGCTGGGGGCCGGCACCCCGCCCGGCGCAGCGCTCGCTGAGGGCGTTGCTACCACGCCCGTGGCCAAGGCGCTGGCCGCCAAACTGACTATCGACGCGCCGCTCGTCGATGCGGTAGACCTCCTCCTCGCGGGCGATTACTCGATTTCGGAAATCGTTGCGGGGCTCATGTCCCGACCGCTCAAACGGGAGGAATAACAGTGCTTTACGCCCTCATCGGTTACGACAAGCCCAATGGCCTGGCGCACCGGATGGAGCATCGCCCGGACCATCTGGCCCATCTCGATTCCCTGGGCGACAAGCTGGTGCTGGCCGGCCCGTTTCTCGACGACAAAGGCGACATGAACGGTAGCTTCATGGTGATCGAAGCCGATAGCCAAGCCGATGCCGAGGCGCTTTACGCCAAGGATCCTTTCGTCGCGCGCGGTGTCTTTGCCAGCATCGAGATCCGCCCCTACAAGATCGGCATCAACCGCACCAACAAGTAAGGGTCGCGCCATGGCGTACTGGCTGATGAAGTCCGAGCCCGACGTGAATTCCTGGGATGACGTGGTCGGTCGCGGTGTCCCCGAAGAGTGGCATGGCGTGCGCAACTATACGGCGCGCAACAACATGAAGGCTATGAAGCTGGGCGATCAGGCCTTTTTCTACCACTCCAATATCGGCAAGGAGATCGTCGGCATCCTCGAGGTGGTAGCGCTGGCCCACCCGGATTCCACCGCCGAGCCGAACGACAACGGCAAGGTCGTCTGGGAGTGCGTCGACGTGCTGCCGGTCAAACCCTTCCCCAAGCCGGTGACGCTGGCGACGATCAAGACCACGCCGGAACTGGCCAATATGGAGCTGGTCAAGCTCTCCCGCCTCTCTGTCTCCAAAGTCACCGATGCCGAATGGAAGCTCATCTGCAAGATGGGCGGGCTTTAATCCGGCTACCGGCCCGAGCGGCGCTGCGCTAGTCTGTCCCCGTCGTTGTCATCGGAGGGGGATGTCATGACCATCAACTGGCTGGCAGTTATCATCGCAACCGTCGCGAGCTGGGCGCTCGGGGCCGTCTGGTACATGGTTCTGTCCAAGCAGTGGCTGGCCGCCATCGGCAAGACGCGCGACCAGATCGATCCGAAGAATTTCACGCCCTACGTCTATTCGATCGTGGTGCAACTGGTGATGGCCATCGTGCTGTCGCTGGTGATCGCGCCGCTCTTCGGCGCCAAGACGGTCGTCACGGGCCTGCAGGCCGGCGCCCTGATGTGGCTGGGCTTTGTGATCACGTCGATGATCCAGAACCACCGCTATGAAGGCGCACCGTGGAGCCGCACGCTGATCGACGGCGGTTACATGCTCGGTGTGCTGCTGGTGCAGGGCGTGGTGATCGGGCTGTTCGGCTAAGGCTCAGCCGCCTCGAACGGCAAGTCCGGGCAGTTGGCTAGAAGTCCGCGGTGATGCCTTTGATCTCCCAGTCGCCGTAGCGGTTGGGGTCGAGGCCGCCGCGGCCGTCGACTTCCTTTGGCAGGCTGGCGGCGCGTTCGTCGATGGCTTTGCGGCGGGCTTCGGCTTCGGCAAGAGCGCGTCGGGCGGCCGGGGTCAGCGGCGGGCGCGGTGTCGCAGGTTCTTCTGTCTCAGGAACTTCGGGCATCGGCAGAGGATTACAGTTTCGTCATCTGGTCTTGGCTCGAGGGTGAGCCTACACCATTTTATGAGGCGAAAGTTCCTCAAGTCGAGGATTGGGATCAAAGCGATGCTCAACTTCCTGCGTACCGGTGTCCTCTTCGCGGTTCTGACCGCACTGTTCATGGCGGTGGGTTACTTCATCGGCGGCACCAACGGCATGTTGATCGCCTTCTGCGTGGCGGCGGTGACGAACCTCTTCGCCTTCTGGAATTCGGATAAGATGGTGCTCTCGATGCAGGGTGCCCACGAGGTCGATCCGCGCTCGGCGCCCGACCTCTACGCAATGGTCGAACGGCTGGCTCGGCAGGCCGGCATACCGACGCCGAAGATTTACCTGATCGACACGCAGCAGCCCAACGCCTTCGCGACCGGCCGCGACCCCAACAATGCGGCGGTGGCGGTGTCGACCGGGCTCCTCAACTACCTGCAGCCTAACGAGGTTGCGGGTGTGATCGCGCATGAGCTGGCGCATATCCGCAGCCGCGACACGCTGACCATGACGGTCACCGGCACCATGGCCGGCGCCATCTCGATGCTGGCGCAGTTCGGGCTATTCTTTGGCGGCGGCAACAATCGCGACAATCCGCTGGGCGGCATAGGCGCGTTGCTGATGGTCTTCCTGGCGCCGCTGGCCGCCGGTCTCGTGCAGATGGCGATCAGCCGGACGCGGGAATACGAGGCCGACAAGGACGGCGCGGAAATCTCCGGCGATCCCCTGGCTCTGGCCTCGGCGCTTGCAAAGATTTCCCAGCTTGCGCAACGGACGGTCAACGTCGCGGCCGAGCGCAATCCGGCGATGGCGCATATGTACATCTTCAACCCGCTCAGCGGCGCGCGGATGGATAACCTCTTCTCCACGCACCCGAATGTGGAGAACCGGATCGAGCAGCTGCAGCGGCTGGCAGGGGACATGCAGGTGGACCGGACCGGCCGGCGGACTGCGCGATTCAGCGAACCGCGGCGGCCGCTAGAGACTGCGCCGCGCAATAGCGGCTGGCGCGTGCCCCCGATTGGGGGTAGCGAAGGCGGCAGCAGCAATCAGCGGGGCCCCTGGGGCTAAACAGCGACTTGGCAAAATCGAAGACTGTTCAAGGGCTTGGCCTGCGGCTCGCCGCCGTGGCCAAGCTTCGGGCCGTTCTGGCGGGTGAGAACCTCACGCCGCTGACGGCCGGTGACGTGCCTGATGGGCGCGACCGGGCATTGGCCAATCGGCTGGTGACTACGGCGCTGCGGCGCCACGGCCAACTAACTGAATCCATTGGTTTATTACTGGAGAAGGGACTGCCGAAAAAGAGCGGCAGCTTCGAAGCGGTACTCCGGCTCAGTCTCGCGCAGCTCTTCTATCTGCCCGATATGGGGGACCATTCGGCGCTGTTCCTCGCCGTCGAGGCGGTCAAGCGCGACCCTAAAAGCCAGCATCTTGCCGCATTGATGAACGCTGTATTAAGGCGTGCGCAGGCCGAGGCGGAACCGTTCCGGCTGCTGCCCGACGATTTGCTGTTTCCTGAATGGCTGACATCGACCTGGACCGCTGCCTATGGCGACGTGATCCCGGATTTCGCCACCGCACTGGTCGGGGGCGCACCGCTTGACCTTACCCTCAAGCACGACAATCCGGTGCTGGTTGAACTGCTCGGTGGACGGCCCATCTCGGCAGATACCATTCGGGTGGACAATCGCGATGCGCCGGTCAGCGAATTGCCCGGCTACAGCGATGGGCGCTGGTGGGTGCAGGATGCGGCCGCGGCAATCCCGGCGCGGCTGCTGACGGCCAAGACCGGTGGCCGGGTGCTCGATCTTTGTGCGGCGCCGGGCGGCAAGACGGCGCAGTTGGTCAAGGCCGGCTTTGAGGTCACGGCGCTCGACAACGATCACGCCCGGCTCGACCGGCTGCGCGACAACCTCAAACGCCTGAGTTATGTGGCCGAAGTGGTCGAGGCGGACGGCACCACCTTCGTGGGCAGGCAGAAGTTCGATGGCGTGCTGCTCGACGCGCCGTGCTCGGCGACCGGCACCTTCCGGCGGCATCCGGAAGTGGTGTGGCACCGGTCGGCCAAGGACATTGCCGGGCGGGTGGCGCTTCAGCGGCGGTTCATCTCGCATGCGGTAGAGCTGCTCGAACCGGGTGGTGTGCTGGTCTATTGCGTCTGTTCGCTGGAGCCCGACGAGGGTGAGGCTCAGGCGCGCTGGATCGCCGAAAATGTACCCGACCTGGTGGCAGATCCGGTGACACCCGCAGAGTTACCGGGTCTGGAGATGACTGTCACGGCGGACGGTCACGTCCGCACCCATCCGGGAATTTCGCTTGGCGATTCCGGGGGAAAGGGCGATACGCTCGACGGGTTCTTCATTGCGCGGTTCCGCCGCCGCTGAATAGTAAGAGTTGGCAAACGGACCCTCCCGAACTATCTGGGTCCGGGGCGCTTCGAGGGCGAGGATCGATACCAGTGGCAAATTCGATGCGTTTCCTGGCGCGCCGGACGCTGCTGGCGGTTGCCGACTATGCGGTGACCAACCCGCTCATCCGCTGGACCTGGACCGGGCCGTCGAACGAGGAGCTGGTCGGCGCGCTGGGCGAGTTCCGCCCCTCCGACCGCGAGACCGTGCTGGAGATGATGCAGGGCCGCTACCTGCTTTCGTCCAAGCTGGTGGATACGCACGGCGTCTCGCCGTTCTCGGTGGATATCGAGCACCATGATTGGCTCGACGACCTCCATACATTCGCCTGGCTGCGGCATTTCCGCGATGCGCGCACCGAGGAAGAGCGGCGCTTTGCCCGCACGCTGACGCTCGACTGGATCGGTCGCGAAGGCAATTTCAACCGCACCACCTGGGGCCCGTCACAGACCGCGCGGCGGGTGCTCAACTGGCTGCGGCACTTCAACATTCTCGTCGAGGGCGCCACCACCGAGCAGCAGCAGACGATTTCGCGTTCGCTCTCGACGCAGATCCAGTCGCTGAAACTGCGCGGCGTGCTGGCCAACGATCCGGTCGATGCGCTGCTGGCCGCGATTGCCCTTGTCGGTGTCGCCCTCTGCAACGAGCGGGGCGAGAACGACGTCTATCCGCGTCTCAAACGCGTGCACCGGCTGCTCGATACGCAGATCGACGACGACGGCATGCACCTGTCGCGCTGCGCCAAGCAGCAGGTGCAGATCCTGGTCGAGTTGATCACCGTCAAGCAGGCGCTGCGGCGGCTCTACGAGCAATATGCCAACGAGTTCACCGAGACGCTCGAAAAGATGCACCGGGCGCTCGATGCGGTATCGCTGGGCACCGGTGAGCCGGGCTATTTCAACGGCACCGGGCAGATGCCGCACGATCTCATCGTCGCCGTACAGGCGCAGAGCCCGGCCCGCGCCCGGACTACCGGCATCACCGGCGGCTATGGGCGGCTGATCTCGGGCCGTTCGATCGTTGTCGCCGATTCCGGGCTGGTGCCGCCGCCAGAATTTGCCCGCCACGCCCATGCCGGGGCGCTGAGCTTCGAGTTCAGCCATGGCCGCGACCTCGTGGTGTGCAATTGCGGGCCGGCGCCGGCCGGGCTCGATGGCGACAACACGCTTTTCCGGCAGGGCATCGCCCATTCGGCTCCGACCATCAACGCGCTCTCGGCTGCGGCTATCGGCACCACCGGTTCGCTCAATGGCCGGCTGCTGCAGATCGGCCATGACGCCGAACTCGAAGCCTACCAAGCCGACCTGTCGCTGATGATGCGGTCGCATGGCTACGAGGACCGTTTCGGTGTGGTGCTCGAGCGCAGCATCACGCTGATGTCGGAAGGCAAGACGCTGGTCGGGCAAGACAAGTTCATCCATTCGCGCCGCGTCTCGGGCGCCTGCGCCATCCGTTTCCACCTGGCGCACCAGACCGAGGTGCAACAGTCGGACGACCTGCTGCGGCTCAAACTCTCCTCGGGCGCGGTCTGGACCTTCCTTTGGGAAGGCGCCGATATGCGCATCGAAGACAGCGTCCGCCAGTCCGCCTATTTCGGCTTCCACCGCACCAAGCAGATCGTCCTCGACGTGCTGGCGGCGGACGCCAACGAAGTCAGCTGGATCTTCACGCTCGAAGAGGGCTGAGGCCAACGGGCGCTTGCACCTTTGCCCGAGCGAGCGCACCCTCGGCTGCAGGGCGTATTGCGAGCGCGCAATGTCGGACAGAAAGCCTAACAGGACAGAGCCTGACGCGGACCAGAAAAGCACGCGACGGATCGGCTCTACCGGCGTCACGCTGACGCGGTTGCGTTCGGGCGATTTCGAGACTGTTCAGCCCGAACTGCCCGATTTTACGCTTTCGATCCTGCTGGCCGGTCGATCCCGGCCGTGGCGCGACCTAGGCGACGGCTTCGCCATTCCACAGGGCGCGGAGGGATTTCGCCACCGGGGCGGCGGCATCCTGACTCCGGCCAAGACTCCGGTCGCATGGCGGGTTGAAGGCCGGCACGACTGTCTGGTGTTCTCGTTTCCCACCGGCACGTCTCAAACACTGCTCGAGGAGCTGCTCCCGCAGGGGCTTCCCGACCTCTATCGCCTCGTCGAGCGAGTGGTTCGAGATCCCGTCCTGCCGGTGCTCTCCAGAGAGCTGTGGGACATGAAGGAGGATGGCCTCACTATGCTCGAGGCGGACCATTCCGTTGCGCTGGTGCTGGCGCGCCTGGCCAGGCAAGCGCGCCCAGAGGGAGCGGCAGCCGCGTCCGCCTCCGGGCGGGCACAATTGTCGCCAGCCAACTTACGCCGCGCCAAGGAATTTCTGCAGGCGAACGTGGCGCGAGATCCAGCGCTCGACGAGATCGCGACCGCAACAGGACTCAGCCCGTTTCATTTCCTCCGCGGCTTCAAGGCCGCTACCGGGCGCACCCCGTTTCAGTGGCTGCAGGACCTCAGGATCGAAATGGCCTGCGGGCTGCTTGCCGCGACCGACATGCCGATCGCTCAACTGGCGCTTGAAGTCGGCTTCAAGACCCAGAGTCATTTCGGCGTCGTCTTTCGCCGACTCACCGGAACGACGCCGGCGAGGTGGCGCGCGGAGATGCGAGAGTAATTCGCAACCAGCGGACATGGGGCGCAACCAGAGGAGAGAACCTGCCCGACCGACCTGCTAGTGCGCCTCAACCCGGCCCGGTGCCGGTCAACGCAATGCGAAAGTCGTCGAAAATGCAATCTCCAGCCGTGTCGGAAAAGCCCGCAGTCACGTCACCCATCGCCGTCATCGAAGCAGCCTACGCTGCCTATGCGCGTCGGGACTTCGCTGCCATTCTCTCGTTGTACGATCCCAAATGCGAGCTTGAGCAATCGGGTCTTCTCCCCTGGGGTGGCACCTACCACGGCCACCTTGGACTTCAGCATTTTTTTGAGCAGCTCACCGCCGCCATCGATACGCAGATCGTCGACGAGACGCTGTTCGAAGCGGGGGACAAGGTCATCAGCATCGGCCGCACGAAGGGGGTCGCTCGCGCGAGCGGCACTCCATTCGAACTCCCGGCCGTGCACGTCTATACGGTCAAGAATGGCCGCATCAGCCGGTTCGAAGCCTATGTGGACACGCCGGCAATGCGGTTGGCGCTCGACCGCTCCTAGTTGCCACTGGCCCGCACAGCTAGACGCGCACTTCGTCGCCGCCGCGGTCGCTGCCGCGGAGGGCGGCGATGATGATGCCGACGTAGATCAGAGCGACGAGCACAATGACGAGCCATCCAGGCAGGGGGCCCAGGGCAGCCTGGCCGAGGATGGCGGCGCCGGGCCGCACGGGATCGGTGGGCGCGCCGCCCTGGAGCTGCGGAGACGTGATCTTCAACAGCCAGGCTGCCAGCACGATCACATACATCCAGATATAGTTGCGTCGCAGGCGGCGGCGTACCGCGAGGCCGAACGAGATGCGGAACGTCGGGTGCCGCAGATCCTGCGCCAGCATGGCGAGCCAGGGCTCGGGCCTGGATTCACCCGTGGCGGCGAAGAGCTGTCCGAAATAGTGCCGCTCGAACTGGCGTACGCGCATGCGATAGACGTCGTAGAAGCGGTAGCGGCGGGCCTCCACGCCAAGCAGCAGGGTCACGAGGAGCATGGCAAAGATCAGCACGCCATGGTGAGCGGTCGGCGTGGCCAGCGAGACCGAGAGGAGGGCGGCGACCACGGTAATCGCCCAGTTGCTGGTCTGGTCGAGCCGGTCGCGCCAACTGGTCATCCGCCCCATCTCGGCGCGATAGTAATGCACCATGGCATTGGTGGCTTCCGCCGGCGTCGAGGGAAGCGTTGCGCTAACGGGCGACGATGAGACGAGCGCATCCATGAGTGCTGAGACAGCGGAGAACCTTTTTTGGTTCCCTATGTGGGCGCTTCAGCAGCGAAAAAAGAATCTCGCGCCTGGGTCCTCACAGTAGGCTACATCGGCGTTTGCGTTGTCTGGAGGACCCATGACGCTACCCCAAACCCTGTCGTTCGCTGTGATCGCCTGCATGATGCTCGCCTTCATCTGGGGGCGCGTCCGCTACGACGTGGTTGCCGCGGTCGGGCTGCTGGCGGCCGTCGCAGCGGGGATCGTGCCGTTCGACAAGGCGTTCACCGGCTTTGCGGATGATATCGTGATCATCGTCGGGAGCGCCCTGGTGGTCAGCGCGGCCGTATCGCGGTCGGGGATCATGGAATTGGCGCTGCAACGTTGGGCGCCGAACCTGACGTCCCCGCGATTGCAGCTCATCATGCTGGTGACGACGGTCGCGGTGCTGTCCGCCTTCGTCAAGAATATCGGCGCGCTGGCCATCATGATCCCGATCGCTTTCCAGTTCGCGCGGCGCTCGAACGTTTCTCCATCGATGTTCCTGATGCCGATGGCGTTCGCCTCGCTGCTGGGTGGGCTCACCACGCAGGTGGGCACCTCGCCCAACATCATCGTCAGCCGCGTTCGCGAGGACCTGACAGGGCAGAGTTTCTCGATGTTCGACTTCACGCCCGCCGGCCTGGCGCTGACGGCGGCGGGCCTGGTGTTTCTGTCGCTGTTCTACTGGCTGTTGCCGGACCGGCGCCGCGAGGGACTGAGCGTCGACGAGGTCATCGAGATCAAGAACTATACGACCGAGGCCATCGTGACAGAGACCTCGGCGGTGCTGGACAAGACCGTCAGCGACCTGCAGAAGCTCGGTGGTGGCCGGGTGATGGTGACCGCCATCGTCAGCCCCGACAAGCGCCGCCGCCGCATCCCGTTTCCCGACGCTACCCTGAAACTGGGCGATCGCATCCTGATGGAAGGTGAGCCGGAGGCACTCGACAAGGCCGTCGAGCAGGGCGGTCTGATTCTGTCCGAGCGCGAGCAGGCAGCCAGTGCCAACAACCTTGTTTCCATCGAAGCGATCATCGGGCCCAAGTCGCCGCTGATCGGCACGAATGCCAGCCAATATGCGCTGTTCGAGCGCACTTCACTTAACCTTCTCGCCGTCAGCCGGCGCGACAAACGGTTCTCGGAGCGGTTGAGCCATATCTTCCTGGAGGCGGGCGACGTCATCCTGCTGCAGGGACCGTCCGACGCGATCGGCGAGCAGATGCGGATGCTCGATCTGCTTCCGCTGGCCGAGCGCCAGCTCAAGCTTGGCGTCGCGCGGCAGCGCTGGCTGCCTCTCGCCATCCTTGCCGCCGCGATGGTGCTCACCGCTTTCGGCATCGTGCCGGTGTCGATCGCCTTCTTCGGCGCTGCCGTGGCCGTCGTGGCTTCTGGAGCCCTGCCGCTCCGGGACGTCTATGGGCAGATCGACGGCCCGATCCTCCTCCTGCTGGCGGCGCTCATTCCGGTCAGCGACAGCCTCAGGGAGACGGGGGCGACGGACCTGATCGCACAGGGACTCTCGGGTCTTTCGGCCGGCCTTCCCCCCATCGCGGCGCTGGCGATCATCATGGTTGCGGCGATGGCGGTCACGCCGTTTCTCAACAATGCCGCGACTGTGCTGGTCATGGCGCCGATCGCCGCGACTTTCGCTTCCGGCCTCGGGTTGAAGCCGGATGCCTTCCTGATGGCGGTCGCTATCGGCGCGGGCTGCGACTTCCTCACGCCGATCGGCCATCAGTGCAACACGCTGGTCATGGGTCCGGGCGGCTATCGCTTCGGCGACTATTCCCGGCTCGGGCTACCGCTATCCGTGCTGGTGGTCGTCGTCGGGGTGCTCGTGTTGTCCGTCGTCTGGCCGTTGACCTAGGCCACGACGACGCGCCGCCGGGTGAAGGCTTCCGCCGAAGATTTTTCCACGTGGACGTCACGGTTGATGACCTGCAGGTTGGGCCGTCCCCAGAAGTTGAGGAGTTCGGGCCAGGGCAGGTCGCGATGCTCGCGCCAGACGCGGAAGAGCGGGACGCGATGATCGACCTCCGAGGTCTTCCAGAGGCGGGCGCCGCTGGTGGCGCATTTGCGGCCCTGCAGCTTGCGCAGGAGCTTGGCGTGGTCGCTCGGAGCGTTCCAGAGCTGCCAGGCGGTCACGCAGGCGGTGTGCCAGCTGGCATTCTTGTTGGGACCGCGATCCCAGAGATCCAGGTGCCAGCCGAGCCGGTAGACCGGCTGCCCGCAAACGCAGCAATAGCCAGGGCCACGGGAGAACTGCTCCTCGCGGAAGGGCGCGGGCGGCGCACGGAAGCTCGCCGGCAGATCCGTCTCGCCATCGCTCTTGAGGCGCCAGGTCCAGCCTGCGGGCGTGCCGCTTTTGGCGGCGAGGGCGCGGGCCAGCTTGTCGGCCCGCAGCGGATGCGCGCGCCAGTAGCTGTCGGCGGCGAGACGCGGAGTCGGTGGGGTCCAGCGGCGGTTGAGGGCGTGAGTGAGCACGGGCCCCGGAAAGATATCGGGCAGCGCCTTGGCAAGGCGGAGCTTTGCCTGCTCGTTCCGGATCGCCAGGGTTTCGGCCAGTTTCATGTGCCGGACTGTGCCATGCGGGCGTAAACAGATCGTCGCATCGCTGGGGAACAGCCCCGGGGACGACGCCGTTTGCTCGGAGAACAAGGAGGCGCAGGTGGCTGACTATACGCTTTACTATTGGTCGGTGCCGTTTCGCGGGCAGTTCGTGCGGGCGGTGCTGGCTTTCGCCGGCAAGACCTGGACCGAGGGCGGCGATAGCGCCATCGCCAAGTTGATGGACGGGCCGGTCGAAAAGATGCCGGTGCCGTTCATGGGGCCGCCGGTGCTCGTCGACAAGGCCGCCGACTTCGCCGTCTCGGAAATGCCGGCCATCGTGCTCTATCTGGGCGAGACGCTCGACCTGCTGCCGAAGTCGCCGCAGCTCCGCGCGCTGACGATGAAAGTGGTCAACGACGCCAATGACGCGATCGACGAGATCACCCTCCAGGGTGGGCGCGACATGTGGAGCGAAAACCGCTGGAAGAAATCGGCGCCGCGGGTCGCCAAATGGATGAGCCTCTGGGAAGAACTGGGCCGGCGGCACGGGCTGACCGAAGACAGCGGTTACCTGCTCGGGACCGATGAGCCGGGCATTGCCGATGTGGTGACGGCGACGCTCTGGACCACGATGGCCGAGCGGTTCAGCCGCATCGCGGCTCTGCTCGAGGAGACGGCGCCGAGAACGGCGGCACTGTCGCGGCGAATCTATGAGCTGCCGAAACTCGAGGCGCTGGCGAAGAAGACGCGCAAGGACTACGGCGACGACTATGCCGGCGGGCAGATCGGTGTGTCGATGGCCAAGGTGCTCAACGACTGATCTGCCCGCATGGCCGGATGGCTCAAGCCTCGCCGCTGAGCACCTTGTCGAGCTGCTCGAACTGTTCGGGGAAGCCGCCGGTGCTGCCCGATTCCAGGGCCGCGTCGAGCGCCTCCTTGCTGGGGTATAGGTCGGTTATGACGAGATGCGTCTTGCCGTCCTTCTCGGTGAACGTCGCGGTGGTGACCGAACCGTCTTCGCCGCCCTCCTCATTGGTCCAGACGATCCGGCTTGGTGGCGTCACGTCGAGATATCTGCCGAAGAACGCAATGGGTTCGTCGTGACCGGGCACGGCAAAGAGGAGGCGGTAGGTGCCGCCGGTGCGCGCATCGACCTCGCAACCGACGAGGTTGATGCCGAAGGATTTCGGCGCCCACCAGCGCATCAGCAGTTCGGGCGTGGTCCAGGCCTTGAACACCAGGTGCGCCGGCCCATTAAAGCTGCGGGTGACCGTCAGTTCGCGGTCGGAGTTACGCTCGGTCGTGGTCTCGTATCGGGGGTTACCGGTCCTCATCGCGTCCAACTTTGTTCTCCTCGTGTTTGAGTTCTTCGACGATGGCGTCGAGCGCGTTGAAGCGTTCGGCCCAGAGCTGGCGGTAGCGTTCGATCCAGGCGGCCTCGTCGGCGAGGCTTCGGGGGCCGAGGCGGCAGGTGCGGACGCGTCCGATCTTCTGCGTGGCGACGAGGCCTGCCTGTTCCAGCACGCTCACGTGCTTCTTCATGCCGGTGAGAGTCATGCCGAAGCGGTCGGCGAGCTGGGTGATGGACGCATCCGATCGCACCAGCTGTTCGAGCACGCCGCGGCGGGTCGCGTCGGACAAGGCGGCAAAGGCATTATCTGTGCTGGGTTGAAACTGAACCATATGGTTCAGTATGCATTTGTGGGAGCGATCCGCAAGGGGTGCTTGGCCGGCCTAGTGTCGCGTGCGTCCGAAGGCGAAATTGACATTGTCTGTCAGGGGCATCCACAGTACCGGCTGGTCTGCAGGGAGGATCGCCGGATGAGCTTTGGTGACGTCGTCAAACCGCGCTGGGTGGCCAGCCGGCACAATTTCGATCCGGCCATCGCGGTCGCGCCGCGGCCGGTCGAACTGCACGACCTGACCCTCCGCGACGGCGAGGAAGCCGCCGACCTCGCCTATACGACCGCCGACAAGGTGAAGCTCGCCGAGGCGCTGGCACGGCTCGGGATCAAGCGCACGGAAGTGTTCCTCACCGTGCCGGGCTGGCGCGAAGTGATCCGGGCGATCCTCGCCCGCAATCTCGGGCTCGACCTTTGGGTGACCTGGCAGCCGGACCGGGTCCGGGAAGCGCTCGATCTCGGGGCGCGGCATGTCTTTGTCTGGTATCGCATCGGCAATGCCTTCCAGGCGCTGGTCGACGGGCGCGAGCGGGCGGCCTTGTTCGAAGAGATGCTCAAGCAAGTGCGGGCCGCCAAGGAGGCGGGCTGCGTGGTCAACCTGTTCCTGCCCGAAGCGACCCGGGCCGATCTCGACCACATCACCGAAGCCGCGCAGGCAGCCGAACGCGAAGGCGCGACCTATGTGACGGTCGTCGACAGCCAGGGGGTGGCGCGGCCCGGGGCCATCGGGTTCCTCGTGGGCCACCTCAAGGCGCATACCGGCCTCAAGGTTGAAATGCATTGTCACAACGATTTCGGTCTCGCGGTGGCCAATGTGTTGGCCGGATACGAGGCCGGAGCGGACGTGTTGCAGGTGTCGCTCAACGGCGTCGGCTACCGGGCCGGGAATGCCTCGCTCGAATCGGTGGTGATGGCGCTCGAGGTGCTCTACGGGGTCGATACAGGCCTGCGGCTCGATCTGCTCTACGACACCTGCAAGATGGTCGAGCAGATGACGGGGCTCGCCAATGGTTATCACAAGCCGATCGTCGGGGACGGCGCCTTCCGCTTCGAGCAGTGGACGATGGCGGACCGGTTCAGCAATGCGGGCGAGCGACGCTATGCCTTTCCGTTCGAGCCGGAGGTGGTGGGGCGGGTGCCCGAAGTCGTCGTCGGCAAGTGGAGCGACAAGCAGGCGGTGATCCAGAAGCTGCGCGATTATGGGCTCTCGGCCAGTGCGGAGCAGATCGAGAAGATCCAGACCCGCTCGCAGCGGTTGGGCGCCGCCAAGGGCCGGGCGCTTCAGGACGACGAGTTTCTTGCCGTCGCGGAAGCGGTTGGGGTCACGGAACTATAGAGGCGAGGATCGAGGTCCCGGCGCCAGGTGCGTCGGGACCTCCATGAGGGGCATTCAGGCCGCCAGCTTGAGGCCGGGGCGCTTGTCGGTGGCGTGCTCGACGGCCCAGTTGAGCGCCAGATCGGCGACCGTCTCCCAGCCCTTGTCCATCAGCGTCCAGTGCGAGCGATCATCGAAGATGCGAAGCTCGGTGGTCGAGGCGGCTTTCTTCTGCTGGCGGTAGATGGCCTGGGTCATCGAGGCGTCGGCGATCAGGTCCTTGCCGCCGCCGATGAGAAGCAGCGGGGCGCGATCCTGCTTGGCCCAGTCGATCTTCATCGGGTTGATGACGCCGTCCCAGTAGGCCTTGGCCGGGGTGGGCACGATGTAGCGGTCATAGGCGGCAGCCGGATTGGGCTCGGTCTGGGCGAAGCGGGTGGCGAAGAACTTCTGCGTCATATGCTTGACCTTGCCGAAGGAGAACAGGTCGCCGAGCACCGGCAGGGCCGAGACGATAGCATGGGGGCCAAGCGGCACGCCGGGAGTCGGGGCCGGGTTGATGGCCACACCCGAGACGCCGAGGCCACGGGCGAGGAGCTGCTGGACGACGACGCCGCCGAGCGAATGCCCGATGAGGATCGGCTTTTCCGGCAGGGCCCGGATGATCTTTTCGAAGTGGGCGACGATCTCGCGCTGGCCGGTCTGTGCCAGCTGCGGGGCGGGGGCGGCGCGGAGGGCGGCAGGGGCACGGTCGTCGAACGGCCAATCGGGGACGATGACGGTATAGCCCTTGGCTTCGTAGTGGGCCTTCACGTTTTCCCAGCTGAGGCTGTTGAGCCAGGCGCCGTGGATCAGAACGATGGTCTTGGTCATTTTGGGTCTCCTTGTTTCTGCGCCGGACCCTTGTCCGTCGCGATGTGATGACCCTAAGCTCCCCCCAGACGGGCGACGATTGCTGCAACTGACAATGTCGGGGCCAGAAGTGACAAAGACGACGGACGCACTGCGACACACCGAAATCGGCATCCTGCTCTACCCCGGCTGCGCCATGGCTTCTGTGTATGGGCTGACCGACGCCTTCCAGGTCGGCAACGATTATGCGCGGCAGCATGGTGGGGCCGATCGCATCCGTACCAGCCACTGGCGAATGGGCGAAAACGGCGGCACGCGCGCCTTCGACAGCGATCCGGCTGTGGAGGGCCAACCCGAATACATCATCGTGCCCGGCCGGCTCGCCGATCCGCTGACGGCTGAGGAGGCATCGGGGTCTGTCGGCTGGCTGCGTGAGCGGCACGCGACCGGCGCGACCATCGCGTCGATCTGCGGCGGCGCCTTCATGCTTGGACATGCCGGGCTGCTGTCGGGGCGCCGGGCGACGACCCACTGGCTCTATGCAGAAGCCTTCAAGGCGGCGTTTCCGGATGTCGAGGTCACGGTGGGAGACATGATCGTCGAAGATGGCGACATCATCACGGCCGGCGGCATGCTGGCTTGGACCGATCTGGGGCTGCGGCTCATCAACCGGCTGCTAGGGCCGACGGTGATGGGCGATGCAGCGAAGTTCCTCTTGGTCGATCCAGCCGGCCGCGAGCAGCGCAACTATTCGACCTTCGCGCCGCGCCTCGCTCATGGCGACAGTGCCGTGCTGCGGGTGCAGCACTGGCTGCAGTCACATGGCAGCGAGGAGATCACCATCGAAGCCATGGCCGAACGCGCCGGTCTCGAAAACCGCACCTTCCTCAGGCGTTTCCAGAAAGCCACCGGCCTGCGGCCCACCGAATATGTGCAGGCGCTGCGCATCGGGCTGGCGCGCGAGCGGCTGGAATTCAGCCGCGACACGGTGGAGCGGATCGCCTGGAGCGTGGGCTACAAGGACCCTTCGGCCTTTCGGCGGGTTTTCCATAAGGTCACTGGACTTTCCGCCAGCGCCTATCGGGAACGTTTTGGGACGGCAGTGCTGGCTTAGGTTGTTCACAACCTCGCCGCGCCGTGCTAGCAGCCCCGCGCATCAGCAGAGAGCGCGAGGTTACCCATGTCGGACGGCAAAACCATCCCCATCAGGCGCGCCTTGCTGAGTGTCTTCGACAAGACCGGCATGGCGGACTTCGCCAAGGAACTGGCGCGGCTGGGGGTGGAACTGGTCTCGACCGGCGGCACGCACAAGCTGATCGCCGAAACCGGCGTGGCGGTGCGGGACATCTCCGAGCTCACCGGTTTCCCCGAGATGATGGACGGACGGGTCAAGACACTGCACCCGAAGGTTCACGGCGGGCTGCTCTCGGTGCGTGACAATCCGGGCCACAAGGCCTCGATGGACGAGCACCAGATCGGCGCCATCGATCTCGTGGTGGTCAACCTCTACCCGTTCGAGGCGACGATCGCCAAAGGCGCCTCCTACGAGGAGACGATCGAAAACATCGATATCGGCGGTCCCGCAATGATCCGCTCGGCAGCCAAGAACCATGCCTATGTGACCGTGGTGGTCGACCCCAACGACTATGAGGGTGTGCTCGAATCCATTCGGCAGACCGGTGGCGTGCCTTACGATCAACGACAGAAGTTCGCAGCCAAAGCTTACGCCCGGACTGCCAACTATGACGCGGTGATCTCAAGCTGGTTCGCCAGCACGCTGGGCTACCAGGATATGCCCTATCGCAGCTTCTCGGGGCATCTCAAGGAAGTCATGCGCTACGGCGAGAACCCCCACCAGTGGGCCGCTTTCTACACTACCGGCGAGCAGCGTCCGGGCGTGGCCACGGCCCAGCAGCTGCAAGGAAAGTCGCTCAGCTACAACAACCTGAACGACACCGACGCGGCCTTCGAGCTGATCTCCGAATTCGACCGGGCGGTGCCGGCCGTGGCCATCATCAAGCACGCCAACCCGTGCGGCGTGGCGACGGGGACGTCGCTCAAGGATGCCTATCTCAAGGCGCTGCGCTGCGACCCGGTCTCGGCGTTCGGCGGCATCATCGCGCTCAACGGCGAACTCGACGGCGACACCGCGACGGAGATCGTCAAGACGTTCACCGAAGTCATTGTCGCCCCTTCGGCGACGGACGAGGCGGTGCAGCGCATCGCCGAAAAGAAGAACCTCCGTCTGCTCGTTACCGGCGCGCTGGCCGACCCCAAGGCCGCCGGCCTGATGGTCAAGTCGCTGGCCGGCGGGCTACTGGTGCAGACGCGCGATACCGGTCGGATCGATGAACTCGACCTCAAGGTCGTCACCAAGAAGCAGCCGACGGAAGCGGAGTGGGCGGACCTCAAGCTGGCGATGAAGATCGCCAAGCACGTCAAGTCCAACGCCATCATCTACGTCAAGGACGGTGCTTCGGTGGGCATCGGCGCGGGGCAGATGAGCCGGCTCGATTCGAGCCGCGTGGCGCACCGCAAGTCGATCGACGCCGCCGAAGCGGCCGGTATCGAAGGCGCGCTGACCAAAGGCTCGGTGGTGGCGTCCGACGCCTTCTTTCCGTTCCCCGACGGCATGCTAGCGGCGGTTGAGGCGGGGGCCACGGCGGTGATTCAGCCGGGCGGTTCGGTCAAGGATCAGGACGTGATCGATGCCGCGGATCAGGCCGGCATCGCCATGGTGTTCACTGGCATGCGGCATTTCCGGCATTAGGGGTGTACCACGCGGAGGCCAAGGTAGCGTTCGAACGGCTCGTCGTCGCGGTCGCAGTGCAGCAGGTGGTAGTGGTTCTCGATGCAGTAGGTCGCGATGACGAGGTCAGCGAATGTCCTCACGGTTATGCCACGACGTCGTAGAGCGCGATAATAAGCGGCGCCGATATTGGCCAATTCCGGGTCGAGCATTGAAACAATGCCGTACTCACCAAACTGGCGCTGAAGTTTGGCCGCTTCTTCCTCGCGATCCAAACCGCGAAGCAGTTCGAGAGCAATGATGTCCCCGACCAGTATCAGCTCGGGAGCAAGCGCCGTGAAGTGGTCGACTTCCTTGGTCCGGTTGTCCCGGAAGTGATCGATCCAAACGGAGCTGTCGACGACGATCACTTCTTTGGATCGAAGGGGAGGCCGTCTTCCTCGAAGGCGGGAGCGCTCCACCCGATGCCACGGGTGCTCTCGATGATGTCCCGCATGATCATGGCTCTTGTGTAGTAGCGCATGGCTTCTTCGACGGCCGCCTTCTTCGAAGGCTTGCCGCTAGCTCGCAAGGTGGCCGTCATCAGCTCGTCATCGATATCAATATTGGTCCGCATCGGATTCTCGATGTGTATCATTCGTCATAATTGTGCACATTACATCTGTCTGCCTCAAGCGCTCTTGGCCAAATCGGCGAGGAGGCCGGCGGCTACAGAAAGCCGGGACACCGTCATTTCACCCTCGGTGAGGCCTTGGACGGCCGCGGTGATGCGAGAGATTGCGGCGGGGTTCGCAGACTTCCATGCAGCGAGGCGGGCGGCAATATCGCCGGTTCCGGCGGCGAGAGCGTCGGCGGTGAGGTCGCGCTGGGCGCGCATCAGGTTGGCCAAAGCGCGGTCGAGCGCCATGCGGTCGAAGCGGTCGGCGAGGATGATGCGACTGCCCGCATCGAGCACGCGGCTGAGCTTGAAGGTGTCGAGCACGCCGAAGAATGCAGTGGCGGCGTCAAGCACCGGCATGCCGGTACGGTCGGCGATCAGCACGATGTCGGTGCCCATCGACAGCGCTGACAGTTCGGCGATCTTGCGCGAAACGTCCTTGGGGGCGCCGCCGGACTCGAAGGCGGCGGCGCGCTTGCCGATCAATTCGGCGAGGAAGGGCGGCACCAGCGCAGGCAGGTGGCTGCGGATGGTGGCGATGCCATCGGCGTAGCGCTCGACCAGCGGCTGCAGGCCCTGGCCGAAGTCAGCGTTGCGCAGGAACCACAGGGTTTCGCGCGTCAGCACCGCCTCGACCTCGGTGTAGAGGGCGAGCTGAGTTTCGCCGGAAATGGCGCCATCGAGGGCGTTGAGGCCGGCATTGTATTCCTGCAGGCCATAAGAATCGCGTGCCGCGGCGTAGGCGGCGGCGATCTGACCGGCATCGGCGCTAGTGGCGGCCTGCAGTTCGGTGACGAAGGCCGGGCCGCCGCGGTTGATCATGGCGTTGGAGAGCACGGTGGCGATGACTTCGCGGCGCAGCCGGTGCTGGTCGACGGCATCGGGGAAGGTCTCGTGCAGGCGCTCGGGGAAATAGCGGTAGAGCTCCTTGCTGAGATACGGATCGTCCGTGACCGCGGTCTCCAACAGGTCGGTGAAGAGCGTCAGCTTGGCATAGGCGAGGATCACCGCGAGTTCGGGGCGGGTGAGGCCGCGACCCGTGGTGGCGCGCTCGCGCAGAGCATCATCGGAGGGGAGGAACTCGACGCCGCGGTTGAGCAGGCCACGACGCTCCAGCGTGTCGATGAGGCTCAGATGGTCGGGGAATTCGCTCAGACCGCGATACTCGGCGACGGAAATGGCGAGGGTCTGCAGATAATTGTTGCGGAGGCAGAGCTCCGCGACGGCGTCGGTCATCGAGGCAAGGAACTCGTTGCGGACCTGGTAGGTGAGCTTGCCGCCACGAGTCAGGGTGCCGAGCGCGATCTTGATGTTGACCTCGAGGTCCGAGGAATTGACACCGGCAGAATTGTCGATGGCGTCGGTGTTGATGCGGCCGCCCTTGAGGGCGTACTCCACGCGGCCCCGTTGCGTGACGCCGAGATTGGCGCCTTCGCCGACGACCTTGGCGCGGATGTCGGCGCCGGTGATGCGGAGCGCGTCGTTGGCCTTGTCGCCGGCCTGGGCGTCGGTTTCGTTCGAAGCCCGGACATAGGTGCCGATGCCGCCGAACCAGAGCAGGTCGACCTCGGCTTTGAGGATGGCGCGGATCACTTCGTTGGGAGTGACCGGCTCGTTGCCCAGCCCGAGGGCGCGACGGGCTTCAGCAAAGAGCGGCACCTGCTTCAGAGACCGCGAATAGACGCCGCCACCCTTGGAGATCAGGTCCTTGTTGTAGTCCTGCCAGCTGGAGCGGGGCAGGGTGAAGAGCCGTGTGCGTTCGGCGAGACTGCGGGCCGGGTCTGGATCGGGGTCGATGAAGATATCGCGGTGGTCGAAGGCGGCGATGAGGTGGATCTGCGGGCTGAGCAGCATGCCGTTGCCGAAAACGTCGCCGGACATGTCGCCGACGCCGACGACGGTAAAGGGCTGAGTCTGGATGTCGCGGTCGAGTTCGCGGAAATGGCGTTTGACGGCTTCCCAGGCGCCGCGGGCGGTGATGCCCATCTTCTTGTGGTCGTAGCCGACCGAGCCGCCCGAGGCGAAGGCGTCGCCTAGCCAGAAGTCGCGGTCGAGGGCGATGGCGTTGGCGGTGTCGGAGAAGCTGGCCGTGCCCTTGTCGGCGGCGACGACCAGGTAGGGGTCCGCGGGATCGCGAGTGATGACGTCGGGCGGTGGCACGATCTCGTTGGCGACGATGTTGTCGGTGACGTCGAGCAGGGTGGAGACGAAGATCTTGTAGCAGGCGGTGCCTTCGCGCTGGACGGTGTCGCGATCGGCCTTCGGCGGCGTCAGCTTGGGCACGAAGGCGCCCTTGGCCCCTACGGGTACGATGATGGCGTTCTTGACCTGCTGCGCTTTGACGAGGCCGAGCACTTCGGTGCGGAAATCCTCGGGCCGATCCGACCAGCGCAGGCCACCGCGGGCGATGGGGCCGAAGCGGAGGTGCAGGCCCTCGACGCGCGGCGAATAGACGAAGATCTCGCGGAAGGGCTTGGGTTCGGGCAGTTCATCGATCCTGGCGCAGTCGAACTTGAGCGCCAGCGCCAGGCGGCGGTTGCCGGCGCCGTCGCGCTGGTAGGCATTGGTGCGGACCACGGCCTCGACGAGGTTGAGGTAGCGGCGGATAATTCGGTCTTCGTCCAGCGAGCTCGTGGCATCGAGTGCGATCTCGATGGTCTTGCGCGCGGCGTCGGCGGCGAGGGCGCGGTCGCCCTCGAACATCGGGTCGTTCTCGGCGTGGAACAGGGTCACCAGCGCCGCGGACACGTCGGGATGGGCGTCGAGCACGCTGACGAGATAATCGCGCGAGAAGGCAATACCGATCTGCTTGAGATACTTGGTCAGGGCGCGGAGCAATTCGACGTCGATCCAGCTCAGTCCGGCTTTGGCGGTGAGCTGGTTGAGGCCGTCGCTTTCGGCGGCTCCGCCCCAGACCGCGAGGATGCCCTGTTCGACGAGGCCGGTGTCGGCCAAGGTAGTACCCGGCGCTGTTTCCAGCACCATGTCGTGCATCCAGGTCTCACCCCGTCCCTCGGGGGCGACGGTATAGGTGGACTCGTCGATCACGCGGAAGCCGAAGTTCTCCAGCATCGGGACGCGGGCCGAAAGCGGGATCGGCGCGCCACGGTGATAGACCTTGAGCCCGTAGGCGCCGTCCGCGCCATCGCGGGTGCCGAGCTTGATGGCAATGGCGCGGTCATCGGGCAGGCCGTTGATGATGTTGATGTCGGCGAGGGCTTGCTCGGGCGTGTTGCGAGCCTGGTAGCCGGCGGAGAAGGCGTCGCGATAGGGTTCAATGAGGCCCTGGTCATCGGTCAGCGCCGCGAGCTTGTCGCCGAAGCGGAGGGTCAGCTCGGTGACGGCGTCTTCGAGTGCGTCGCGGTTGGGCCGCGGCGTGGGGCCCCCATTGCGGCCGATGATGAAGTGGACGCGGACGAGATCGCCTTCGGGAAAGCTCGGATAGTAGGCGGAAACGCGGCCGTCATAGACGGTCCTGAGGTAGTCGCCGATGCGGGCGCGAACCTCGCTGTCGTAGCGGTCGCGCGGCACGAAGACGAGGATCGAGACGAAATTGTCGAAGCGGTCGATGCGGGACAGCACCCGCACCCGCGGCCGGTCGGTGAGGGTGGCGATGGTGGTTGCGAATTCGAAGAGCTGGTCTTCGTCGATCTGGAACAGCTCGTCGCGGGGGTAGGAATCGAGGGCGTTCATCAACGCCTTGCCGGCGTGACCGGCCGGATCGAAGGCGGAGCGGCGCATCACCTCGGAAATCTTGCGCCGGATCAGCGGCACTTCGGTGTGCGGCGTTGCCATGGCCATGGAGGTGAAGAGACCGATGATGCGGAGTTCGCCGGTCACCTCGCCCAGGTCGCCGTAGAGCTTGACCCCAACATAATCCATGTGGCTGCGCCGGTGGACGCGGGCGCGCACATTGGCCTTGGTAACCAGCAGCGGCTCGGGACCCTTCAGGAACTCGACATGTTGCGGGGTCATCTCGACATAGTCGGCACCGGACCGCAGGAACCGGACCTTGGGGTCTTCGAGCACGCCGACGCCGCTGTCGGGCACGGGCTCGAGGTTGGAGCCCTCGAGACGGTATTCGCGCATGCCCAGGAAGGTGATGTTGTGCTCGGCCAGCCAGCCGAGAAAATGCATGCCTTCGGCAACCTGCTGCGGCGGCGCTTTGGGCGGATGATCGTGCCACTGCTGGATGACCTGGCGGACCCGCTCGAGCATCGGGCGCCAACCGGCGACGACGCGGCCGACATCGGTCAACACCGAATTGGTCTCGGCGATCAGCGCCTCGCGGGTGGAATCGGAGGGTAGCGGATCGATCTGGAGGTGAAGGAAGCTTTCGAGCCGGCTGCCCGGCTGGGGCATTTCGAGGACACGGTAAGTCTGCGGGTCGAACTGCAGGGTCGGGTGCGCGAGGAATCGGATGGTACCGCCGATCGCCCGCACGGCCGCCAGCACGCTATCGACGATGAAGGGCATGTCCGCCGAGAAAATCTCGATGATTTCCGGGTGGCCGGGCCCCTCGGCCGGCATGAAGTAAATGCGATGGTTGGCCAGTTCACGCTTGCCCAGCCGCGAGTAGGACTTGCGGAACAGCGCCTCGAGCATGTCGGCCGAATGCGCCTTCAAGTCCTCGGGATCGGTGGATTCCACCGTGGCGCGGAGGAAACGGGCGAAGCTTGGCTCGGTGTTGAGCAGCACCTGGGCGCGGGCAAGCAAATCCGTGCGCGTCTCGATATGTGGCGCCTCGTTCACCTCTATTCCCCCACCGCAAGCCGTCGACAGAGAGTGCGTCGCACCGCTTCACTTGTCGAGTGGCTTGACCCAAGCCGAGTAAGACCTTGCTAGCGCTTGCCTGTCATAGTGGGGCCACGAGACAGTGACACCCCCGCAATGACCGACATCGCCCCCACAGAACCGTCAGAGACGGATTTGCGATCCATCCTGCGGACGGGTTTCTCCCGGTCGCTGGCGTCGCTGCTGATCAAGGTGGCGACCGCGGGCCTCACGTACGTGATGTATGTGGTGATGTCGCGCCTGATGGGCGAAGCGGAATATGGTTACTTCGCCTTTGGGCTGAGCCTGGCGACGGTGCTGGCGATCGGCGCCAATTTCGGCCAGCAGACGGCGATCCTGCGCTACTGGCCTGAAGAGAGCGTCGCGGGCCGGCCCGAGCGAGCCCTGCAGGCGCTGCGGGCGGGCGGTGCGATCACTCTGGTCGCGAGCCTCTTCGTGATGCTGGCGCTGCTGGTGGTCAGCTTCTTCGTTCAGTTGCTGGGGGAAGCGTCGCGGCCGGTGGCGCATCTCTACGCTGCCGCGGCGCTGATCCTGCCCATGGCGCTGGCCGAATATTGGGGTGCTGCCGTGCGGGCGCAGGGCTCTGTGTGGACCTCGCAAGTGCCGCGCGACATCCTCTGGCGTGTGGCGGCGCCGCTGACGGTCGTGGGTCTTTATGCGCTGGGCGATCCGATCAATGGGTGGCAGGCACTGGTGATCACCGCGGTGACGCTCGCATTGGCATTGGCGCTGCAATATTTCTGGGCCGAGCGGCGTGGCTACGAAATCGCTGCCGGCACCAGTGGACTGGGCGAATACTGGCAACAGCACAAGGTAGCGAGCCGCTGGTTCCTGCTCGCGGCGGTGATCGACAGTGCCGCGCTCAACATGGACACGATCTTCGTCGGGCTCCTGGTCAATGCCGAGAGCGCCGGCACATACTTCAATGCGTTCCGCACGGCGGGGCTGCTGACACTCTTCATGTTCGCGCTGAACCTCGTCGTCGCCCCGATGGTGGCGCGACACTACCATTCGGGCGAAATGCGCAAGGCGCAGGCGATCGTGGCGCTCAGCGCCTGGTCGGGCTTCGTGTTTTCGCTGGCGGTCTTTGCTGCGTACTTTTTCTTCGGCGACGTGCTGCTGTCGCTCTTTGGTGGGTCGAACGTCGACGGCTGGCTGATCCTGATGCTGATCTCGATCGGCCTGCTGTTCGATGCCGCGACGGGTCCTTCGCGAATTGTCATGCTGATGACCGGACATGAGCGCGACTTCGTGCGCATCTTTGGCTCGGTGCAGATTGCCGGGATGCTGGTACAACTCGCCGTGATCCCGATCTGGGGACCGGTGGGGGCGGCGGTGATCAACATGCTGGCCCGGATCGTCAGCCAGCTGGCGCTTGCCTGGTTCAACCGGCGTCAGGTCGGGCTCGATACGAGCCTTCTCGGCGCCTTCCGGGTCAACACAATGGTGGACGCTCCACCCGCCCGGCGAGCTTGACGATTTCCTCCGCCGGGGAATAGAACCGCCCGTTACTCTCACTCAATTCGGAGTTGGATACCTCAGGCTATGGCCAGAACGCTTTACGACAAGATCTGGGACGACCACCTGGTCGGCACGAACGAGGATGGCACCGGCATCCTCTATATCGACCGTCACCTCGTACACGAAGTGACGAGCCCGCAAGCGTTCGAGGGTCTTCGAATTAACAATCGCAAGGTGCGCCATCCAGAGCGTACCCTTGCGGTGGTCGACCACAACGTGCCCACCTCGGACCGGCGCTTCGGCATCGACGATCCCGAGAGCAAGCTGCAGGTCGAAACCCTGGCGCAGAACGCCAGGGACTTCGGCGTCGAGTATTTCGATGAACTCGACAAGCGGCAGGGCATCGTTCACATCGTCGGCCCCGAGCAGGGTTTTACCCTTCCCGGCATGACCATCGTCTGCGGTGACAGCCATACGTCGACCCACGGCGCCTTCGGCGCCTTGGCGCACGGCATCGGCACGTCGGAAGTCGAGCACGTGCTCGCCACCCAGACGCTGATCCAGCAGAAGGCCAAGAACATGCTGGTGCGTGTCGATGGTCAGCTGCCGCCGGGCGTCACCGCCAAGGACATCATCCTCGCCATCATCGGCGAAATCGGCACTGCTGGCGGCAATGGCCACGTGATCGAATTCGCCGGCGAAGCCATCCGTTCGTTGTCGATGGAAGGCCGCATGACGGTCTGCAACATGACCATCGAGGGCGGCGCCCGCGCCGGCCTGATCGCGCCGGACGAAAAGACCTTCGAGTACGTGAGGGGCCGGAACCGCGCGCCTAAGGGCAAGGCGTGGGACATGGCGCTCGACTACTGGAAGACGCTCTATTCGGACGAAGGCGCCCATTACGATAAGGTCGTGGTGCTCGATGCCGCCAAGCTGCCGCCGATCGTCTCCTGGGGCTCGTCGCCCGAGGACGTGATCTCGGTCCAGGGCGTGGTGCCGAACCCGGACGAGATCCAGGACGAGAACAAGCGGGCCAGCAAGTGGCGGGCGCTCGAATATATGGGTCTCACCCCGGGCACCAAGATCACCGATATCGCCGTCGACCGCGTGTTCCTGGGTTCGTGCACCAATGGCCGCATCGAGGACCTCCGAGCGGCCGCCGCGGTGGTCAAGGGCAAGAAGGTCGCCCCGACCGTCAACGCCATGGTGGTGCCGGGCTCCGGCCTCGTCAAGGAACAGGCGGAAGCCGAAGGCCTCGACGTGATCTTCAAGGATGCGGGCTTCGACTGGCGTGAGCCGGGCTGCTCGATGTGTCTCGCGATGAACGCCGACAAGCTCAGGCCGCAGGAACGCTGCGCCTCGACCTCGAACCGCAATTTCGAGGGCCGCCAGGGTTTCAAGGGCCGCACCCACTTGGTGTCGCCGGCCATGGCCGCGGCCGCCGCGATCAACGGCCACTTCGTCGACATCCGCGAGTGGCAGAACTGACCCTCAAGGGCAGCGACTGGGCGGAGATTTCCGCCCCGTCGCTCGAGGATTTCGAGATCATGGCGGCGGAGGCTTTTGCCGGCCTCCCCGCCGAATTCCGGGCGCTCGTGGGCGAAGTGCCCTGCGTCGTCACCGACTTCCCCGACGAAGAGACGGTCAAGGAGATGGAACTCGAAAGCGAGTTCGACATCCTGGGCCTGTTTCGCGGTGTCGGGCTGCCGCAGGGCGCGGCACTGGCAGTCACCGGCCAGTTACCCAACCAGATCTGGCTCTATCGTCGCCCCATTCTCGACTACTGGGCCGAGCACGAGGAAACCCTCGGCGCCATCATCACGCATGTCCTGGTGCACGAAATCGGACATCACTTCGGGTTCGATGACGACGATATGGAAGTAATCGAGGAGCGGGCGGAGTAGGTTTGCCTACGCCGCCAGGCTCGTGTCGGCCGCCACGCCCAGCATCAGGTTGAGGTTCTGCACCGCCGCGCCCGAAGCGCCCTTGCCGAGGTTGTCATAAACGGCGACCAGCAGGGCCTGGGCGCGCTGGTCGTTGGCGAAAACGTGCAGTTTCATGCGGTTGGTGTCGTTGTAGCGCGTCGGATCAAGTTCGGGCGACTTCTCGAGCGGCTCGAGCGGCGCGACCTCGACGAAGCTATCGGGAATGGCGGCGAAATGGGCGCGGATGGTGTCGTGCAGTTCGGCACCGGTGGGCACCTTGTCGAGGCTCCAGAGCTGCAGCGGCACATAGGTGGCCATGCCCTGCCGCACATTGATCACGGCGGGCTGGAACAGTGGGTCATGCGCCAGCTTGGCGTAGGTGCGCATCTCCGGCAGGTGCTTGTGGTTGAAGCCGAGCGCATATGAGGCATAGCGGCTCGTGATCGGGTTCTCGCCTTCGTAGGACTCGATCATCTGGCGGCCGCCGCCTGAATAGCCCGATACCGCGTTGACCGTGATCGGGAAGTCGGCCGGCAGCAGGCCGGCTTCGACCAGCGGCCGCACCGTGGCGATCGGGCCCTGCGGATAGCAGCCCGGGTTGGCGACGAAACGCGCACTGGCGATCTTTGCCGACTGGCCCTTGTCCATTTCGGCAAACCCATAGGCCCAATCGGGATTGGTGCGGAACGCCGTAGACGCGTCGATGACGCGGGTGGTGGAATTCTCGATCAGCGATACGCTCTCCTTGGCCGCATCGTCGGGCAGGCAGAGGATGGCGACGTCGGCAAGGTTGAGGAGGCGCTTGCGCTCGTCCTGATCCTTGCGCTTTTCGGGTGCGATGGAGATCACTTCGAGGTCGCGACGACCAGCCAGCCGCTCGCGGATCTGCAGACCCGTGGTACCCGCTTCGCCATCGATGAAGATCTTCGCGACCATGGTGATGCCTCCAATAAAGACGCGCGTCATATAGGACGTGCGGGACGCGAGTGCAAAGGCTCTAGGGGGTGGATGGTTCCGCGCCCGCCCGCTAGGGTGCGGCCATCATGCGAAATGAGAGGCCGAAATGACCCCGCACAATCATGCCAAGCCCGGTGACTACGCCGAGAGCGTGCTGCTGCCCGGCGATCCGCTGCGCGCCAAGTGGGTGGCGGAGAATTTCCTCAGCGACGCCAAGCAGGTCAATTCGGTGCGCAATTGCCTGGGTTATACCGGCACCTGGAAGGGCAAGCGGGTCTCGGTGCAGGCGACCGGCATGGGGCAGCCGTCGCTCTCGATCTATGTGCACGAGCTGATCAACGTCTACGGGGTGCAAAACCTCATCCGCATCGGTACGTGCGGGGGGCTCAATGCCGATGTGAAGGTGCGCGACCTGATCATCGCGCAGGGGGCGACGACGGATTCGGCGATCGTGCGCGACGCCTTCACACCGTTCAACTTCGCGCCGATCTCGGATTTCGGGCTTTTGCGCTCGTCGGTCGAGAAGGCCGAGGCGGCGGGCATGCGCTATCACGTGGGCAACATGCTCTCGTCCGACATCTTCTATCACATCCTCCCGGGTCTCGAAGGCTACGGCCGCTTGCCGGCGCATGGCATCCTCGGGGTGGAGATGGAGGCGGCGGCGCTCTATACGCTGGCGGCGCGGTTCGGCCGCAAGGCGCTGGCGATCTGCACGATGACCGATTGCCTCATCACCCATGCGGAACTCTCGGCGGAGGACCGGCAGAGTTCGCTGAAAGACATGGTGGCGCTGTCGCTCGACGTCGCGGTGGATGCCTGATCACGGAACGCTCACGTGGGCGGGATAGTCTACGCCCATATCCCGCCGCGTTTGTTCTGTTAATGTCCTCTTAACAGGGGACCCTCCGATGCTTGCAAAGACCAATGCCGCGCGCCTCAGCGAAACCGTAAAGGGCGTCGAGACGATGACGCGGTTCGCGCTGGCGGTGCTGGCGCTGGCTTCGGGCGTCTACACCTATCTCGGCGTGCGCGGGCTGCTCGACGGGTCGGCGACCTTCGTGTTCTTTGCGGCGATCATCTACTCGGCGGCCGTTTCGGTGGCGATCTACGCCTTTTGGAGCTTCATGCTCCGTTTCGTGCCGCTGGTGATTTCCGGGGTGCAGCGGGCAGCGCTGTTCCTGACCATGGCGATCGGCTGCCTGATGATCATTGCGATGTCGAGCTGGCTCAACGCCGCTGCGCTGGCCGGTTCGGCGGCGCTCGAGCAGCATCTCGCGGTGACCCTGCAGGGCTATGTGGGCGATCTCGACAGCGCTCACGGCAACGCGCTCTCGGCGCAGTCTTTGCTGCCTGACGTGCAGCGGGCGCAGGAGCGGTTCGCCCGCCTGGCGGCGGACGAGCGCAATTCGGGCGCCCTCACCGGTACGACCGGTTCGGGCTCGGTAGTGCAGCTGCTCACGCAGATGAGCGCGCAGATGAACGAGCTCTCCTCGACCATCACCGGCTCGCGCGAGGAGATCGCCACCCTTTACGAGCAGGGATCGCAGCACCTCGCCAAGATGCGCGAGCTGGTCTCGGCGACCGGTGCCGTCGAACCGCGCTCGGATGCCTTTGCGGCCGAAGTGGTCGGCCTCAATGCGGTGATCTCGGCCTTGCAGGAAACCGGGGTCGCGCCATCGGTCAAACGTGCGGCGCAGGATCTGTCGCTGGGCTTTATCGCACCCGTCGCCGATGGCGGCAGCGCCGCGCTGATGAGCCGGCAGGACGAAGTGATGGAGACCGTGCGCAATTCGGTGTCGGCGCAGTCGGCGGCGCTGACGCAGGCCGCGGACGAGATTCTCGCAGAGGCCAAGGTCGAGCCGCGGCGTTTCGTGCCGCTCTCCACCGCCGAAGCGGTGCTGCGCTACTGGAGCGACTTCATCCCCAGCTGGGCCGGGGCCATCTCGATCGACCTGCTGCCGGTGGTGCTGGTTTTGGTGCTGATGATCGTCAACGATGCCATGCGCAAGGAAAGCGGCAGCACGGCAGAGGCGGATTCGATGACCGCCGGCGAAATGCTGCGGGCCATGGCGCTCTACCGGCAGATGACGCGCGAACCGGGTCCGTCCGAGGCCGAGATCGTGGCGGCGGAAGCGGCCATTGCGCCTACCCCGCCCGAACCGGCCAAGGAAACCGACGCGACGGTTACGCCGATCGAGACGGCGCAGCGCAAGCGCGGCGACGGGCCCGTCCGCTCGTGAGCGAGGCTGCCACCAAGAAGCGCGGGGTCCTGACCTGGCTCGCCGAACTCGATGATGGGGTCATCATTCGCACGGCCTTCTTCATCATGCTGGCCGGTTGCGCGGCAGTGCTCTGGATCGATTATCGCGAGCTCAACGATGCCGAAATCCCGCTGGCATCGACCCCGAACATGCCCGTGTTGCCGGCCTTCGACCCCGACGCACCGGCGACTCCCAATGGGCCTGCCGTGACCTCGGACCAGCAGAAGCTGCGCGAGCCGCTGAGCGTGAAACTGGGATCCGGCGGAAGGCTTGAGGTCACGGGCACCATCGATATCGGCTCGGCGGAGCGGTTCCGTGCCGAGGTCGAAAACTTTCGCGAATATATCAAAACAGTGGCGCTCGATTCACCCGGCGGGTCGGTCAATGACGCACTCGAGATCGGCAAGCTGATCCGCGAGGGCGGTTTCACCACCTCGGTGGCGGCGGGCGCGCTCTGCGCCTCGTCCTGTCCACTGGTCTTTGCCGGCGGCAAGGAGCGGGTGGCGACGGAGAAGTCGGCGATCGGCGTGCACCAGATCTATGCCAACGTCGAGGCCCAGAGCCTTCCCGCCGGGCTGCGCGCCGCGGGCGAGGCGATGTCGGACGCCCAAAAGACCACGGCGGCGATTACCCGCTACCTCACCGATTCGGGCGTCGATCCGGCGCTGTGGCTGCACGCTCTGGAAACGCCGCCGGACCGCCTCTACTACCTCACAGCCGCTGAACTGACCGAGTACAAACTGGCGACTTCGCTCGAGTAGCGCTGCCTCAGGATCACCACAGACTCACAGTCCAATATTTCGGCGATTTGGTGCGGAACCGAATCTCGCGATCTGCATTCTGTGCTCTGAGGGGAGACCACAATGGCGACGACGCATACTTTGACGCGGCACCAAGACATCCAGAAATGGGTCACCGGACGACAGGGACTGCCGGCCATCCGCCGTGTACCCGATCCGACCGGCAAGGTCCGCGCCCGCCTCACCCTGAATTTTGCGGGCAAGCGCCCGGCACCAGCCTCGACGCCCACCCAGGACGACGGCATGAGCCCGGTGTCGTGGACGGCGTGGCTTGCGGAACTCGACCGGCAGCATCTCGCTCTGCGGGTGCAGGACGAGCAATACGAATTCGTGGAACGCAAGGACCTCAACTAAGAGTCGGGAGGCTTCAGCCGGAGCGCGTGCCCCCGCCTCCGCATTGCACCAGGCCTCAAACGACCCCTCCGACCCCCAAAGTCATCCTCAGGCTGGATCGCAAGATCCAGCCTAATTTTTTGGCGCGGTGAGACACGTCTAGTGAGAAACCTATCCGACGATCTTCGGATAGGGATGCATCGGCATTGCATCGAGGGCCGGCTCGGCCAAGTGGACGCGGTCGCGGCCGGAGCGCTTGGCGGCGTAGAGGGCGGCGTCGGCGCGGCGGCGGAGGTCGGAAAGGCTTTCGTCGGCGGACCATTCGGCCACGCCGAAGCTTGCTGTGCAGCGTTTCCACTCGGGCAGGCCGGCGATCGGCGAAGCCGCAAAAGCCGTGCGCACGCCTTCGGCGAAGAGCCGGGCGCCGGCGGCATTGGAGCCGGGCAGGAAGACGGAGAACTCTTCGCCCCCCATGCGCGCGATGGTCATCCGCTCAGCCGAGACCTTCTTGAGGATATCGGCGAAGAGGGCGATCACCCGGTCGCCGGTCTCGTGCCCGTAGGCGTCGTTGATGGATTTGAAGTGATCGAGATCACAAGCCACCAGCGCCGCAGGCAGGTTGCCCTTCCGGATCGCCGCCAGACCGGCTTCGACCCGCTGTTCGAAGCCCCGTCGGTTATAGAGACCCGACAGCGGATCGGTCTCGGAGCGGGCGGTGATCTCAACCAGCATATCGCGCACCAGGAGCGTCAACATGAGCAGGCCCATGGCTACCTGCAGCACGGCGCCGAGGCTCTGCGAGTAGAGTGCATATGTGGTGGCGATATAGCTCTGCGGACTGTCGCCGGGTCCGCCGGTCCAGCCCGCTACCAACGGCTTGGAAAGGAATTGCGCCGTCGAGAGGCACAGCGTTGCGAGAATAGCGAAGTCGATGGCCTGCCGGTATTTCGAGCGCAGGACCAAATAGGCCGCAAGACCCTGCAACGCGGCATAGGGCGCCTGGTAGGCGAACATGCGAAAGAGCGAATCGCGGCCCTGGTCATAGCCCACCCAGTTGGCGCCAAGGCCGGCAACGAACAACACACCCATGGTGAGCCAGGGCACGGCGACACGATAGCGCTTGGCGATGCCGACGGTGGCCGCCGCCAGCGTCAGGTAAAAGGCGCCAAAGCCGGCGACGTAGATCGGCTTGGGGTAGACCTGGATGGGCTGGATGAACTCGCACGAGAGATAGACGATCACGAAGCCATAGGCGATGGCGAACCAATAGGCCGTCCGGTCGGCACGATTGTTGAATCCGACGAGAAAGAAGGCCAGGGCGAAGAGCCCAGCCACAAACAGGTTTATCGCGAGGATGAAGCCCGCGCCGCTCATGTCGCCGTTCCGTAGGTCACGCGGCGAGTCTAGGATGGGCCGCCCAAGAACTGGTTAATGCGAGTTCATTTTTGGCCGCTTGGAACCGGCCACAGCGTTTCTACGTATGGTGCATAGCTTTCCCAACGGAGCGTCTAATGTCGAGAATCCTCAAATCCCGCGAAGAAATCCGCCAGTGGGCCGAAGCCCGCGCCGGCAACCCGATGCTGGCCGAGCTGCCGGACGGCACCGGCACGCGCACGCTGCTGCAGATTACCTTCGGCCAGCAGGCGCTCAACGCCGACGAGAACGAGGGCCCTGACCGCCCCGGCGGCCTCGAACTCGCCAGCTGGGACGACTGGTTCGCCGCGCTGGAAGCCGAGGGTCTCGCAATACGTGTCTCCGACGATCCGGCCGGCGGCAATGAGGCCGAGTTCGACTTCGTGCCGCGTGACATGGACTAGGGGCGGCCCCTCCACCATCCTGCGGGTGGTCCCCCTCCCCCGTTCCACGGGGAAGATAAGCTGGGGCGCGATTTCTCCTGATCCTCACCCGAGAAGCGGGGGAGGGGGACCGGCGAAGCCGTTGGAGGAGGCGCCGCCCATTTCCCCCGAACCCATCCGCCTTTCGCCGCCCTTGACCCGTGGACCCCGTTTGCCGCATTACACCGCCACCACACTGGGGTTTGCCGAAGATGGACAAGTTCACCAAGCTCAATGGCGTCGCGGCGTCGCTGCCGATCATCAATATCGACACCGCCATGATCATCCCCAAGCAGTACCTCAAGACCATCAAGCGGACTGGTCTGGGCACGGCGTTGTTTTCGGAGATGCGCTACAAGGAAGACGGCTCTGAGAACCCGGAGTTCGTGCTCAACAAGCCCGCCTACCGGCACGCCAAGATCATCGTGGCAGGCGACAATTTCGGCTGCGGGTCGAGCCGCGAGCATGCCCCATGGGCGCTGCTCGATTTCGGCATCCGCTGCGTGATCTCGACGAGCTTTGCCGACATTTTCTACAATAATTGCTTCAAGAACGGCATCCTGCCCATCGTGGTCACACCCGAGCAGCTCGCGCTGCTCAAGGACGATGCAGAGCGCGGTTCGAACGCGACGATGACCATCGACCTCGAGAGCCAGACCATTTCGGGGCCGGACGGCGGCTCGATCCATTTCGACATCGATCCGGCGCGCAAGCAGATCCTGCTCGAAGGCCTCGACGACATCGCCACGACCCTCAAGTCGGACGCCAAGATCGGCAGCTACGAGACCAAGCTTTCAGCCGAGAGGCCGTGGGTCTGATGGTCCGCCGGATCTCCTCGGGCTCGCCGTTCGAGGACAAGATCGGCTATTCGCGTGCGGTCGTCGACGGCGACCGCATCTACGTTTCCGGCACGACCGGCTACGACTACAAGACCATGACCATGCCCGAGGATGCCGGGCAGCAGGCCCGCAATGCCCTCAGGACCATCGAGGAGGCTCTGGAGCAGGCCGGTTCGTCGCTCAAGGACGTGGTGCGGGTGCGCTATTATATCACCGACATGGCCTGGTATGACGCGCTGGTCGAGGCTGCGGGCGAGACTTTCCGCGACATCAAGCCGGCAGCCACGATGGTGCTTTGCGGCCTGACCACACCCGAGATGAAGGTCGAAATCGAGGCCGACGCCCGTATCGGCGCGTATCAGAGCTGATGGTGGTCTATACCGAAAAGCTCGATCCCAGCCAGGACGACATCGACGCCGTCCTCGGCGCACTCGTCGCCAGCGAGCAGAACGCCGGCCGCGACGCCGGCTATCAGCCGTTCAGCGTGCTGCTCAGCGATGAACAGGGCGGGCCGGTCACTGGGGGGGTCTATGGCTACCAGCTCTTCGACTGGCTCTTCATCCAGTATCTGGCCGTGCCGCTGGGCCGCCAGGGGCAGGGCATCGGGCAGGAGCTGATGGCGCGGGCGGAAGCCTGGTCGCGGCAGCGCGGACTCGCCGGCATGTGGCTCGACACCTTCGCCTTCCAGGCGCGCCCGTTCTACGAAAAACTCGGCTTCTCGGTCTTCGGGGAGATCGAGGATCATCCGCGCGGCTCCAGCCGCTTCTTCATGCTCAAGCGGCTCTGACCGCCACACAACGAGACCTGACAATGGCCCAGAAACTCTTCCTTCTCCCCGGCGATGGCATCGGCACCGAGATCATGGCCGAGGTCGAGAAGCTGATCACGCTGATCAATGGTGAGCAGCTGGCGGATTTCACCATCGACACGGGCCTGGTCGGTGGTTGCGCCTATGACAAGTATGGCGTCGCCATCTCGGAAGAGGACATGCAGAAGGCGCTGGCTGCCGATGCGGTGATCTTCGGTGCCGTCGGCGGCCCCAAATGGGACAAGGTGCCCTATGAGGTGCGGCCGGAAGCGGGCCTCCTCCGCCTGCGCAAGGACCTGAAACTCTTCGCCAATCTTCGTCCGGCGATCTGCTATCCGGCGCTGGCCGATGCCTCGGCGCTCAAGCGCGAGATCGTCGAAGGCCTCGATATCCTCATCGTGCGCGAGCTCACCGGCGGCGTCTATTTTGGCGAGCCCAAGGAAATCACCGATCTGGGCGACGGGCAGAAGCGCGCCGTCGATACGCAGGTCTACGAGACCTACGAGATCGACCGCATCGTGCGCGTGGCCTTCGACCTTGCCCGCACCCGCTCCAAGAAGGTGCATTCGGCCGACAAGAAGAACGTCATGAAGTCCGGCGTGCTGTGGGACGAAGTCGCCCATTCGGTGGCCGCCGACTATCCGGATGTCGAGTTCCACCACATCCTCGCCGACAACGCGGCGATGCAGCTGGTGCGCAATCCCAAGCAGTTCGACGTGATGGTCACCGACAACCTCTTCGGCGACATCCTTTCGGACGCGGCTGCCATGTTGACCGGTTCGCTGGGCATGCTGCCTTCGGCCTCGCTCGGCGCTCCGGATGCCAATGGCCGCCGCAAGGCCCTCTACGAGCCGGTCCACGGTTCGGCGCCGGATATTGCCGGCAAAGGCATTGCCAATCCGATCGCCATGTTTGCGAGCTTTGCGATGGCGCTGCGCTATTCGTTCAACATGGTCGAGACCGCCGACAAGCTCGAAGGCGCGATCGCGGCCGTGCTCGGCTCGGGCATGCGGACCGGCGACATCGCGCAGGAAAACCGCAAGACCGTCGGCACCGAAGAAATGGGCGACGCCATCCGCAAGGCGTTCGCGGCCTGAGGGTAGCGGACGGGGAGGACTAGTCTAGTCCTCCCTGCACCGCCAGCTCTTCCATTCGCTGATGGCGCCTTCGTGAGCGGCGTAGATGGCGTGCGGGTCGAATCCCATATCTCGCAGGACACGGGCATCCAGCCGGTAAAGGTGATGGATGACTCGTCGCTCTTCCATGCGCAGCCGCGTCTGCGTCCATAGGCGCAGCAACGGCGCGAACAGGCGCAGCGGGTAAGTCTCTACGCGCACGGAGCGGATGTCAGTCTCGCAGATATCGTAGGTGGCCATCGTCGTTCTCCTTCGGGCCAGTGGTTTGAATCGGTTCAAACTACGCTCGCGGCGGTCTCTTGAACCGATTCAATACCTACACCTCGCCACAGCGCCGATCAAGGACGAATTGAATCGTTTCAATGAAATTGTTAAGCTCGGCGTCGTCAGGAGAATGAGTTTGCGCAAGCCACACGGCCAAAAGGCCGCTCGTCTCGCCGATGTCGCTCAGGCGGCCGGCGTTTCCCAAGGCACGGTGTCCAACGTCTTCAACCGCCCCGAGCTGGTGCGGGAGGAGGTACGCGAGCATGTCCGGGCGGTGGCGAGACAGATCGGCTATCGAGGGCCGGACCCGAAGGGGCGGCTGCTGCGGGCGGGCAAGGTCAATGCCATCGGCGTCGCGACCGCCGAGCCGCTGCGCTATTTCTTCGAGGACCCATTCGCGCGGGTGCTCATGGAAGGCATGTCGGAGGCTTGCGACGCAGCGGGGGCCGGGCTGTCGCTGGTCTCGGCGATGAATGACGAAAGGCTCGCCTGGAACATCGAGAGCGCGCTGGTCGACGGCTTCGTGCTGCTCTGCGTCGAAGGCGGCGAGCGGCTGGTCGAGCTCACGCGGCAGCGGCAATTGCCCTTCGTGGCGCTGGCGCTGGGCAAGCCCGACCCGACGATCTCCGCCGTCGGTTCGGACGACTATCTCGGCGCGACCCTGGCCGCCGAACATCTCATCGAGCTGGGGCATCGTGACTTCGCGATCCTGTCGCTGGAACTCGTCGATGGACACGTCGGTTTCGCCACCGAGGCGGAAGTCGACAAGGCGATCTACTCGACCTCGCGGGACCGTATCCGTGGCTCTTTCGATGTGTTCCGCAAACATGGCATCGACGTCTCCCGCATCCCGATCTGGGAGTCGGAGAATGATCCCGAAACTGTGATCCCGGGTCTCGAGGCGATCTTTGCCCGCCCGGAACGGCCCACGGCGCTTATCTGCATGTCCGACCGGGTGGCGCTAATCGCACTCGAATGGCTCCGCGGGCGGGGGATCGCGGTGCCGGGCGAGGTCTCGGTGGTCGGCTATGACGGCGTGCCGGAGGCCGCGACCTCCGTCCCGCCGCTCACCACCGTAACGCAGCCCATCGCCGGGATCGGCAAGCGGGCCGTCGAGATCATCCTGGGCGGATCCAGTGAGATCCAGCGCGAGACGCTGCCGGTGGAACTCACGGTCAGGGGGAGTACCGGTCCGGCGCGGTAACCGACGGCTCCCGGCTCAGCGGTTCGAGCCAGACACTGCGGTGTTTGCCGAGGATGCCGCGATCGACATCCTCCCAGCTCAGGCCCATATCGCGCAGCAGATGGGGATCGAGTTCGGCCAGATTGAGCAGGGCATGGCGGCGTCGCGACCGTTCTTGCCACCGTTCAATGGCGGCCTTCAGGCCGGCGAGAATCGTCAGGCTGCGCCGTTCGGTGACGGGCAGGTCGTTGCAGTCGATGGTGGTCATCGAGAAAACTCCGAAAAAGGACGGGAACCGGGATGGGTGCAGACCCCGGTTCCCGCCAAGGGACCGGGCAGCTTCAGGCAGCCGCGTCGGCCAAGACGTGTGAACAGATCGCGCCGATATGGCGGTGGTCGGTGCCGCAGCAGCCGCCGATGACGCGGATGTTGGGCATCAGCGGCATCAGCCGCGCGTAGCGCTGCGCCAGGTCGCGCCAGTCGCCGACATCGAGAGTCGGCGACTCGTCGAGTTCGGCGTGGCTCTTCATCGAGGCGTTGGCGCGGAGCCCACCGATGCGGTCGAGCCAGCGGCCGCCATGGCGGACGGTCGAAGCAAAATGGATCGGGTGCACGCAGTTGAGCATGTAGTAAGCCGGATAGCGGCCGGTGGCGGCGTCCGTCTCCTCGATAGCCTCGCCGAGCGGCTTGCCGCCGGGCAGGTTGCCGTCGGTCTCCAGCGTGAACGAGAGCACGACATTCATGCCGGCACGCTCGGCCTCATGGGCGATGCCGATGGCTTCGGGCGTGTTGGTGAGGGTGTAGACGGTGACGTAGTCGGCGCCGGCCGCCGCGAAGGCCTCGATCTGCAGGCGGTGGTAGTCCTCCGCCTCCTCGACCGTCATGTCGGCATCGTATTTCCAGCCGTCGCGGCGCGGACCGATGACGCCGCTCACCAGTGAGTTGACGCCGGCGGCCGCGAACTCCTTCTGCATCTCCCGGCAGAAACGGATGGCATCGGCATTGTTCTGCCGCAACCGTGCGGGGCTATAGCCCAGAAGGGCGCCCCAGTCGGCGCTCGCCCGCCACGTGTTGGTGTCGAAGACGAAACCTTTGCCGGCTTTCTGTGCGATCGGAATATAGCGCCGATAGTATTCGCGCATCTTCTCGCGGCCGGCCTCGGTGTCGGTGAGCAGGAAGGCAGAAAAGTGAGGCAAATCCTGACCTTCGTTGAAGATCATGTGGGTCTCGAAGCCGCCATCAGTGATGAATATCTCGCCGGAAAGCTGCGGCATGATGCGATGTGCATCGTACATGGGCGTTGTCCTTGGTGCTTGATTGGCGGCGGGATCAGCGTTATTGACCGTGCCGCGGGGTGGCGCACTTGTGACCTGTCGGCGGCCGGCGAACTAGCGGGCACGTGGTCAAGTCCAGGTTCAACGCAGATTTGATGTGCAGTCGCAGCGGTTTACGCAGCGCCGAGGCCATGGAGTGGTCTGGCCTGGGGCATCAGGGAGCCCGAAAACCGTACCGGCGGTACAGTAAAATCACGAGGGAGCACACCGCCCATGGGTAAGGGAAGCGTCACGCGCGACCGTATTCTCGAGATCGCTGAGGCCGCCGTTCTGGCCAAGGGCTTTGGCGCGACATCGATCGAAGAGATCATCGCCGAGGCCGGCATCACCAAGTCCGGCTTCTTCTATCACTTCAAGGATAAGAGCGAGCTCGCCCGAGGGCTGGTCGAGCGCTACTCCGACCAGAACGATCGCCTTCTGGATGACGTATTCGGGCGCGCAAGGGCCCTCACAGACGATCCGCTGGAGCAGTTGCTCATCGGCCTGACGCTGATGGCCGACCGCATGGCGGCCCTGCCCGAAGGCCATCCTGGCTGCCTCGTCGCCTCGATGAGCTATCAGGACCGGCTGTTCGACCGCGAGGTGCGCGACCTCGTCACCAAGGTGGTGGAAGACTGGAATGCATTCTTCCGCAAGATGATCGAGAAGATCGTTGCCGTCTATCCCACCCGCGAGGCGGTCGATCCGGACCAGCTGGCGCGCACTATCTGCTGCTCGATCGATGGCGGCATCATCATGAGCAAGGCACTGGGGCAGCCCAAGGTACTGCCCGAGCAGATGCTGATGGCGCGCAGCTACATCAAGCTGCTGTTCTCACCGGTCGTCGCGGTCCGCGCGGCGGCCTAGAGCCTATAGGCTTCGGCCAGCAGACGGTACGACCGAAGCCGCATGTCGTAGTCCCAGACGGTGGTGGTGATCATCACCTCATCGGCACCCGACTCGGTCACCTTGCGGTCGATCTCGGCCTTCACCGTCTCGGGCGAGCCGACGATCCAGAGCGGCCGGTGGTTGTCGATGATGCTGAGCTGGTGCGGCGTATAGTGATGCGCTGCGGCCTCTTCGGGCGACACCAGCTTGCGGATGTCGCCGGAGTGGAACAGGGCCCAGCTCAGTTCCTGCGAACGCGACAGATAAGCCGCCTCTTCGTCGGTGGGAGCAACCAGGGCCGAGAGCGCTAGGATGGCATGCGGCTGGGGGAATGCGGCAGTGGGCGTGAACGCTTCGCGATAGGCGGCGAAGGCCGGCGCGGCCGGGGTCTGGCTGAAATGGGCGGCGAAGGAATAGCCGACGCCGAGCTGGCCGGCAGCCTGCGCGCTGGCGCCCGACGAGCCGAGCAGCCAGATCGGCGGCAGTTCGACGCCCTCGGGCACTACCCGCACCGGATTGAACGGGTGGTCAGGGGCGAAATTGCCCTCCTCGAAGGCGAGGAGTTCTGCCAATTCCTGGGCGAAATACTCGCCGCCAACCGAGCGCAGCGCCCGCAGGGTGCGCCCATCGGTGCCACCGGCGCGACCGATGCCCAAGTCGATGCGGCCCGGGTTGAGGCCGTTGAGCGTACGGTAGGTTTCCGCGACCCGCAGCGGCACGTGGTTGGGCAGCATGACGCCGCCTGAACCGACGCGGATGCGTGCGGTAGCCGCCGCGGCGGTGGCGATTAGCACTTCAGGCGAAGACGAGGCGATCGACGGCATACCGTGATGTTCGGCGTACCAGACGCGTTCATATCCCAACTCATCGCCGAGCTTGGCGAGATCGATGATCTTCTGCAGCGCCTGCGGGGTGGATGTGCCCTCGGCGACAGGCGCCAGGTCGAGAATGGAGAGGGGAAGTTTTGCCATGTCTAGTTATATCGGCGCTTACCGATGGATTACCAGACGGCAGGCGATGAAACTTCCGGCGCGGTCGTCCGTTACTGCAGGTGCAACCCCCCGACGCCGATACCCTCCCGGTGTCCAAGATCAAGAATAGCCCTCACGACAATCTCAGCCCCGGCCTCGCGCCGGGGCTTTGTTTTAGGTGGATTGTCCCGGAGGAGGGAGACCTGACTGAACGTCCGGCTCCCTACTCCGCCAGCACGAGGCCCTTGGTCAGCTCCAGTGCCTGCCGTTCGAACAGCCGGCGGTAGATGCCGTTGTCGCGGCGAACGAGGGCCTCGTGGGTGCCCTCTTCGACGATCCTGCCGCCATCGAAGACCAGCAGGCGGTCAAGCGCGCGGACGGTCGAGAGCCGGTGGGCGATGACGATGGTGGTGCGCCCTACCATCAGCCGCTCCATGGCTTGCTGGATCAGCAGCTCGGACTCGCTGTCGAGGCTCGAGGTGGCTTCGTCCAGGATCAGCACTGGCGCATCGGCGAGGAAGGCGCGGGCGATGGCGACGCGCTGGCGCTCGCCGCCCGAGAGTTTGACGCCGCGTTCGCCCACCATGGTCTCGTAGCCCTTGGGCAGCGAGGCGATGAAATCGTGCGCCGAGGCGAGTTTCGCCGCCTCGACGATCTGGGTCATCGTGGCACCCGGCCGGGCATAGGCGATGTTCTCGGCCAGCGAGCGGTGGAACAGCACCGGCTCCTGCTGCACGATGGCGATCTGCTGGCGCAGCGAGGCCTGTGTCGCTTTGGCGATGTCCTGCCCGTCGATAGTGATGCGGCCCTTGTTCACGTCATAGAGGCGCTGGATCAGCTTGACGAAGGTGGTCTTGCCCGAGCCGGAGTGGCCGACAAGACCAATGCGTTCGCCCGGGGCGATATCGACCGAGAAGTTCTCGTAGAGCGCGCTGGCGTGCTTGCCATAGTGGAAGGTGACATCCTCGAAGCGGATGCGGCCTTGCTCGATCAGCAGCGGTTTTGCGCCGGGCGCGTCCTTGATGCCGAGCGGTTCGGAGTGGATGGCGACCAGCTCTTCCATGTCGTTGACGGCGCGCTGCAGGTTGCGGATGTGCTGGCCGACATCGCGCAGGTAGCCCTGCAGGATGAACGACGAGGTCAGGAGCAGCGTGATGTCGCCGGGCGTTGCCATGCCCTGCTGCCAGAGCAGCAGCGCAGTGCCGATGATGGCGGCGCGGAAGGCGAGCAGCATCACCTGCTGGGTAGTGCCCGACCAGGTGCCGCGGGTCCAGGTGCGGGCGGTGCGGCGGTGCCACTTCTCGGTGACGTAGCGGAGCCGGACCTCCTCGCGGTCCTCGGCGCCGAAGCCCTTGACCACGGCGTTGCAGCTGATGGCATCGGCCAAAGCGCCGCCCATGCGGGTGTCCCAGCTGTTGGCGAGGCTGGCCGCCGGGGCGACAAAGCCGATCGAAAGGAAAATGGTGACGGCGCAATAGATCAGCGATCCCACGCCGACGATCAGGCCCATCACCGGCCAGATGAAGGCGAGCATCACGGTGGTGCCGATCAGCATGACGGCCGAGGGCATCAGCATCATCAAGAGCTGGTCGTTAAGCGAATCGATGCCCCACATGCCGCGGGTGATCTTGCGCACGGTCGAACCCGCAAAGGCATTGGCGTGCCAGTCGGTGGAGAAGCGCTGTACGCGGTGGAAGGCATCACTGACGATCTCGGACATCATCTTGAGCGTCATGGTGATGATGGTCATGTAGGACAGGTGCCGCAGCACCATACCACCGAAGCCGAGCGCCATCAGCAGTCCGAAAGCTGTGAGCGCGGCGTTCCAGGCCACGGTGTCGCTGGCGGCGCCCTGGGTTACGGCATCGACCAGCTGGCCGGCAAAGAGCGGGGTCAGCACGTCGCCTAGCGTCGCCAGCAAGAAGCCGCCGCCCACGATGCTGACCCGGATGGGCTGGCGCTTCCAATGCGCAAAGGTGAAGCCGAGCACGCGACGGAAGGCGTCGCCCCGGATATCGAGTTTGAAACGGGCCATGTGTCTCCCGGACGCGCTGGGGAAGCGCCTCTCCGGTCCCAAATGAACGAAGCTGACAATGGTGCCATCTGGGTCGGGCGACCCGTCGCAAGCGGATGGCGGTGATCTCAGGAAGATCGGCCCGGGTGGGCCAGTGGCGACCTAACGGTGCTTTCGCCGCTGAGGTCGGGCTTGATAGTGTGCTTTGGTCACTGTCACCCTCCTCGTTGCTTGCGGGCTGCACATTGTTTAGGCGAGTTGCCGCAGGCTGTCCAGCGTGCGACCTGTTCACATCAGTTTAGCGAAATCTTCAGCCTGCAATTGACTTGCTCCGGACCGCATGGCCTTGATGCCGCTGGTATTCGGGGTTCGGGTTCGATGGGCAAGACGGCAATCAGACTGGTCATGGCAGCGCTCCTGGCGCTGGTGGCGGGACGCGCGATGGCGCAGGACGCCTATGATTTCGGTCTCGACGAAATCCGCGGCGGCCTGATGTTCCACAGCGTCGACCATGCGCCGCCCGGTTCGTTCCTGGGCTTCATCGACACTACCCGCCTCCAGGACGTGAATGTCGAACTGCTCTGGCAGCCATTCGACCTCGGCGACTGGAACTGGATCGGCGAAATCCGTCCGCATGTCGGCGCCACCGTCAATTTCGGCGGCCTAGAGAGCCAGGCCTATGCAGGTCTCTCCTGGACTCACTTCATCGCCGGCGGCCCGGTATTCATCGAAGGCACGTTCGGCGGCACCATCCACAATGGTGCGCTGCAGGGCGTGACCTATCCGGCGCGCAGCCTCGGCTGTCAGGTGCTGTTCCGCGAAAGCGCCAGCCTCGGCTACCAGATCACCGAGCAGGCCAGCGTCATGCTCACGGTCGATCATGCCAGCCATGCCGGGCTTTGCGGCCCGACCAATACCGGCCTCACCAATCTGGGCCTGCGCTTCGGCTGGAAGTTCTGACGCCCATCTGGGGCGATCCATGCCGGCACCTTCCGATATCACCCATGACGTGATCGTCGTCGGGGCCGGTCCAGCCGGCGCGCTCTGCGCCTATACGCTGCGGCGGCTAGGGCTGTCCGTTTTCGTGCTCGACAGGGCCAGCTTCCCGCGGCCAAAGCCCTGCGGCGGCGGGCTGACCATCAAGACACTGGCGCTGATGCCCTATTCGGTCGCGCCGGTGCTGGAGCGGCTGACGCGCGGACTGCAACTGGGCTTCCGCACAGCGAAGGGCGCCGATATCCGCACCGCGCTCGTCCGCGACCCGATCTGCACCTTCGCGGTGCGCGAGAAGTTCGACAGCTTCAACTTCGAGCAGATGCTGGCGGCCGGCGCGGACTTCCAGACCATCGGCCGCATTGAGGCGATCACTGAAGCCGCTGATAGTGTGACGGTAGGGACTGCCGGCCAGTCCTTCCGCGCCCGCTATCTCGTCGGCGCTGACGGCGCCAACAGCCGGGTGCGGCGGCTGCTCGGCCTCGACAGCCACATCCGGCGCGGCTTCGCGCTCGAAGGCGTCGTGCCCTACGCTGCCATCGCCAAGGAGCCCAAGCCGGAGTTCTTCTTCGGCGCCACCCCCAACGGCTATGGCTGGCTCTTCCCCAAGGGCGACCACGTCAATGTCGGGCTCTACACCATCGACGACGATCCCTCGCTGTCGAAGGACGCATTGCGCGCCTATTGCCGCGAGCGGCTGGGAACCGATACCATCGAGGGCGTCGTCGGCATGCCGCTCGGCTTTGGCGGCGAGCGCCGCATCCCGGTGCGCGACCGGGTGGTGCTGGTGGGCGA
>JAEZKB010000173.1 GCA_023415605.1 Pseudomonadota bacterium
GCCCCGGAAGGCCCGACGATCATGATGCGGCTGTTCGTCGGCGCCACACGCTCGATCGACTGACGCAGCTGGTTCATGACCGAGGAACGACCCACGAGCTGCTGCGCGAGCGGCGCGCGCTGCCTGAGATCCTTCACCTCGCGCTTCAGCCGCAGCGTTTCCAGCGCCCGCTCAGCGACAAGGATGAGCCGGTCGGAATTGAACGGCTTCTCGATGAAGTCGTAAGCGCCCTGCTTGATTGCTGCGACCGCGGTCTCGATCGTTCCGTGGCCGGAGATCATCACAACGGGCAGGTCAGGGTGGTTCTTCTTGATGATTTCGAGCAGTTGCAACCCGTCATAGCGGCTGCGCTCGAGCCAAATGTCGAGAAACACCAGATGAGGCCGCCGCGCTTCGATGGCGGCCAGCGCCTCGTCGCTGTCCTTGGCCGTGCGACAACCATAACCCTCATCCTCAAGGATGCCGGCTACAAGCCCGCGGATGTCGGCCTCGTCGTCGAGGATCAGAATATCGGTCGCCATGACTCCGTTCTCCTCTAACCGGCCGTCGAGCCGGGCGCAGCGTCGCTGGCGCTTGTTCCGATGATTGATCCGGCGGGTGTGCCGTCGCGCGCTAGGGTAAGGCGGACCCAGGCCCCCCTGCCCTCCGGCGCGTCGAGCAGTTCGATTCCGCCGCCGTGCTCTTCCATGATCTTGCCGACAATCGCGAGACCGAGGCCTGTGCCCTTTTCCCGCGTCGTCACATACGGCTCCAGAAGCCGCGCGCGGTTCTCGGCCGGCAGGCCCTTGCCATTATCGATGACGTCGATGATCACGAAATGTTCATTACCCGTCACATCGACCTTTATGCGCGCCGGCTCCGAACGCTCTTCCGGCGGGACAGCGGCGAGAGCTTCAGTCGCGTTCTTGATGATGTTCGTCAGCGCCTGCGAGATCAGCCGCCGATCGAAACGCGCGATGACGGGTGCGTCGGGTACGGTGAATTCAATCTCGATATCCGGGTTGCCGACCCGCATCAGGAAGACGATCTGACGCGCCGTCTCCACGAGATCCTGATCCTCGACTACAGGCTTCGGCATGCGCGCGAAGGACGAGAACTCGTCGACCATCCGGCCGATGTCGCCGACCTGCCGGATGATGGTCTCGGTGCACTGATCGAACACCTCACGATCCTCACCGATCACCTTGCCGTAACGCCGGCGAAGGCGTTCGGCGGAAAGCTGGATCGGGGTGAGCGGGTTCTTGATCTCGTGCGCAATACGGCGGGCAACGTCCGCCCAAGCGGAGGTGCGCTGCGCCACCACAAGCTCGGTGATGTCGTCGAGCGTGACGACCCAGCCATGGTCCGCTTCGCGCGACTGCTCCGTGGTGACGCGCACGGCGATAACCCGATCACGCCCGTTGCGCGAGAGCGTGATGTTGCCCTGCACGCTCCGCTGGTCGGCCTGCATCGCCTCGCTCAGCGAAGAAGCGGTCTCCGGCACAACGGTGCCGAGCTCCGTCCCGAGCACATCGGCTTCGCTCACGCCGAGAAGCTTCTCGGCCGGACGGTTGATGATGGATATCCGTCCGGTCGAATCGACCCCGATCACGCCGGCGCCGACGCCTGACAGGACGGCTTCGGTGAAACGGCGGCGCGTATCGATCTGGTCGCGCGCCTGCACGATGTCGTCGCGCTGGGTGCGCAGCTCCTGCGTCATCTTGTTGAACGTCTCGGCAAGGCTCGAAAGATCGCCCTCCCCTCGATGCACCGGCACCTTCACGAACAGATTGCCCGCCGCAACCAGATCTGCCGCGCCGATGAGGCGCCGAATGGGCGACACCAGCCGATTTGCGAAGTGGATGCCCAGCCATACCGCGCACAACAGCACGGTGAGCGAGATAACGGCGTAGAGAAGCGCGAACGCCACCTGCACTCCGATCCGCTGCTGCTCCAGATTACGGTAGTCGGCAACCGCCGCCTGCGTTTCCTTGAGATACTGGATGACGCGCGGATCGACCGGGCGGGCGACGTACAGGAACAGGTCGCCGAAATCCGTCAGGGGGATCACCGCACCAACGAAATCGGCGTCGCTCGGCAGATAGATGAGCGGCTGTTCCTCGGTCGCATCCTTGAGCGCGAGATTCTGCGGAACTACGAACTCGCGGCCGACACGAATGGTCGCGCGGTCCACAATAGACAGATCACGCTGAATGATCATGGCCGCCGGCAGTCCGCGCACCACGGCCTGAGCGGTCATGGCCTGCCGGAAGCGGCTGCGATCCTGATCCCAAAGCGGCCGGATCCGCTGGAGATCCCGGGCCATGCCGAGGATGTCGCCGCGGATCGAATAGGCATGTTCGCGCACATAGGTTTGCGCGACAGACACGGCATTGTCGACGATGGCGCGGGTGCGGACGGAGAACCAGCGATCGAGGCCGCGATCCAGCGTGACGCTGTCCAGCAGCGCCACCAGCAGAGCGGGCACAATGGCGACAATGCCGAACAGGCCGACGACCCGCACATGAAGGCGCGCCGCCGCCCGTCCGCGCCGCCGCGCCTTGACGATTCGCCACACCTCTCGCCCGATAATGCCGACGATGATCAGTGACATCAGGCCGTTGATGCACAGGACGATGATCACGACGTCCTGTGACGGCACCAGCGGCGTCAGGCCGATCAGGATAACGAAGCTCGCAAGCGCCGTGACAAGCGCCAGAAGCACCATCAGGGGTGGCAGCCCCCACAGCGAGAAGCGGAAACCGAGCGCGGCGAAG
>JAEZKB010000310.1 GCA_023415605.1 Pseudomonadota bacterium
CGTCACCGCGATAGAGGTCGACCACATAGCTGATCGCCTGGAACACGAAGAACGACACGCCGATGGGCAGGATCACGTTCTCGAACAGCGGCGACAGCTGCGCGCCGCCGAGGAACGCATCCGAAAAGCTCGACGCGAAGAAGTTCATGTACTTGAAGTAGCCGAGCACCGCGAGATTGCCGGCGATCGCGATGATCAGCCAGCGCTTGGATTGCGCCTTGTCGGGCGCCGCAACGATCCTGAGGCCCAGCACATAGTTCCACAGCGTCGTCGCGATCAGCAGTGCCAGGAAATCGAGACGCCACCAGCCATAGAAGACGTACGATCCCACCACGATGGTGAGGTTCCGCCACTGCCGCGGCACCACGTAGTAGACGGCTAGGAACACCGGCAGGAATACGAACAGGAATATTGAGGACGAGAAAACCAACTGTCGTCTCCTTCGATGGGGATGAGGCCGGTGGCTGGAGCGGGCGCTACTGGCCCGAACCCTTGTCCCAGCGCCGCCGCGCGGCATTTCGGGCGATCTCCGAACGTCGCTCCGGCGACATCGTCGAGGCCCGTTTGAGCCCGCCCAGCTGGCCCAGTATTTGCGCCGCGAGATTCTTGCTGTCGTCTGCCTTGGGCAGGGGCCGCGATCGCCTGATCACGTTGTCAGATTGTCCCGGTTTCCCGGGCTTGTCGGGTGGGTGGGGCATTGGAGGCCTCCCTCACGCCAATAGTATATGAGATCACGGATTGCTTACCGATAAGCACAGACGGAGCCGCCTCATATACTGTATCGGCAAGTAAAAGCATTACCAGCAAGTCAATTTAAAACAACTTGAGGTTAGTCCGCCGTTACAGACATGCGAATACGAGACTGGCTGATACGAGATGGTCAATTTGCTTGCCTGCATAGCTGGTATGCAGAGTGGTGCAGATTTAACACTTGCTGATCGGGGGTCGAATGAGGTCGCCTGAACGTGTTGCGGCGGTGCTCCATCCCGCCATCAGAGGTCCCGGTTCCGGCCGCCAAGGCGCCCCGGACTCCGCCAAGCGCAGGGCCCTCGTCCGGCAAGAATGCCGTCCAGTCACGAATTGGCCGGGGCTCAGGCGAGCCCTTCAAAGAGGACGAACACCATGACTCTCAATGCCACCACCATCAGCGTCTTCGGTGCGGGTTACGTCGGTTGCGTATCGGCTGCCTGCCTCGTGCAGGATGGCCACAAGGTGATCGCCGTCGACCCCGACACCCGCAAGATCGAGAGCCTGGCCCAAGGCCTGGCGCCGATCTACGAACCCGGCCTGGACGAGCTGATCGCCGCCGGCCACGAAAGCGGTGCGCTCACCGCCACCAGCGATTTCGTCGCCGCCGTTCTCGAGAGCGATGTGTCTTTCTGCTGCCCCGGCACCCCCAGCCGCGAGGATGGTTCCCTTGACACGCGTTACGTTCAGACCGTTTCCGAACAGATCGGCGAAGCACTCAAACAGAAGGACGATTTCCACGTCGTCGTCATGCGCTCGACCATCCTCCCGGGGACCGTTGAGTCCATCGTCATTCCGGCGCTCGAGAAATTCTCCGGCAAGAAAGCCGGCGTCGATTTCGGCGTCGCCTATTATCCCGAATTCCTGCGCGAAGGCACCGCCGTCGCCGACTACTATTCGCCCGGCGCCATCGTCTTCGGCGAGCTTGAGGGCGACACACGCTCCATCGAGACGCTCAAGGCACTCTGCGCTCACATCAAGGTCGAACCGCACGTGATCCCGATCCGCTCGGCCGAGATCGTCAAATACGCCAACAACTGCTGGCACGCGGTCAAGATCGGCTTCGCCAACGAGATCGGCAATCTCTGCGCCTCTGTCGGCATCGACAGCCATGTCGTGATGGACGTGGTCTGCGCCGACACCCGCCTCAACATTTCCAAGGCCTACCTGAAGCCCGGCTACGCGTTCGGCGGCTCCTGCCTGCCCAAGGATCTGCGCGCGCTGCGCAGCTTTGGCCGAGCACACAACACGCCGACGCCGCTACTCGATGCCACCATGACGGGCAACGACTACCAGATCGAGAAGGCCTATAAGCTCATCCGCAAGACCGGCAAGCGCAAGGTTGGCCTGCTCGGCATCACCTTCAAGTCCGACACCGACGATCTGCGCGAGAGCCCCTATCTGGCACTGGCGGAGCGCCTGCTCGGCTCAGGCTACGATCTCTCGATCTATGATCAGAACATCTCCTCGACCGAGGATGGCGGACGCAGCTTCGTTGCCCATCTCGCGCCCTACATCCGCACCACCGCGGGTGAAGTGCTCAACGCGGCCGACACCATCGTCATCGGCAACAAGGACGACGAGCACAGCTCCGCCTTCCAGAGCTACGAAGGCAAGAATGGCGCCAAGGTCGTCGTTGATCTCGCCCGCCTGCCCGACGCCAAACGCGAGGGCATCGAATATATCGGGCTGAGCTGGTAGGGCAGGGCGCGCGAGCGGGGGGCCACACCATGCTCGGACACCTCGTCTACATTCTCCTGGTCACGGCGGTGGTGCTCTCGGTGCCATCGCCCACCGCCGACGCCGACGTGCGCGCCGTACTGGTGGTGATCGGCCTCATCGGCCTCTGGCGCTACTCTTGGGCGCTGACCCACCTGTTTCGCAGCCTCTGGTTCCGCAAGGTCTGGTTTCCGCCGCTGCGCAAGCGCGCCGAGGCGCGCCTGCTCGCCGAAGGCGTGGGTCATGCCTTCATGCTGCTGACCAGCTTCCGCATCGACGAGCCCACCACCACCAAGGTTTATGCCGGCGCCTTCCGCGCGGCGGCAAAGGCCGGCGGCGGAGCGACCGTGGTCGCATCGATCGTCGAGCCTGCCGACGAGTGGCTCATCGGCAACCTGGCCAAGGCCATGTATGGCGACACGCTCCCCTTCACTCTCGAATTCGTCCGCATCCCGGGCACCGGCAAGCGCGACGCGCTGGCTCACGGCTTCCGCGCCATCGCCCGCTACCGGCCCGGTCCGCATGACACCGTTTCGGTAATCGACGGGGACTCCATCGTTCCCGATGATCTGGTCGAGCGCTGCGCCGGTTTCTTCCTCGTCGATCCCAAGCTCGGTGCGCTGACGACCGACGAAGTCTGTACCGTCGAAGGCGCCGAAATCTTCCGCAAGTGGTACTCGCTGCGCTTCGTCCAGCGCCAGATCCTGATGTGTTCGAACGGCTTGGCCAAGCGCGTGCTGACACTCACCGGCCGCATGTCGATGTTCCGGGCGCAACTCGCCTGCGATCCCACCTTCATCGACCATATCCAGAACGACGAAGTCGATCACTGGCGGCTGGGCAAGATCCGCATGCTCACCGGCGACGACAAGTCGAGCTGGTTCTGGCTGCTCTCGCGCGGCTACCACATGTATTACGTCCCCGACGTCGTCGTCGAAACCATCGAGCAGCCGCCGAGCCCGAACTTCATCGAGTCGGCTCGCGTGTTGATGACCCGCTGGTTCGGCAACATGCTGCGGACCAATGCCCGCGCGCTCGCGCTAGGGCCAAGCCGTATCGGCCTCTTCACCTGGTGGTCGGTGCTCGACCAGCGCCTGTCGATGTGGACCTCGCTTTCGGGTCTCTCGCTGGCGCTGCTGGGCAGCTTCTTCGTCTCGGGCTGGACGCTGGTCTACTACGTCATCTGGGTGATGATCTCGCGCTACATCGTGGTGCTGAGCTTCTTCACCACCCGCCCGACGGTTTCGGTCTGGTGCGTGCCGCTGCTCTACTTCAACCAGATCTTCGGCTCGCTGATAAAAATCCTCGTCTTCTTCCGGCTCGACCGGCAGCGCTGGACCCGGCAGAACACGACGCTCAGGCCTTCCGATACGCCGCTCTTCGATCGCTTCAAGCGTGTGAGTTCGGTCTACGTCACGGTCGTCGCGGTCGCCGTCTATCTCGCGGCGCTCGCCATGGTCACCGGCTTTGGTGCCCCGCCGCGGACACTTCCCGTCACCGTCCAGTCCACCACTGCGGGAGGGCTCGTATGAACGTCCACGTTCCCGCAGCGATCACCGCCCAGAAGGTCCGCGAGTACCGCACCAATCCACGCTTCAAGGTACCGGCGACTCTTGTCGTCGAGGACCGAGAAGTGGAGGTTTTCGACTGGTCGCGCGGCGGCGTCGGCTTCCATGCGCCACGGGCCGATCTCAAGTCCGGTGAGACCATGCCGGCCGAACTCCGCTTCGACTTTCCGGGCGCCAGCATGGCGGTCGCCATTGACGCCACTATCAGGCACTTCGATCCGCGCAGCGGTCGCGGCGGCCTCTCCTACACCCTCGGCCGTGCCGAAGACGCCGGGGTCCTCGACTTCATCATCAACGAACATCTCGCGGGGCGTATCATGAGCACAGAAGGCATCCTGGGCACGTCCGAGGCCACCCGGGCCCAACCCAAGCCGGCCGCCGCGCCGCGCAGCAACGCCGCCGCCAATTTCGGCCGCCGCGTCGTCGGGCTGGCGCTCTTTACACTTGGCGGCGCACTGGCGCTCTATTTCCTCGGCTCGAGCATCTACAACCGGCTCTTCGTCTTCGAGGCGGTCTCGGCACAGGTCTCGGCCACAACGGTCGACCTCGATGCGCCGGTCGCCGGTACCATCGTGGCGCTGGCAGCCCCCGGACACATCGCCCCCGGCGCCCCCGCCTTCGGCATCGTCGATGCTTTCGGCGCCCGCACCGATGTGCCGAGCCCCTGCGATTGCGAAGTGGCCGAAGGCGGTCGCGCTGTCGGCAGTTATGCCTCGCCCGGTTCGGTGGTGCAGCGCCTGATCCCCGTCGATGCGCAGCCATTCGTCGCGGTAAGCGTCGCCTTCCCCGACGTGAGCCGCATCTACGGCGGTGCCGCGGTCGATCTCAAATTCATCGACGGCACGTCGGTCAACGGCGCCCGCATCGTCTCGGTCGAGAACCTCCGGGAGCAGGGCAGTGGCCTCGTCACCGTAACCGTCGATCCCGGTCAGCCCATTCCTGCGGCGCGCTTCGGCGAGCCTGTCTACGCGCGATTCGACACCGCGCCGTGGCGATGAATCCATTCCAGCGTCCAACCCATCGAGGACACCTCAGATGACCACCCCTCTGGCAATCGTTCCGGCAATCATGATCGGCGGCGCCGGCTCGCGGCTCTGGCCCCTGTCGCGATCCAACAAGCCCAAGCAGTTCCTCAACCTGGGCGGCAAGGCATCCATGTTCCAGGAGACGGTGCAGCGTTTCGTCTCGCCGGGCTTCCGCGCTCCCTGGCTGATGGCCGGCGCCGATACGCTGGTGCATGTCGCTACCCAGCTCGAAGAACTTGATCTCGAATGCGAAGGCATCATCGTCGAGCCGGCCATGCGCGGCACCGCTGCCGCCATCGCGGCAATCTCCGTGGCGTTCCGCGAGATCGATCCCGAAACGCTGCTGCTGGTCGCCCCGGCTGACCACTTCATCAAGGACGAAGCTGCCTTCCGCGCCGCTGTCCTGCGCGCCGCGCCGATCGCCGCTGCCGGCTCCATCGTCACCTTCGGCATCGCTCCCACCGGCCCCGAGACCGGCTTCGGCTATATCGCCGGATCCTCGCCGGTCTCCTTCGACGGCCAGACCATCGGCTACCGCATCGCCGAGGGCGGATTCTTCGAAAAGCCGGATCTCGAACGCGCCCGCGAGTTCGTCGCCGGTGGCTACCTCTGGAACGCCGGTATCTTCCTCTTCAAGGCCTCGGTCATGCTCGATGAGTTGCGCCGGCACGCGCCCGAAACGCTCGCCGCCGTCGAAGCCGCAATGGACCACGCCGATCGCCGCCAGCTCTGGCGCCGGCAGATGATCGCGCCTGAACTCGAGAGCTTCGGGGCCGCGCCGCTCGACGTGCCGATCGACATCGCCGTCATGGAAAAGACCGACCGCGCCGTCGTCGTCCCCTGCGAGGGCATCGGCTGGAACGATGTCGGCTCCCTTTCCGCGCTCTGGGAAATCGCCGACAAGGATGAGGCCGGCAACGCCGTCAAAGGCGACGTGCTGCTGCACGATACCGCCAATGTCTATGTGCACTCCCATCCAGGCCGGAAGACGGTGGTGGCCCACCTTTCCGACATCGTCGTGGTCGATACCGACGATGCGTTGATCGTGCTTCCCACGAGCAAGGCGCAGACGGTCAAGACCATCGTCAAGGACCTCAACCGCATCGGCGCGCCGCAGCTGCGCTACCGCAAGGAGGCGACCTTTCCCTGGGGCCGCGCTCACCTCGATGGTGCGGATGCCGACCACACCAGCGTCGCGCTCCACCTCGTCCATGGCGGCGAGCTACGCCGTCCTGTGCCCCTCTCGCACGAGACCTGGGTGGTGACCCGTGGCACCGTCGCCGCCGAGATCGATCACCGGGTGATGCTCGTCCCCGCCGGCAACTCCTTTTCGCTCGGCGCCGGCCAGTCGCTGGTGCTCACTGCCATCGAGGAAGACGCCCACCTCTGCGTCGTCACCCCGCCGTCCTCGACCGTCAATGTGGAAGCGCTGTTCGCCGCGCCGCAGGAGCCGGTGGTTGCCGCCGCCGCTGTGCCGCGCAGCAAGGGCGAACCGCTGAGCGAGGTCGCATGACCAGCACCGCCGCCACGCTCGAACTCGTCGCCGGTGCCGAGGTGCTGCCCATCGCCGCCTTCGGTACCGAGGCGATTTCCCTGAAGGGCCGCCTCGCGAGCCAGCTCGATCGCTTTACCCTGACCATCGCCAATGGCGCGAGCCGGATCCGTGTGCCCTTCCGTGGCGCCATCGCGACCAATGGCGGCGAGGTCGTCGTCGACCTTGCCGACCGCGAACGGGTGCTCGCGGCGGCCGCCGCAGGCCTGACCCTCGACCCCGTCCGCATGCGCACCATGGTCAGTCCCGCTCCACAGCCGCGGGCAGGCCGCCGGCGCCACACCCGCGCCCGGTTGCTCGCGCTGGCCGCCTGCCTGGTCCTCGGCTCCTATGTCGGCTACCGGCTCTGGAACAAGGTCACCACCATCGAGCCGCGCATGGCCTGGTTGGCAACGGAAGCGACGACACTGCTGAGCCCCACTTCGGGCCGCATTACCTTCATCGAGCCGCCCGGTTCTGTCGAACCCGGACAGCCGGCTATCGGCATCGAGACCACCAGCGGCAAGAGCCTCCTCATCGACGCCCCCGGCGCGGTCGACATCGTCGCCGGCGAGAAGTCGGTGGGCGACCGGGTGAAGCGCGGCGACCCACTGCTTGCCTACGCCCAGCCCGATGCACCGCTCTATCTCCGCGCCATCGTCGATCGCGAGCAGGCCTTCCGCATCGCCGGCGGCACGCGCCTGCGTTACAGCCGCCTCGACACCCCCTCCGAAGTCGTGACCGCTGCCGTCCCCGCCGAAGACCTCCACGTCCGCGCGCTCCCATTCGACGGCCACCAGCGGCTCTACGAAGTCCGCATCCCTGTCGCGGGTGCCGGCGAACAGTTCCGCGCTTTGCCGGTTGCGCTCCGCTTCGAGCAGGACCTGACCTCGAGCTTGCTTGAGGGTCTGCGCTCCGTCCTTCCCGTCATGTCATCGCCCACTATCGAGGGAGGCGAGCGTTGACCCCTGTCCGGCTCCTCCGCCCCATTGCTCTCGCCCTGATCCTGTCGGCCGCTGCGCTGCCGCAGGCTCACGCCATCGACGCCTCCGACGTCTCGCTGCAGACCGAGCTCGCCAGCGAGATCGCCACCCGCCTCATCGACACCTACAACAACGCAGTCCACGCCGCCCCTGGCTTCGAGACCTTCGAGCAGTTGTTCGACGCCTATCAGTCGCTGCGCAAGTGGCAGGCCTACCTCGACGCCATGAACGCGGCGAAACTCCCCGCCACCACGGGTCCCTATGCCGAGATCAAGGCCGCCGTCGACCGCCTGCACGCGGCCTCGATCGATGCCCCGGCACTCGCCGCTGCCGCCATCGACGCACTGCGCGGGCTGGGCACCTGGCACACCGACGATCCCGCCCAAGCCGATCTCGTGATCCAGCATCTGGGCAAGCTCGTCACCGAACTCAGCGATCCGCGCCAGCGTCTCATCGGCCAATCGATCCTCGCCGAGGTGGAACTCGACGGCGATGCCCCCATGGCCGCTGCCGCACGCATCGTCGCTGCAGTCCCCGATATCCGCCGGCTCCCCCCCGGCGACGAGCAGCTGCAGTTTGCGACCCAGTTCGCCACTATGCTGCAATCGCTCGATGCGCCTTACACGGTGGAGGTGGCGAGCGAAATCGCCGCCGCTATCGCCACCCCCGATCAACGCGCCGGCTTCGTCGCCGCCATCGCTGGTGGCTTCGCCGCCAAGGCGCGCACCCGTATCGATGCCGCTGCCCAAGACTCTGCACGGCCAGGCGACCCCCTCGCTCTGGCCTGGTCGGCCCAGGCCCCTGGTTCGACCCTCGACCCCGCGACTGTGGCAAGCGCGGTCGGTGGCGGCATCGATCCCCTTCCTGTGCTCATCGCCCTCGCGGATGGCGTCACCCCCGAAACCCGCCAGTCTGTTTGCACCTCCCTGGTCGGTTCGCTGCTCCAGGACGGCGACGCCATCCGCGCCCTCAATCTCAAGAAGCTGCTGGCCGGCGACTGTCTGCCCGCGACCGGGCTCGCCCTCGCCGCAGACTTTACCGCCCGCAACCTGCCCCATCTCGCCCGCCCGTTGCTCGACGATGTTCTTGCCCAGAGCACGGATACTGCCGAGATTGCCCAGGCTGCCGATCTCCTCGAAGCCCTCGGCGATGTCGCCGGCCTCCAGCAGCATGCCGATGCCCTCGGCGCCGACAGTGCCGCCCGTCTCGGTCGCGCCGCGATCCGCCGCAGTCTTGCCGACCACAAGACCGAGCCCGACGCAGCCGCACTGGCCTATCCTCCCACCGCCGCCATGCAGGCGCTGCTCGCCGGCAACAGTGCCGAAACCGAATTCACCACTACCCCCGCCGACCTCGCGCTCTTCCGCGACCTGGGCGCCACGTTGGCGACCCGCGCCCATGGCGACGATCGCCTCCGCGCATTCGCCACCTCATCCGCGCCGCTCGAGGCCCGTCTCGCCACTGCTGCCGGCTATACCGGCTCGCTCGGCTTCAACGCCGGCGCCGATCGTGAGCTCGCCGCCGCGCTGGCCTCCCTCCCCACCGAGGCCGAGGGCACTCCCGACGCCGCGCTGATCCGCGCCTCCCTGGGCCAGCTCGATCCGGCATCACTCGGCGACAGCGCCACCCGCGACCATCTCTTCGAACGCGCTGCCCGCCAGCGCGCCTGGTCCGGCGACAAAGCGGGCGCCCAAGCCTCGGCGAGATCGATCGCCGATCCCGCCATCGCCGCCCGCCTCACGCTGGATCTTGCGTCCATCGAGGCCGTGGCCGGCGACTTCGAGGCCGGTGTCGCCGCGATCCGCCAGCATCCCAACACCGCCGAGCGCATCGTCGCCTTCCGCTTCGTGGCGCGCGAGCGGGCAGGGCGCCTCGATATCCACGACTGGATCGAGGGTGGCGAGCCGCTCGACCTCACCCCGGCCACCCTCATCAAGGCCTCCACCTCCGGCGACGGCCCCGTCATCCACTATGACGATCGCCTCACCGTCCGTCCTTCCGGCGCTGTTCTCCCCGCCGGCAAGCCGCAGCTGCCCGACCTCGACGTGGACAGCAGCGACGTCACGCGGGCCGTCCCCTATCCGGGTGGCGGGTCGGCCGGCGTGGTCGTCGGCGGCGAAGGCCGCTACGTCCGCCTCGGTGGCTTCGATTCTCCGTATTTCGACGGCGAATCCAACAATGGCGTCCGCGACTACGTCTACGAGCAGAACAAGACCATCACCCCCGAATTCATCTTCCTCAACCGGGGCGTCTTCACCATCGCCGACGTCATCGCCGCCATCGGCCGCGACCAGTCCGATGCGGTGACCATCCTCCCCAACGACACCGTCCGCTTCAACCGGCCGATCGCCGTCGGCGCCGAGGCGACACTGATCCTCTCGGGCGCCGAGGCGCGCGAGATCCAGCTCAACGCCACCACCGGCGCCTTCATCGTCAACGCCGGCAAGCTCGACGTCATCGGTACCCGCATCGTCGGTTTCGATGTCGATAACAATACCGTGCTTCGCCGTGGCTACGAGACCGCCATGCACAAGTTCCGGCCGTTCCTCTTGAGCTGGTCGGGCTCGATCACCAATCTGGCCGATAGCGAATTCGTTGCGCTCGGCTATTCCGCCGGCCGCTCCTACGGCGTCACCTTCAACTCCGGCCCGGTCGATGACTATTACCACCGCGCCAAGCCAGCGGCGCCCACCGGTACCATTGTCAACAACAGCTTCGACAACCTCTATTACGGCTACTATGCCTACGAGGCGACCGATGTGCAGCTCGTCGGTAACGAGTACCGCAACAACATCATCTACGGCATCGACCCGCACGATCGCTCGCAGCGGCTCAACATCTCGCTCAACACCGCCTACGCCACTGCCAAGAAGCACGGCATCATCATCTCGCGCGAGGTCAACGACAGCTGGATCGTCGGCAACCTGAGCTTCGACAACTACGGCTCGGGTGCCATGCTCGATCGCTCCTCGAGCGGCACGCTGGTCTTCGCCAACACGCTTCGCGGCAACCACGGCGACGGCATGGCAGTGTTCGAGAGCCCCTGCACCGTCATCGGCATGAACGATGTGGGCGCCAATAACCGCGCCGGCATCAAGGTCCGCAACTCGTGGGACGTGCTGCTGCTGCAGAACCGCATCGAGGCCAATAGAGGCTCGGCCATCGAGGGCTTCATTTCCGATCTCACCGCCTCCGAAGGCAGCGCCGGCCGCAACTTCACCCTTGACCCGTACCAGCCTGTCACCGCCTTCACTGCCATCGGCAATGCCATGCGCAGCAACGGCGCCGGCATACAGACTGCAGGCGCCAGCGAGGTCGAGCTCTACGGCAACCAGTTCCGCAACCAGTCAGACCGGCTCGTCGCCGGCGATCTCGACGGCCTCCAGGGCTTCGTGCTGCAGACCGCGCAGAACATGCCCACGGTGATCTCTACCAACTGCCGCCCCGTGTTGCAGCCGGTGCACGCCTGCCCGTTCGTCGAGGCCGGCCTGATCGGCCAGACACGCTTTTCGACCAGCGAGGCCGGCGACTTCTGCACTGGCGGTACCGACACAGTCCAGGCCCAGGCTTTCACGGTGCAGCAATGATGCGTTCCGCTTCCCTCGCCAGCGTCCTCGTCCCCCTGATCCTCGCCGGCGCGCTGAGCCTTGGCGCGGCTGAGGCGCAGGAGGTCAACACCGTCGTCGGCACCACTGCCGCCGAGCGTTACGCCGCCGAAGTGGTGGAACTCTCGGCCCTCGAACAGGCCGGCGACCCAACCAGTAAGATCGAACTCGCGCGCCGACTGATGCAAGGGACGCTGATCAGCGCCACCAACCCGCTGCCGCGCGTCGACCTCGATCGCGCCGAAGCGCTGGCGGACGAGGTGATCGCCGGCAACGATCCCGCGGTCGTGCTGCGCGCCCTCTCGCTTAAGGCTGACATCCTCACCCGGCGGAACACGCCGGCGGCTCTCGCCGAGCGGGATGAGATCAAGGCCACGCTCGCCCGCCAGGGCTATGCGCCGGTCATTGCCGACTTCGTCCTCGCCGGCGCGTTGCCCGACGGCGTCCCCGAGGAGACTGCAATCGCCGCGCTGGAGGGCAGGGTCCTCACCGGCGACATCAAGGCGACGCAGGCGCTGTCGTCGCTTCTGGCCGCCCGTGATCCCGCGCGCAGCAAGGCCTTGGCCGACCAGGCGCTGATGCTCGGCATGGCCGCGGCCGAGACCGACGCCAAGGCGGCCGGCTCCATGGGTAAGCGCCTTCTGGATGGCACCGGCGTCACCGCCGACACGGCCGAGGGCATACGCCTGCTCAAGGCCGCTGCCGCCAAGGGCGACCGCGATGCGGTCAAGGGTCTCGACCAGCGCGTCCGCGACAGGGTCGGTGGTCTCGACCCGGCCGAGATCCGCCCAATCCTCGTGGCGGCGCTGGCGGCGGGTTCTGCCGACGCCGCGAATATCATCGCCACCGACTTTACCAAAGAGTCCATCTACGGCTTCAGCCGCGAAGACGCCCTCGTCGCCCTCCGTCTGCAGCGCGACGCCGGTGACCGCGAGGCGCTGTTACAGTCGGTCCAGCTTTATGCCACCGGTGGCGATGCGGCCCCCGACTACGAGGCGGCCATCCCCCTCATCGAGACCCTGACCCGCACCGAGGGCCAGCCAACCGAGGAGATCATGCGCGTCGCGCTGAAGCTCGAGGCAGCGGCACTCCCCATCGACCTGTCGCTCAAATATCTCGAGCCCATGTTCCGCTCCGTCGGCGGCGAGGGCGCCGACGAGGCAAACTACCAGGCCAACCGCATTCTTGCCGCCGCTGCCGAAGCCCGCATTCCGGCTGCCCGGAGTCTCCCGCCGGGCCGCAGCGCCGAGATCCTCTCCGAACTCCGCGCCGCCGGCGATCGGGGCCATGTCCGCTCGCTGATCCTGCTTGGCGACATCTACTATGGGGGTATCTGGGTGCGCCCGACCTACCGCCAGGCCATGCAGTATTACGAGCGCGCCTTGACGCTCGAACCCAGCCTCGTCGCACGCGAGCGGGTCGCCAAAGCGCTGCTGCAAATCAAGCAGACCCCGTTCGAGGAAGAGCGCTTCGAAACCCTCATCGCGGAGCTCGCGGCCGCCGGCAGCGACTGGGGCCAGTACCGCCAGGGCCTGCTGCTGATCTCCGGCACAGCCCGCAAGCCCGCCGATATAGCGGCCGGCGAGGAGCTGCTCCTCGCCCTCGCCAGCAAAGGCTTCGCGCCGGCCGTAAAGGCCATGATCGGCCGGGTCAAGGACGAGCCCGATCCTGCCCGCATGAACCGTGCCATCGAAGCCTTCAGCCAGGCCTGGACTCTGCGCAAGGACTTCAAGACCGGCCGTCAGCTCGGCGAGTTCTACATCCTCGCCGAGCGCCCCGACGAAGCCCGCGCCGTGCTCGGCAACCCCATGTTCGCTCGCGACCCCCAGGCACTGCTCGCGCTCGCCAAGATGGAGGCCAGCCAGCAGCCGCCCGACACGGCCCGGGCCTACGACCTTGCCACGCGCGGCCTCGCTGTCGCTGGCGGCGACAACGTCGCTGTCGAACTGGCGAAGCTCTTGACCAGGCTCCCGGTCCCCGCGGCCAAGGTCGAAGGCGAACAGCGTCTCGACGCCATGGCAGCTGCCGGCAACACCGACGCGATGGGCCTGATCGTCACCGACTATCTCGATCGGCTCAAGACGGACCCCAGCCTCTTGCCCACGGTCCTCGACTGGTCGCTGACGCTCGCCAAAGCCGAGCAGATCGCTCCGATTATCGAGCTTGCCGCCACTTACCTCGCGCCCCGCGTCGATCCCAAGATTGCGGCGCAGGTGATGGCCGTTTCCGAACAGGCGCTCAAGATCCTTCCGCCCGACAACTATGTCGCCGTGCTCGTCGCCCAGGCCTACTACAATGGCTGGGGCACCAAGCCGGACGTCGAGCGCGGCAATACGCTGATCGAGACGGCGGCTGCGGCTGGCAACAGCGACGCGCTCGCCGAACTGGGTCTGCAGTACTTCTATGGCATGGGCCGCGAGCAGAATTCCGAGACCGGCGTGGCGCTGCTCGACAGTGCCGCCGCTCTCGGACACGGCGTCGCCCGCGTCGAACTGGGTCGCCTCAGCTCGTCGGCAACCGGTCCCAACGTGGATCGCGTGAAAGCCTATTCCATGTTCCTTGATGCCGCTTCGCAAGGCTCCAGCGCCGGCATGCTCGAAGTCGGCCGCCTCTACCTTGCCGGCTGGGGCATCGGCGCCAATGAAGAGCGCGGTGTCGAGTGGCTGGAAAAGGCGGCGTCCCTCGGCAACTTCGACGCCATGTACCAGCTCTATTTCCACTACTATTCCAAGCCCGACGCCAGGAGCCAGTCGCTGGCCCGCCTGTGGCTCGATCGCTCCGTCGATGCCGGCGTCAACCCGGCCCGGCTCCGCCTCGCCGTACATCTCCTCGCCAGCGAAGGCGACAGGCCCGGCACCGACGGCTACGACGACGCCGTCTCGCTGCTCGATGACGCCTTCGCCGACGGCTACAACACCGCCCGCAAGTTCAGCCAGACCACGACGGCCTTCAAGCTGCCGACGCCGGGCGAGAAGAAGGACTAGGCCGATGCACTTGCGCCACCTCCCCATCGCTTCTCTCTCACTCCTGCTGACGGTTGCGCCCGCATTGGCCGCCGGTGAGCTGAGCTACACCTGCGACGACATCGCCGAGCGCGCCCGCCTGACCGGCTTCGGCACGCCCGTCTACCAGGGCGACGACGGTTGGTTCTTCCGCAGCAACGAGATCAACCACCTCTATCCGATCACCGACGCCTCCAGGACCTTCCTCACCCGGCTCGATGCGGCGCTGAAACTTCACGACGTCCGCCTCGTGCTGATGCCGCTGCCCTCCAAGGCCGCACTGGCCCCGGAGCACGCGGTCGCCGCTGCCGAAGCCAGCAATCTGCTCTTTGACCCCGACTATTCCAATGGTGAGTTCGCCACCGCCATCGAGACTTTGAAGAGCCTCGGGATCGGTGTCGTCGATATCGCCGGCTATATGCTTCAGCAGCCGCCCGACACGGTCGACTACTACTTCGCCCAGGATCTTCACTGGCGCCCCGACTTCGCCAAGGTCGCCGCCGACGCCACCGCTGCGACATTGGCCGAGCTCTTCCCCGGCGAGTTTCCGGCGGACAAGAGCTTCGTGACCAAGCTGCGTCCCGACCTGGCCGAGATCCAGAAGTCCAACTCCAGGCGCTACCTCAACCAGCTGTGCTCCCCGGTCATCCCCGGCGAAACGCTGGACATCTACGAGACGGTGGAAGCCGACCAGTCGCTCGATGCCTTCCTCGGGGACGACTCTTCGGTGCCGCCGGTCAGCATTGTCGGTACCTCGTTCACCGACGAGCGTAACAAGTTCAACTACGCCGGCTTTCTGCGCGAGGACCTCGGCGCAGATGTCGCTTCCTATGCCATCTCCGGCGGCGATCTGGACCAATCGATCTACAAATGGTCTCACAGCGGCCTCGCCCAGTCCGGCACCCGTGTCCTGCTTTGGGAAATCCCCTATCTCGACCGCTTTGAGAGCGCCGCCGGCATCATGGAACGCACCATCGTTCCCGCCGTCGCCGGCTCCTGTGCAGGCACGGATAGCGCCGTACTGACCACCGACTACGAACTGACCGACGGCAGCTACACCCTAGATCTCCCGGCCGATCTCGCCGTCTCGGGCAATGGCTACTACCTCGCCGCCGGCCTTAGCGACCCCAGTCCGCGGGGCTTTACCCTCAGCTTCGACTACCGCGACGGCCAGCGCGATATCTTGCCCGTCATCCGCGCGCCGCGCGTCGGTGCCGTCGGCGAGCTCTACGCCGAGTTTTCGTCCGAGGTCGCCACCGACCTCGGCTCCATCACTATCCGCGCCATCGAGGGCGGCGGCAATTCGGGAACGATAGCGCTCTGCCGCTACCCGGATGCGCTGCAGCCCGGCGCAACCAGCGGCGGTCCCGGCAACGCCCGTTCCTGATTGCCGGAAAGGAGAACCACGATGCACTTCACTCGCTCATCTCGCCCCCTGCTTGGCCTGGCCCTGACTCTTGGCCTCGCCACCCCGGTCGTCGCCGCCGAAGGTGGCCTCTACGATGCCCCGCCGCCGCCCGATGCCGCCTTCGTGCGCGTCCTCAATGCCGGCGACAGCGGCGGCCTTGAACTGACGGTCGCCAGCGCCAGCTTCTCGGTCGGCGCCGGCGCGCTATCGCCCTATGAGTTTGTCACCAAGGGCAGCTACGACGCTGCCTGGGCTGCCACCAAGCTGCCGGTCACGGTCGAAGCGCAGAAGTATTACACCATCATCGTGCCCTCCGACGGCACCGAGCCCAAGGTGGTCGAAGACGAGGCGCTCGCCAATCCGGCCCGCGCCGGCCTCTACTTCTACAATGCCACCGAAAAGCCGCTGCAGCTCGATGCCAAGGTTAACGGCAAGCAGGCCGCCATCTTCGAGGATGTCGCCCCCGGCGAGACCGCTTTCCGGGAAGTGAACCCGTTCGAGGTCGCCTTCGTGGTCGTCGATGGCGGCGCTCCCGCCATCGAACTGCCGGCCACCGCCATGGTGCGCCAGCAGGGCACCTCGGTGGTTGCCATTCCGGCGGCCGATGGCGTCACCGCCATCCAGAGCGTCAACGCCGTCTCGGCCGACTGAACCTGAGTGAGGTCCGGAATGCAGTTCACGCACCGCCAGTCGAAAGCCCCGCTCGCGATCGCCGCGACGCTGGCTCTGTTCTGGGCCTCCACCGGGGCAGCGGCGCCGCTGCTGCCTCCGGACCTCGACTATGCGAAGCACTGCGCCCCCGTCGTCGCCGCTCCGCAGGCCGCACTCGATCGCGACTGGACCACCTGGAACGGCGAACCCGTCGCGCTGCCGCCCGAGCAGCTGCTCGAAATCGCCAATGAGTATCTCCGCGGCAGCGAGCGGGTAGAAAAAAACGCCGAGACCGGCCTCCGCCTTCTCGCCTATCTCGAAGAACTCCGCCCAGGCGATCGTCCGCGCTACGATCGTCTGATCGGCCGGGCGCTGATCGACAACGGCAGTACCGAGCAGCTGGAGGAGGGCGAAGCCCGTTTGCAGCGCGCCCTCGCCGCTGGCGAAACCCGCGCCGCCTTCGACCTTGCGCAGCTCTATGGCCCCACTGGACCGTCCGCTATGCGTAGCGCCGAAAAGGCGCGGGCGCTGGCGCAGACCTCCGCTGCTTCCGGCAATGCCGACGGCAAGCTGCTTTTTGCCGGCATTCTCGCCGCCGATCCCACGGCGTCGCCCGAGCAGAAGCAGTTCGCCGTCGACGAAGCCATCGTCTCGATGATCGGCGCCATCGCCGCCGGCGATTGCGGCTATCTCACCACCGTGGGCACGCTCTACCTGCAGGGCCGTCTCGTCCCGGAGGACGTACCCACCGCCATCGCCTGGTTCCGCCAGGCCGCCGAAACGGGCGATGCTCGCGTCGAGGAACGTCTCGGCAATCTCATTGCCGGCCCCCGTATCGACGAGAACGACTTCGAGCTGGCGCTGCGCTACTCCCAGTCCGCCGCCGACAAGGGTCGCATCGGCGCCGCCGTCACCGTGGGCCAGGCCTATGCCACCGGCCTCATCCGCCCGCGCGATCTCGATCAGGCGCGCCACTATCTCGGCTTGGCTTCCGCTGCCGGCTCGCGCGACGCCAGCCTCTGGCTCGCTCGCATCGCCCATGGCGATTTTGGCGGCGAGCGGGATCTCGAGGCAGCCCGCCGCTTCTATCGCGCCGCCATCGAACAGGGGCCTCCCGACCAGGAGCTCGCCACCGAATTCGGCTTCTTCCTGGTCGAGGCCGTCAGCGATCCGGCGGACCTCGCTGAGGCCAAGACCCTGCTCACCGACGCGGCCCTCGCCGGCTCCGGCCGCGCCGCCGTCAAGGTCGCCGAACTGCTGCTGACCAAGGCCCGCAAGGATCCGGCGCAGTACGACGAGGTCCGCACCTGGCTCCACCTGGGCGCCGAGTTCGGCCGCCCCGAAGCCGCGCGCCATCTCGCAACACTCTCGCTCTGCGCCGGGCCGATGTACGACCCGGCCGAAGCCCTGCGCTGGCGCGAACGCGCTATCGGTCTCGGTGCCGAAAGCCTTGCTCTCACGGATGGCCTCAAACGCATCGCCAGCGTCGACCGGGCGACCCGCGAAGCCGGCGTCGCCCTCATCCGCAAGGCCGCCCTGCAGGGCGATGCCCGTGCTGTCGGTTATGCCCTCGCCGCGCTAGCCGATCCCGCCGGCATGCTGGGAGGAGACACCGAGCTCGCTAACCGCCTCAAGACCTTCGTCGATCGCAGTACCGACCCTGCCTATGTCCGCGCCGTCGCCCTATCACGCCTGGGATTCACTCTCGAAGGGAGTGACGCACCCGAGGTGGTCGATCCGGCCATGGCGGAACTCGAGGGCTACATCGCCGAGGGCGATCTCGACGCCACCTTGCTCAAGGCGTCCGTCCTCAAGGATCGTGACGCCCCGTTGGCCGAGCAGCTTCCGCTTTACCAGGCCGCCGCCGATCGTAGCATCGTCAAAGGTATGCGCGAGCTCGGCTTCGCCATGCTCGAGGATCCGGAAAGCGACCCCGAGACGGCCCGCACCTGGCTGCAAAAGGCCGCCGATCTTGGTGACCTCAAATCCGCGCTTCGCCTCGTCGACACCAGTGCCAATACCGCCATGACCGCGCTCGCCGCCATCGGCGAGAGCGGAACCGTCTGCTCGGTCGATGGCATGATCAGCATGGCGCGCACCTATGCCGAGGCTGCCGACCCCGCCGCTCCAGCCGAAGCCGCCCGCTGGCTCTCGACCGCCGCCGATCTTTCTACCGATTCTGCCGAAGATCTCGTCCGCATCGCCTCAGCCTATGCCGATGGTATCGGCGGACCGGACGCTGTCGGCAAGGCCGAGCCGCTTCTTGCCAAGGCCATGCAGATGGGCAGCACCGAGGCGGTGGTCATGCTCGCCGATGGTCACATCGACGGCACCTGGCCGGACGCCGATCCGGATACGGCGCAGCAGCTACTCGCCGGGCTCGCCGCCGAGGGCAATGCCGAAGCCGCCGCCGAACTGCTGCGTGCCGTCTCCAAGGGCCTCATCGGTATGCCGGCCGCCGACGTCATGAAACTCGCAGAGGCCGCCGGTCCACGCCTGGCCGACAATGGCTCGACGCTGCTCAAACTCGCCCGCCTCGATGAAGAGGGCGCCTTCGGCAATCCCGATCCTGAGCGCCAGTTCCAGTGGCTGCAGGCGGCCGCCGAAGCCGGCGATGCCGCCGCCATGATGCGGCTTTATCGCAGCTATGCCTCCGGCATCGGCGTCGTTGCTTCGCCCGACGAGGCCTTCGCCTGGCTGCAGAAGGCTGCGGACATCGGCGACCCGCGCGCCGTCAAGGAAATCGCCGCCGCCTACACCGTCGGGTTCGGGACACCCGCCGATCCCGAGCGTGCCGCCTACTGGCGCGCCCGTGCCCAAGTCAACTGACCGCGGAAAGGAGTTCGACATGCCCCATGTCATCCGCACCGTCGCCATCGCCGCCCTGACGATGACCGCCCTCGCTTTGCCGGCCCGCGCCGAGATGGCCTCGCCCTTCACGCCTGTGCTGCCCCAAGGCTCGCCCGCCCAGTGCAAGGACGCGGCGCCAGAGCCCGAGGTCAGCCTCGCCGTGACCAGCATCTACGACCAGACTGACAAGAGCCGCTCGTCGATCGATGACGAGCAGTTCGAGACCTACACCGAGGGCATGTCGGGCCTTCGCGACTTCCTCACCTATGTCACCAAGGCCGCCAGCGACTATGTCGCCTCCGACGGCAAGAAGGTGGTCAAGGCCGCCTGCACGCTGGCCTGGATCGATGCCTGGGCCCGCGGCGATGCTATGAGCGACCTCGGCACCCGCCAGTCTGCCCTGAGCTCCACCCGCATCGTCGCCGGCATGGGCATGGCCTACCTGTCGGTGCGCCCCTATGCCGAAGCCACCGATTTCGACGTCTCCGCCATCCAATCGTGGTTCAAGGCCCGGGCCCGCGATTTCATCGCTGTCTACAGCGAAGGCGATCGCGGCTCCAATCGCTCCAACCACCGCTATTGGGGTGGCTTCGCCGTCGCTGCCGCCGGCGTCGTCGCCGACGATCAGGAATTGCTCGATTGGGGTGTGGAGAGCTTCCGCATCGGCGTCTGCCAGGTCGATGCGCAGGGCGCCCTGCCGCTCGAACTCAAGCGGGCCAAGAAGGCGCGTGATTACCACCTCCACGCCATCGCCCCGCTGGTGATGATCGCCGAACTCGCCGAGGCCAACGGTACCGAGGCCTATGGCCTCTGCGATGGCGCTATGCACCGGCTCGTCAAGTTTGCGCTGACCTCCGTTTCCGACCCCGACGAGATCGAAGACCTCACCGGCGAAAAGCAGGTGAAAATGCCCACGGACGACGGCGCCATTCGCGGCGATCGCCTGGCGTGGGTCGAGCCCTACTTCAAGCGCTTCGGCGGCAGCGAGAAGGACTACGGCATCAAGCTCGACCGTCCGTTGTTTTCCTCCAATCTCGGCGGCCGATTGACCTCACTGGTCGCCGCCGGCTCCGGCCAGCAGGCCGGCTGAACCTCACCGGGAGATCGACCATGAAATCGCTTCTCGCTTCCGCCGCTACAGCTGTTGTCCTGCTTGCCGCAGCGCCCGCCTTTGCAGAAATCGCCGAAGTCGGCGACCCCTTCCGTCCGGCGCGCATCGCCGCCCAGCCCGACGTGAAATACCCGCGCGTCAAGCGCGAGATTTTCGTGCCGCGCGCCGATGGCAAGCGCGACCAGCTGCAGCATCTGCTCTACCTCGCGGAGTCCGGCAACACCCAGAGCAAGCGGGCGCGTGGCTATCGCAATCTCGCCGAGATCCTCATCAAGGCCGGACGTGGCGGCGAGGCCATGCGTGCCTACGAGGCGGCCGCGTTGCAGGGCGATGGCCCCTCCACCACCATCATCATGCAGGCCCATTCGGAAGGCCGTTACAAACCCGTCTGGGCGTCGGAGCTGGTGCAACTCGTCTACCTGCCGCGTGCCCGCGAGGGCGGCACCGGTGGTCCTATGCTGATGGCCGACCTCGCGGCGTCCGGCAAGGTCAAGGGCATCGGCACCTCCACCGAATGGTTGCAACTCGCCGCCTCGCGCGGCTCGACCCAGGCCACTATCCGCCTCGCCGAAGCCGCTGAAGCCGGCGGCAATATCAAGTCGGCGGCGAAATACTACGCCTCTGTCGACAAGTTCTCGAAACTCGACCGCGCCTTGCGCCAGGTGCGGGCAAACCTGCTAGGCGAAGACAAGAAACCGAACTCCAAGCTCGCCGTCGCCTGGCTCGACTATGCCGCCTCGATCGACTCCGCTGCCGCCGCCAAGCTCGCCGGCAGCCTCTGGCGCAAGGACGTCGGGACCGAGTCTGCCCGCGGCAAACTGCTCGAGGTCGCTCTCGCCGGCGGCATCGATCCGCAGGGCGGGGGCAGCGGTTTCAACACCCGCCTGCGTGAGGCCAAGACCGACGAGGAACGCGCTAAAATCCTCGATGAGATCAAGGTCGCGGCCGATGGGGGCAACGCCGTCGCCGCGCTCGCTTTCGCGCAGGAGCGCCTCTCCGTCGCTGATGCTGCAGTCGAGGACGAAGCCTATCGTTATCTCGAACAGGCCATCGCCGCGGGGCTCGAACCTGCCGTCACCGATGCCGCCGGCCGCCTCGTCGCACTCGGCAAGGACTCGTCCCGTGTCCCCGAACTGCTCAAGGCACTGAGCAAGGCGGCGGAGGCCGGCGTGGTGCCGGCCATGTGGTCGCTCGCCGATCTCTATGCCTGGGGCGGGGCCGTCCCGGCCGATCCAGCCAAGAGCCTCGAATACATGCGCGCTGCCGCCGATGCCGGCCACGCCGAAGCGCAACTGCGCCTCGGCCTCCACTTCGCACAGAAAACCGCCGACCCCGAGAGTCCGCAACTGGCGCGGCACTATCTCGAGGCCGCGGCCAAGCAGGGCTCCGCGCCCGCACAAGCCTACCTGGCGTCACTGAAAACTTGAGGGTACCCCAATGCTTCAGGATTATGCATCTGAGTTCGTGAGCTGGCTGCGCAACGATGCGCTGCCGATCTGGTGGCAGGCCGGCGCCGACCGCGTGAACGGCGGCTTCGTCGAAACCATCGGCCTTGATGGCGTAGCCACCGACGCCACCCGCCGCGGCCGCGTGCAGCCGCGCCAGGTCTATTGCTACGCCCTCGCCGGCAGGCTCGGCTGGTCCGGCCCGTGGCAGCAGGCGCTGACCCACGGCCTCACCTATTTCACCGAAAAATACTGGCTCGACTCCGGCTATTTCGCCAATGCCGTGGCGCCCACCGGGGCCATGGTCGACGACAGTTTCGATCTCTACAACCAGGCCTTCGCGCTCTTCGGCTTCTCGCAGGCGGCCCAGGCCGTGCCCTCGCTCGCCCTCGACATGGAAACGCGCAGCCTGGCGCTGCTCCACCTCCTGCAGACGCGCTTCAAGCACCCCGATGCCGGCTTCCACAACGATCTGCCGCGGAGCCTGCCGCTCAAATCCAACCCGCACATGCATCTCTTCGAGGCGGCATTGGGCTGGGAGGAATTCAAGGGCAGGGGCGTCGGCCCCTGGTCGGCCCTCGCCGACGAAATCGCCGAACTGGCCATGACCCGCTTCATCGATCCGCGCTCCGGCGCCCTGCGCGAGTTCTTCGATGCCGGCTGGGCCCCGCACCCCGGCGAACCGGGCCGCATTGTCGAGCCCGGCCATCAGTTCGAATGGGCGTGGCTGTTGACCCGCTGGGGCCAGAGCCGCGGCAATGCCGAGGCGGTGGTCAAAGCCGAGCGCCTGTTAGAGATCGGCCTCAAACACGGCATCTGTCCCACCCGCCACGTCGCCGTGATGGCGCTGCTCGACGACTTCTCCATCCACGACCAGACTGCTCGCCTCTGGCCGCAGACCGAATGGCTGAAATCCTCGCTCCGCCTCGCCAGCGTCAGCACCGGCTTGAAGAAAGACTATTACCTCGCCGCCGCCAATGATGCCTGCGCCGCCATGCGCTTGTTCCTCGATGTGCCGCTGCGCGGCCTGTGGCGCGACAAGATGCATCTCGACGGCACCTTCCTCGCCGAGCCGGCGCCGGCGAGCTCGTTCTACCACATCGCCTGCGCCATTGATGAGCTGCGCCAGTCGATGGGGCTGGAGCTGGCGGAAGACGAACCCGTGGCCGCCTGATCCCTTGCAGAGCTGGTCATGCCGGCATACTGAACCCCTCCCGCAACGGAGGAGACCGGCATGACCATCGCCATCATTGGAGGCACCGGCTTCATCGGCCGCGCCGTCGCCGAACGTGTCCTCCACTGGGGTCAAACGCCGATCGTCATCGTCCGCGGCCAGCACCCGGTCGACTTGCCGCCGGGCGCCGTCTTCGAACGCGCCGACCGCATGGATGGCGCTGCCATCCTCGACATCTTCCGCCGCCATCGCCCCGAGGCGGTCATCGACATCTTCGCCCTTGGCCTCCTAAACACCCGCGCCGTGCTTGAGGCCATGGGCCAGGTCGGCGGCCGCTACCTGCTGCTCTCCTCGGTCGACGTCTACGCAAACTATGGCGGCCTCCTCAAGAAGGAGAACCCGCCGATCCAGCTCGAGCCGGCCAAGGAAACCGACCCGCTCCGCAGCTTCCGCTACCCCTATCGCGGCAACCCCCGCCGGCCGCAGGGCGTCGAAGCCGAGCTCTTCGAAGACTACGACAAGATCCTGCTCGAAGAGGCTGCGCTGGGTGACACCCGCTTTGCCACCACCGTCATCCGCGCCCCCATGATCTTCGGTCCCGGCGACAAGCAGCACCGCTTCAAATGGGCCATCGACGCCGCCAAGGCCGGCGGCGTGGTCAAGCTCGACGAACGCGCCGCCCGCTGGCCCAACTCCTACGGCTACGTCACCGACGTGGCCGAAGCCATGGTCCACGCCGCGCTGCACCCGGCCGCCGCCGGCCGCATCTACAATGTCGGCCAACCCTTCGTCCGCACCCCCATCGAGTGGCTACTGACCTTCGCGGTGATGCTGAACCGCTCCCTCGAAGTCGAAACCGTCCCGGCCTCGGAAAATGCCCTCCTCTCCGACCGCGCCAACGCCTCCGACCTCCGCTATCCCCTGACCCTGGACACCACCCGCATTCGGAAAGAGCTCGGCTTCACCGAACCGACCCCGGAGCGCGAGGCCCTGCTGGCGACGATCGAGGCGGAGAGATGAGGCCTCTCAGTCAGGTCACCCTCCCCCTTGCGGGGAGGGGACAGGGGAGGGGGGCGATGGGCCAGTGACGTTGGGGCGGTGTTCGATGCTCCGGGCACATTCCCGGGCTCCCGTACCCCCCACCCTTGCCCTCCCCGCAAGGGGGGAGGTGACACCGCTGCCGGTGCCTTTGGCCCTCAAACCTTCCGCAGTTCCACCCGATCGATGGTATGCGTGGGGCCCTTGGTC
>JAEZKB010000022.1 GCA_023415605.1 Pseudomonadota bacterium
GGAGTGCATACTCCGAACCACTGCCACATTCAAGGTTGATCATGTGCACCGCGGCGCGGTGCGGGGATTTGGCGCGCCTCAGAACGGCTTGACGATGACGGCGATGACGATGCCGATCGCGAGGACGAACGGCACTTCGTTGATCATCCGGTAGAATTTCGACGAGTGCGTGTTGCGGTCAGCGGCGAAATCCTTGAGCAGACGGCCGTAATAGCCGTGCACACCCGAAAGGGCGATCACGAACAGCGCCTTGAGCCACATCCAGCCCTGCGAGAAATCGACAATGCCGAAGCCGAAGGCGAGCCAGAGGCCAAATATCCAGGTGGCGATCATCGCCGGCGTGGTGATGCCGCGATAGAGCCGCCGTTCCATGACCTTGTAGGTCTGGTATTTGTCCGACCCGACTTCCGATTCCGAGTGATAGACGAACAGCCGGGGCAGATACATCATGCCCGACATCCAGGCGAGCACCGAGATCACGTGCAGAGCCTTGACCCATTCCATTCGGCTAAACCCCCTTCACCGTCGCGACGAGCAGCTCGACATTCTCGATCGGCGTCTCGGGCACGATGCCGTGACCCAGATTGAAAATATGAGGACGAGTCTCGAAAGCCGCAATGATCTCGTCGGCACGCTTTTCCATCTGGGCGCCGCCGGTCACCAGGCGCAGCGGATCGAGATTACCCTGCACGCCGAGTGAGGCCGGTAGCATGCCATTGGCAAAGCCGACGGGCGTTGCATAGTCGAGCCCCACCACATTGACCTTCGTGGCTTCTGCGTATCTGGCGATCATCCCGGCGGCACCGCGCGGAAAACCGATGATCGGCGCATTCGGGATTTCCTTGCGCACGCCTTCGACGATCCGACGGTTGGGTTCGATCACCTGGGTTGCAAACGCAACTTCATCGAGGTTCAGCGCCCAGCTCTCGAAGAGCTGCACCACATCGGCCCCGGCTCGGAACTGCGCCACCAGGTAACGGATACTCGCTTCTACGAGGATGTCGACGAGTTGCGCAAAGACATCGGGATGCTGCAGCGCGAAGAGCCGCGCCGGCGCCTGGTCCGTCGAGCCGCGGCCGGCGATCATGTAGGTCGCGACCGTCCAGGGCGAACCGCAAAAGCCGATAAGCGTCTTGTCAGGGCCGAGGCCTTCTTTCACCCGTCCGACGGTTTCTAGGACCGGAGCGAGATGATCCAGAAACTCATCCGGCCTCAACTTCCCTAGCCCATCCGGGCTCATCGGTTCGAGCCGTGGACCCTCCCCGGTCTCGAACGACACCGTCTGCCCCAAGGCATCGGGAATGACGAGGATGTCGGAAAAGAGGATGGCGGCATCGAGATCGAAGCGGCGCAGCGGCTGCAACGTGACTTCCGTCGCCAGTTCGGGGGTATAGCAAAGCTCGAGGAAACTACCGGCCTTTTCCCGGATGGCGCGGTACTCCGGTAGGTATCGGCCCGCCTGCCGCATGATCCAGATCGGAGGACGTTCCTGGCGACGTCCCAACACGGCCTCGAGAAGCGGTTTTGCCGCGGGTACCGCACTCACAGTCGGGATCCCAAAAGAGATTCTAGACTCTTCATATTCATTATCATGGCGGTGTTTTGCATGAATTCGGAGTTGCCCACAATCGCCGCCCGCTGATGTAGGTGTCGCGGCGGGGTGGGGTTAACGAACTGTTAACAATGGCTCGGGACCTAGCGGGGAAGTCAGCCGGACTCGCCTGTCGGGACAGGTGACTCGGTGGCGCCATGATGGTGAAGGAAGTGTTAATGATGCTGTGGATGGCTCGGTACCAAACCCACAGGCCAATCCCCAGAGATGTCCTTAAGGCTTTGTTAACCCAAAGCGGAGGCCGGCTTGGGGACAGAATCCGAGGCAGCCGGGACAACCTCACACAACGGTCAAAATCGGCCGGAGTTCCACAGCGCCGCACTTGAGGGACCAAGGACAGTGTGGATAACGAGAGGCTATGCTCATTCTCGCCAGCAACAGCACAACGCGAAAAGCCCTGCTTGCGGGCGCTGGGCTCGAATTCGAGTCGAGTCCAGCCTCAATCGACGAGCGCGCGGAAGAAGCCGCCGTGTTGGGGAAAGGCCCGGCGGCAGTGGCGCGGCATCTCGCTGAGGTCAAAGCGCTCGCGATTGCCCGCTTGCATCCGCACCGAATCGTTATCGGTGCCGACCAGACCTTGTCGCTCGATGACGAGATTTTCCATAAGCCCGCAGATTTGGACGCGGCCCGCGAACAGTTATCGCGCCTCCGCGGCAAAACGCATCGGCTGAGCAGCGGCGTCGCGTTGGCCAAAGACAGCACGGTGCTCTGGTCAGATGTCGCCACTGCCGATCTGACCATGCGCGCCTTCTCTGACGACGAGCGCGATACAATCCTTGCGGAGGAGGGTCCACTGGCCTTCGGCTCGGTCGGCGGCTATCGCCTCGAAGGTCCGTCTGTGCGACTGTTCGACCGGGTCGACGGCGACTACTTCACCATTCTGGGCCTGCCGCTGCTGCCGCTTCTTGCGGCGCTGCGACGTCATGCCCCCACGGAACTCAAGGGATTCACGTGAAACGCGCCTTCGTCATCGGCCACCCCATCAAGCATTCGCGCTCGCCCTTGATCCATGGCACCTGGATTTCTGAGTATGGCATTGACGGCTCCTACGAGGCGATCGATGTCGCACCCGGCGACCTGCCCGCCGTCGTCCAGCGCCTCCGCAACGGTGACTTCGTCGGCGGCAACGTCACGATTCCGCACAAGGAAGAGGTCTTCGCCCTCTGCGACAGCGTCGATCCGTTGGCCAAGAAGATCGGCGCGGTGAACACGCTCGTGACCCAGCCCGGCGGCAAGGTGCATGGCTTCAACACAGACTTCATGGGCTTTCTCGGCAATCTCGACCAGAACGCGCCCGGCTGGAGCGATGGGCTCGACACGGCCGTCGTCCTCGGCGCCGGTGGCGCCGCGCGCGCCGTGCTGGTGGCGCTGCAGCACCGCGGCATCAAGACCATAAACGTGCTCAATCGCACGACCGACAAGGCCGAGGCGCTGGCCAAGGAACTCGGCGGACCGTTCGTACCGGGTCCCATCGAAGACTGCGTGGCCCTGGCACCCCGGACGGGACTGCTGGTCAACACGACGTCCGTCGGCATGCATGCGAGCCGCTTCGAGTTCATGCCCATAGACCTGCTGCCACGGCAGGCGATCGTCACCGATATCGTTTATGTGCCGCTGATGACGCCGCTGCTGCTGGACGCCCAGGCGATTGGACTCAGGACGGTCGACGGGCTGGGCATGCTGCTGCACCAGGCAGTGCCGGGCTTCGAGGCCTGGTTCGGCGTGCGGCCGGAGGTGACGGCCGACCTGCGGTCCAAGGTCGAGGCGACACTCTGATGCTCAAACTCGGGCTCACCGGCTCCATCGCCACCGGCAAGTCAACTGTGCTCAACATGTTGAAGGAGCACGGGATTCCGACCTTTTCGTCGGATGAGGCGGTACACGAGCTCTATGCCGGCAGTGCGGTGGCGCCGGTGGATGCGCTGTTTCCCGGCGTCGGCGCGAGCGGCGTGATCGATCGGACCGAACTCAGCCGGCGGCTGCTGGCCGAGCCGGGGCGGCTCAAGGAACTGGAAGCCGTCGTCCACCCGCTGGTCCGCGCCCGCATCGCGCAATTCCTAGCGGAATCAAAGGCTTCGGGTGCCGATATCGCGGTTGTGGACATCCCCCTGCTCTATGAAGGCGGGCATGATTGGGGGCTGGATGCGGTTATCGTCACGGCGGTCGATCCCGCGGAACAGCGGCGGCGGGCCTTGGCGCGGCCCGGCATGACGGACGAAAAACTGGACGCGATCCTCGCCCGGCAGATGCCGCAGGATGAAAAAGTCGCCCGCGCCGATTACGTCATCGACACCACAAATTCACTGGAGGATGTCACAAAGCATGTCGCTCGGCTCGTGAAAATCTGGCGAAAGTCTGCTACCTGATTCCAATGAATCGCGAGATCGTCCTCGACACCGAAACCACGGGCCTGTCACCGGCCACCGGCGACCGCATCGTCGAAATCGGCTGCGTCGAACTCATCAATCACATACCCACCGGCAAGCACCTGCACATCTACCTCAACCCGGAGAGGTCGATGCCCGAGGATGCGTTCCGGGTGCATGGGCTGTCGGAAGATTTCCTGCGCGACAAACCCAAGTTCGCCGAGAAGGCCGACGAGTTCCTCAACTTCATCGAAGACTCGACCCTCGTCATCCACAACGCGCCCTTCGACATGGGCTTTTTGAACAACGAGCTCGAGCGGGCGGGTAAGCCGAGCCTGCGGAATAATGTCATCGACACTGTGATGGTGGCGCGAGAACGCCATCCGGGCGCGCGCGTCAGCCTCGATGCGCTCTGCAAGCACTATGGCATCGATAATTCAAAGCGCACCCTGCACGGGGCGCTGCTCGACTCCGAGATCCTAGCCGATGTCTATCTCGAGCTGATCGGTGGCCGTCAGGTCGGCCTGGCGCTGGTGGCCGAGACGCGCTCGATCAGCATCGAGATCAAGGCCACTCCGGCGCGCCCTCGCCCGGTGCCGCTGCCGCCGCGGATCAGCCTCGAGGAACGTGAGGCCCACGCGACCTTTATCGCCAAGATGGGCGAGAGCGCCCTCTGGGCCTACTACAACGCTCCGGCCGTCGCCGCCGAATAGCGGTTCAATCGCCCTGTCCTGAAACGAAACGGGCGGCCCAGAGCCGCCCATTACGCATCAGATCAGCTTTGGAATCGCGTTATACGATCAGTTCGGCTTGTCGGACGACTGCGCCGCCTGACCGGCTGCGGTCAAGTTGGCGACGTTCTGCTGGTAGAGGCGGAGGAAGTCGACCGGCTCGATCATCAGCGGTGCGAAGCCGCCCTGCTGGGTGACATTAGCTAGCACCTGGCGGGCGAACGGGAAGATCAGCCGCGGGCCTTCGACCATCAGCAGGATCGGCATCTGCGCTTCGGGTACGTTCTTGACCCGGAACACGCCGCCATAGACCAGCTCGACATTAAAGAGCACGGTCTTGTCGCGCTCGGCCTTGGCCGTCATCGTGATCTCGACAGCATAGATGTCGTCGGCCTGCTTCTTGACGCCGACCGAGATGTTGAGATTGGCCGGACCGCCAGCGCCGCCGGCCAGCATCGAACCGGGTGCGCCTGGATTCTCGAAGCTGAGATCGCGGATATACTGACCGACGAGGTTGAAGCTCGGGGTCGTCTGGGCGGCAGCCGGAGCGCTCGCGTTTTCGTCGGCCATCTGGGAATTCCCTCTGAAACTTTTCGGCCCGCTGGCTACCACTTTCGCCCCAAGCTCACAAGCACAGGGGTTTGGAGCTTGCTAACGCTGCCGATAATCGTCGTGGTCCAGATCGATGACGTCGGGCTGCTCCGGCGGCCGCGGCGACCGACCAAAGCCGGCGCCCGCCATGGGGACGACCTGGATGCGCGATCTGAGGAAGGCATAGATCGCCGCCCGGACCGGCGGCAGCAGCAAGAGGATGCCGATGATGTCGGAGAAGTACCCCGGCAACAGCAGCATCAGACCACCCGCCCCGATCAACGCCGCGTCGGCCATCGCCTTGGCAGGCACCTGGCCGCGGTTCATCTGATGGCGCATGTCATTGAACACCGCCATGCCCTGGTAGCGCAGCACCAGCGAACCCACGACCGCAGTGATCAGCACCCCGGCCAAAGTCGGCCACAGGCCAATGGCATTGCCGATGACCACGAAGAACGCGATCTCGATCAGCGGCACCACCATGAACGTCAGAAACAGGATCCGGCCCAGGCCCATCAATCTCTCCTTGGCCTCGCGACAAAATCTCGCCCAATCGTGAACTGGTTTCGAGGTGAGGCTTTCCCTATATATAGGGGAACACGCGGCGCTTTCGAGACGCTGCCCCCGATCCTGAACCGGTGCATGATTTCTATGGACGACTTTTTCGATCTTCCCACGCTCATCGTCATCGGCCTCGCGATCTTCATTCTGTTCCGTCTCCGCTCTGTGCTGGGGACCCGCACCGGCAATGAGCGCTCGCCGCTCGAGCGCCGCAATG
>JAEZKB010000027.1 GCA_023415605.1 Pseudomonadota bacterium
GTCGGCAAGACCATTTATCAATCCAAATCCATGCAAAAGACGAGAGATGCAGCATGACCATCAAGGTGCTGATCGTTGACGATTCCGCCCTGATCCGTGAGGTGCTCAGCCGCACTCTCGGCAAGGATGGCGACATTCACGTGGTGGGGACCGCCGAGGATCCGATCGACGCGCGCGAAAAGATCAAGGCGCTCAACCCGGACGTGGTCACGCTCGATATCGAAATGCCAAACATGAACGGGCTGCAGTTCCTCGACAAACTGATGCGTCTGCATCCGCTGCCGGTGGTGATGGTCTCGACGCTGACCACCAAGGGCGCGAGTGAGACGCTGCTGGCGCTCGAACTGGGCGCGGTCGATTTCGTCGCCAAGCCCAATGCCACGCTCGCCGGCGGGCTAGAAGCCTTCGGCGAAAACCTGCGCCAGAAGGTGCGGGCGGCCTCGCATTCGGACGTCAAGTCGCGGCAGACGCGTGCCGTTGCCCCGATGGTTGCAGTGCGCACCGCCGCTGCGCCACGCGGCTCGCTGATCGCCATTGGCGCGTCAACCGGCGGCGTCGAAGCTATTCGTGTCGTGCTCTCGACCATGCCGACCGATTGCCCGCCCATCGTCATCGCCCAGCATATGCCGCCCGGCTTCACCTCGCGCTTTGCGGCGCGCCTCGATGAAGTCACCGAGTTGAAGGTGGTCGAGGCCGAGGACCGCATGCCGCTCGAAAATGGTCATGCCTATGTGGCCAAGGGTGACCATCACCTGCGCGTCGAGCGCTCGTCGGGGCAGTTGAAGTGCCGGCTGACGCAGGACGAACTGGCTTCCGGCCATCGCCCCAGCGTCGACGTGCTGTTCGAATCCGTCGCCAAGACCGTCGGCCCCATGGCGGTCGGTGCCATCCTCACCGGGATGGGCCGGGACGGGGCGCGGGGGCTGAAAATGATGCGTGATGCGGGCGCCTACACGGTCGGCCAGAGCCAGGCATCGGCTTTGGTCTATGGCATGCCGCGCGTGGCGTTCGAAGAAGGCGCCGTGATCGAACAATCTGCCGTCGAAGGCATCACGGCGCGGCTCGCCGCGGCGCTCACGCGGATCAAGAGTGCCGCCTAATCCGAACCATTCGGTTGAAGGATTGGTAACTGTTTTTGCCTAGGGTCGTCTCTTGTGCGCGACCCAGTTTTTGTCGGGCAGCTAGAAGGCGAAGCGTATCCATGCCGAAGGCAAGTGCAGTCAGTGTTCTGATCGTCGATGACCAGCAGTCCATGCGGGGCATCTGTAAATACATTCTCGGACAGCTCGGGTTCACCAATATCATCGAGGCCAAGTCGGGCCGCGATGCCCTGGGCAAGCTCGAAAAGAGCAATGTCGATCTGATCATTTCCGACTGGAACATGGACGACATCGATGGGCTGACGCTCCTCCGCGTCATCCGCAAGCACCCCAAGACCCAGGCTATGCCCTTCATCATGGCGACCGGCCGCTCCGACAAGGAGCAGGTCAAGGAAGCCATTTCCTGCGGCGTGAACAACTACATCATCAAACCCTTCGACGCGGCGACGATGAAGAAACGCATCGAGGCGGTGATCGGCGCGCTGAGCTAGCGCGGTCATACCTCGGTTTCGCGGCGGCGCCACCGGACGGTTGGCGCCGTTGTTGTTTCAGGGTGGTGCCGACGCTGCATATTCTTGTCCAAGGCCCTGGAACAATAAGTGTCGACTCTGGGGATTTTCGGGTGGCCGCAGCGCCGTCCTGTAATCAGAAATTAATCAGCAACTGCCTAATTTGTAATCGATTGCCACGGCTTCCGTGTTGGGGGAAGAAGTCGGCGCGGTGGCCGGGGTGCATTACCCAGGCCTGAGGACGGCCGCACGAGACGATCGACACTTCCCCCGTGGACTGCCCCGGCGCAGAGGGAGACATGTCGATGGGATTTATCCCGAACCTGAAGATTGCCCAGAAACTGCCGCTGGCAGTGCTGGGTGCGGCCTTGCTGGTCAGCGCGGGCGTGGGAACCGCGAGCTACCTGATCGGGTCGTCGACGGTAGACCAGATGAGCCAGCGTCAGATGCAGACGGTCGCGGCGGAACGGTCGAACCAGTTCACCACTTTCCTCTCCGGCCTGCAGACCGACCTCGTCAATTCAGCGGCGACCGACAGCGTGCAGACGACGGTGCGCGACTTCAACATCGGCTGGGGTCAGTACGCCACCAAGAAGCCGCCGCTCGACGTGGTGGCCGAGCTGCGCAAGGCCTATATCGATAACAATCCCAACCCCGAAGGTCAGCGGCAGCTGCTCGACGTCAACGAGGACAAGGCGCGCTCGAACTGGGACTTCCTCCATTCCAAAGTGCATCCGCTGCTGCGCAAGCAGCTGGAGTCGCGCGGCTATGCCGATCAGTACTTCATCGATCCCAAGGGGAACGTGATCTACTCGGTGATGAAGCGCGACGACTTTGCCACCAATCTCGTCGAAGGTGCCTACGCCGATAGCGGCCTGGCGCGTGCCTACCAGACGGCAATGACCTTCACCGAGCCGGGGCAGGTCGCGTTCGAGGACCTGGCGCCCTACGCGGCGGCGGCGGGCATGCCAGCGAGCTTCATGGCGACGGCGATCTTCGATCAGCGCGGCAAGGTGGTCGGCGTGATGGCAGTGCAGATGCCGGTCGCCGGCATCAACACGATGATGCAGAACAAGGCCAATCTCGGCGCCACCGGCGAGAGCTTCTTCGTGGGAGCGGATCATCTGCTCCGCAACGATTCGTCGTTCTCCCCGGAAGACGATACGTTGGCCACGGTCTATGAC
>JAEZKB010000223.1 GCA_023415605.1 Pseudomonadota bacterium
AGTTGCGTCCCCGCCCGGCATGCGTATGGTTGGTCTTGCGAATCCATGCATGGGATCGTTTGTCGGTCGCAACGCGACGACAACACACACAGCTAAGTGTGGTCGCGTTTCGGCAAACCGCCAGGCATCTGGCACAAAGAATGACTGACTTTGGAGGTCAACAATGAAGATTCGGAGCCTCGTTCTTGGTTCTGTGGCTGCCGCCGGTCTCTCGACCGCGGGTTATGCAGCCGACCTGGGCGTTCTGACGTCGCTCGACGTCTGCGACTCCCTCGGCCTGTCGGGCCTGACGATCTCGTCCGACACCAACTGCCTGCAGATCTCGGGCGGCGTTGAATATGAATTCGTCTGGGGCGACTACGAAGGCCCGAGCTCGGTAGCCGGTGGCGTGGTTGTTGGTCCCACCAACAACGTCGTCGTTGACATTGCTTCCTACGACGATTTCACGATTGCGACCCCGGGCGCCCACGGCGGCCTTGCAGGCGTCAACCTGGACTGGTCGTCGAAGGTTAAGGCTTGGGTGCAGTTCGTCGGTACCGCCGCTTCGGACTTTGGTCCGGCCAGCGCCGTGATCAAGCTGCAGCAGAAGTCGTACTCGATCATCAAGAACGAAGGCGGCACTGCTGCTGACGCTGCCCTTATCACCGGCGCGTCGGGCAATACGCTGGTTGGGACTGGCTCGGGCAACTCCGCTGTCGTGATTGATCGCGCCTACGTGTCGGTTGGTGATACCACCGTCCTGACCGCTGGTAAGGTCGGCACGATCATGAATTTCGGCGACGACGTTCCGCTGAACTTCCTCGGCCTCTTCAATTCCAGCAAGGTTGACACTGGCGTTAAGTGGCGCAAGGACCTCATCCCCGATGGCGGTCATGGCATCCAGATCACGTCGGATCTCGGTAACGGCGTGAAGATCGGCGCCGCGCTCGAGAACCTCGACGGCGGCAAGGCTGCTACTGCTTCGAACACCACGACGGCTCCTGTTGGTACCGCTTCCAACATTGCCAATGCTGGTACCGCTGTGGGTGTGATCTCGTATGCTGGTGACGGCATCGCGGCTCACCTCACCGTCGCCGCCAGCGGCATCCTCGATGGCGTTGTCGAGAACTGGGGCTACCACGCTGGTTTCTCGGGCACCTTCGACATCGTGAAGGTGGTTGCGGCCCTGTCGGGTGACAACTCTGGTTACTGGAACGGTCTCGCATCGGCTGCCGCCACGTTTGACATCTTTACGCTCGCTGCTTCTGTTGAAGCTGTGAACGTGGTGGCCGGCGTTGCTGGCACCGACATTGGCGCTGGTCTCTCGGCCTCCGCTGCTGTGACCGATACCGTGTCCATCAATCTTGGTGGTCGTTGGTACCGCGATAACAGCACTGCCACCCCGTACGACTCGTACCAGGTTGCTGCTCAGCTTGTTGCCGCTGTCACTGAGACGATCTCTCTCACCGGTGAAGTTGGCCTCTATGCCAACAACAGCACCGGTGCTCCGGCACCGGCCAACCTCAGCGTCTACTACGGCGCTGCCACTGCCGAGTGGAAGCCGGGTGGCGGTTTCACCACCTCGCTCAAGGGCGAAGCCTACTCGAACGGCGCCTACAAGGCGACCTTCAAGGCTGCCAAGACCTTCCAGTAAGCTTCGGCTTGCATCGGAAATCGGAGGCCCGGCGAAAGCCGGGCCTCTTTCGTTTTGGGGAGCGGATGGACTGGCTGTCAGCTTCCATTCATCTTGTGGCGACTACCTAGGAACTGTCGCCGGGATTGATTTGATCTTCCGATAACAAAGAGTTGGCGCACTTTTCCGATTCACTCGGAAAGGCTAAGGCTCGTTGCTCGGAACGGCGGCGTAGAGGATCAGGGGCACGATGAGCGGTATTATCCTGCGGTGGGGCATTCCGGCACTGTTGACCGTTGTCGGTGGAACCGCGGCTGCGGTCGTCACCACCGGTGCGACGATGACCGCCGACCTGACCGATCGCGGGATCGCGGCTCTGTCCCAAGAATTTCCCTGGGCTGAAATCCACTTCGACGGCCGCAATGCGGTGATTGCCGGCACGGCCACCGACCAGTCGATGATCGATGCGGCCCTCACCAAGGTCGCCGCCTTGCACGGCGTGCGCGGCGCAACCAGCAACGTGGTGCTCGCCGAGTACGTCAGTCCCTTTCCCTTTGAAGCAACTGTCGAAAATGGCCAGGTGGCGCTGAGGGGCGGCGTGCCCGACGAGAGCAGCCATGCCGAGATCCTGCTCGAAAGCGGGGGCGCCGATGACGGCTTGCGGCTGATGTCCGGCGCGCCGGATCGGGCCAGTTGGCAACGAGCGGTTCGCTACGCGCTTGAACTGTCTGCGCAACTGGATGAAGGCGCCATCCAACTCGCCGATCTCGATCTGACCGTCTCGGGCCGGGCGAAATCGCCCGTGGCATTCGATACCCTCCAAGAGATTGTGGCGCGCGGTGCTCCGGCCGGCGTCACGCTTCAAAAAGCCGAGATAGTTCCGGCCCTTGTGAGCCCTTACGAATGGTCGGCCAGGTTCGACGGCAGCCGGCTGCAAATCTCCGGATACACGCCGAGCGTTGATTTCGTTGAGAAACTCCGGATCGCCGATATTGCCGGGCGACCAGTGGCGACGAGCCTTGTTCTGGCTTCAGGTGCACCGCAAGGTTTCGAAGATAACGCCGTGCTGCTGCTGCAGAATCTCCTGCGGCTAGAAAGCGGCGAAGTCACCATTTCTGACGGCACCATGACGCTGACCGGCGCGCCGCCTGACGCCGCAACGGCCGAAAGTATCAAGCTGGCGATGACGCCGAGCGGCTCCAGTGTGTCACTCGAACCGCCGAAAGTTCACGACTATCTACTGACTGCGCGCCACCTCGGTGGCGCCATTGCGCTCTCCGGCTATGTTCCCGACCAGGCGACCAAAGACCGGCTCGAAAATCTAGACAATGTCGATGCGTCCGCGCTCGAACTGGCGCGCGGCGAACCGGAGCGGTTCCAGTCCGGCGTCGACTTCGTCATTGAGACGCTCCGCCACATGAGCGAGGGCAGCGTCACCATTGAGGGCACCAGCATCTCGATCACGGGCAGGGCGGCGACGCTGTCCGACTTCAACGAGCTCAAGACCACCGTCAGCCTCGGCGCGCCGCAAGGCCTCATCCTCAAAGCCTCCGACATCCTGCCGCCCATGGCCTCCCCCTTCACCTGGACGGCCGAAAAGGCCAATGGGGGCACCATCACGCTCGCCGGCTACGTGCCGGATGAGGCGACCAAGGACGCGCAGCATCAGGCCGCGCCGATCGGCGGGGATACGACCACCATCGCCGACGGAGAGCCGGAAGGCTTCCCGCACCTTGCCGTTTCTGCGCTCGATGTGCTCGAGTTGCTCGATAGCGGGAAGGTGACCTATGACGGTTCCAGTTGGAGCGTGACTGGGGCGGTCGATAGCGCCCAAAAAGGCTTCGCCGCCGAGTCCGCCTTCAGCACCGCCGGCCTCCGCGCGGCCGGTTGGAGCTATGCGGTCGAACTGCCCAAGCCGATCGAAACCGCGGCCCTGCCGATCATCGATCCTTATACCTGGCGCGCCCAGAAGGCAGCGGACGGCACGGTGACTTTTGCCGGGTTCCTGCCCACCGACATCTTCAAGAAATTCCTCGCCAATCGCCTCGGCGACAAGCTGCGCGATGCATCGACGGTCGGGGCCGGGGCGCCCGATGGCTTCATCGGTGATGCGCTCGCCGGCCTTGATGCCCTGGCTGCACTGGATGAAGGCGCGCTCGCCTTCGACGGCAAAGCCTGGAGTCTTTCCGGCCAGACAGCCGATGGCACCCAGAGCATCGCCGTGCAGGATGCGCTGATAGCCGCGGTTGACGAGAGCGCCTGGCAGATCGCCATCCAGGCCAAGGACGCGGCGCCGGTCGTCTCGCCCTTCACCTGGTCTGCGGTCAAGGGCGAGAACGGTCGCGTGTCGCTTTCGGGCTATCTCACCACCGACGAACTCCGCCGCTTCGTCGCGGTCCGCGCGGGCGATGTCGTCTCGGACACGACACAGCTCGGCTCGGGCGAGCCGGCCGGTTTTATGGCTGATGTCCTCGCCGGGCTCGAAGCCCTGGGCCATCTGCGCTCGGGCTCGGTGACCTTCGACGGCGAGAAGTTCAGCCTCACCGGCGTGCCGGGCACCGCGTCAGATCGCGACGCGGCCGTGGCGGCGCTCGGATCGGCCAGCAATGGCGGCGCCGGCTGGAACAGCAATCTCGCCGAGCCGGCGGCCGCGCCCGAACCCGAGACCGTCCCTGAAATCGCAACGGCGCCCGAGCCTGAACCGATGCCCAAAGCCACTCCGGCGGATCAGCCTGCGGCTGCCGCCGAGCCGGCCCCTACCGCCGAGGCATCGGTCGCGTCTGCTGAGACGCCCACAGCTACGCCGGCCGCCCGCACCTTCACTTTCGAGGCCAGTAAGGCGCGCGGCGCCGCCATCGCGCTCACCGGTACTGTCCCCGCCGACGCTACGAAGAAGTACTTCGGCGTCATCGCCGGCGGCGTCCCCACCGAGGGCATGAGCATTGCCAGCACCCTGCCGGGCGATTTCATCACCAGCGCCGATGTCGGCATCCGCACGCTCGGCATGCTGGCCGATGGCACGCTCGGTTTTGATGGTTCCACCTGGGTGCTGAACGGTCAGGCCGCGACGGAGGAGGAGCGCGTCGCTGCGCTGTCCAACCTCGCCGCCGTCCCGGCCACCAAGGATTGGGAGACCAGCGTCACTCTGTTGCCGCCGCTCGAAATCTGCCAGGAGAAGGTCACCGCCTTCGCTTCCCGCAACGCCATCCTGTTCCAGTCGGGCAGCGCCACCATCACGCCGGAGTCCGCCCCGGCGCTCGATGAACTGGCTGGGTACCTCATGGCTTGCCCAGAGGCCACCGTCCATGTCGAAGGCCATACCGATGCCGATGGCGACGAGGCGCTGAACCTGGCGCTCTCGGTCTCGCGCGCCGAGGCCGTGGTCGATGCCTTGATCCAGCGCGGTGTCGGCTTCGAGCGGCTCTACGCTGTGGGTTATGGTGAAAGCCTGCCCATCGCCAGCAACGACACACGACAGGGGAAGCAGGCCAACCGCCGGATCGCTTTCACCGTCCTCGACGAACAACAGTAGCGCACAGGGCGTCGCGTCAATGTCCCTCGACTCACTGATCTATCTGCTCGAACTCTACTGGCCGTTTCTGATCGGCGCCTTTGCCATCGGGCTGGGCACCGGCTGGTTCAGCCTCACGCAGAAAAAGAGCTGAGCCTGATGTTCAACGCGCCGCATCTGCTCGAAACCGCTCTGCTCATGCTCGCCGCCTTCCTGTTCGGGGCGGTCACGGGGCTTGTGCTGCGGTTCCTGATCGCCCGCCCGAAGCCGGTTCTGGCCGCGGCGGCAGACGCGAAGCCCGCCGAAGCCGCTCCGGCTGCGCCCGAGTTGGTCAAGGCGCCGGCGATCGCTCCGCTGCCCAGGCCAACCGCCTCGCAGCGCCTCGCCGCTGCCGCGGGCAAGCCCGCGACGGAGGCTGGCTTGCAGACTGCCGTCAAGATGCCCGAACTGACGCTGCCGAATATGCCATCGATCGGGCCGTCGCGTACCGCGGGCGAAACTGTCGCGGGCCGCCATATCGACAACCCCGAACACCCTCAGCCCGCCTCGCTCGAGGATGTCCGTGCCGAACTCGAGGCGCAAATCGACTCCCCGGCGGTTCCGGCCGAGGCCGTGGAGAGCGCCAAGGCCGAGATCGTTGCCGCAATCGCCGAGCCCCAGGCAGTTTCGGTTTCCGAGACGCATACCGCCGTTACCGTTACTGCGACGCCCGAAGATGCGACCATTGTGCCGGCGGCCTTGGCCGAGCCGGATGAGCCGTTGCCGGAAGCCTCGGATGCTCTGGCCGCCGAGGCGGAGACGCCGATGCTGGCGGAGATCAGCGACGAGGAAGCCGAGGACAAGCTCCCCGTTGAAGAGCGGATCGAACCGGCGCTGACGGACGATGCCGTCGTGCTGATGGATCCGCCCAAAGAACTCGCCGCCGAGATCCAGGACGTCATCGAAACGCCGGACCAGGACCCGGTGCCCGATGTGGTCGCCGAAGCGCCGCTTGTCGAGCCGGTGTTCGAGAAGGAAGCCGATGAGGCCGCCGCCGATCGGCTGTTCCCTGCGGAAGTCCCCGACGAACCGAAAGCCGGGCTCGATCTTGATTCCAGCGCGCAGCGGGAGGACGAGATGGCCGCCATGCGGGCCATCGAAGGGGGCTGGACGCCGCGGCGCCCGCCGGCGCCCCGCCGTCCCGCCGACCTGCCCGAGGGAGTCAGCGCTGCCGAGCTTGCCGCCGCCGATCGGGCGGTCGTGGACTCCGGTGCCGCCGTCGCCAATGCGGCTGCCGCCGTTACCGCTGTGCTGGAAGTGGCTGCGCCCATCGCCGAAACCCAGACAGCGCCCACCAAGCCCGCCCGTCCTGCGGGCGGCTTCGGACGCCCCGCGGGCCTCGATATGCCGCGCGATGGCGGCAAGGACGACCTCGGCCAGATCAAGGGATTGGGCCCGGCCATCGAGTCCTCGCTCAATGGCTTGGGCATCTATCACTACGATCAGATCGCCGATTGGGACCAGAAGGCCGTCGTCTGGATCGAAAACCACTTCGGCTTCAAAGGCCGCATCGCCCGCGAACGTTGGCAGGAGCAGGCGCGCGATCTCGGCCGCCGTCGCGCGCCGGTCGCCCGGCCCGTCAGACGCTGACGGCGTCTTGTGCAGTACGGCCGCGCGAGCGCTTGCGGAACAGTCTGCGCGCGAATTCGGCGATGGGCTCGATATCGTCCTGCGTGTTGAGAAGCGCCGGCGAGCCCTGGCCCTCGATGATATAGCCATCGGCGTCGCGCCGCCGCCGCATCATCTCCTCGAACGTCTCTCGGCGCAGCTGCTCGGTCAGCTGGGTCCGCATCATCATCAGGGGCGCGTGAGCGAGGGCACCGAACAGCGGCCATTGTGCCACCAGCACGTCGTCATGCTCGAACGCATCGAGCATCTTCAGCAAGTACGGGTCGAACAGGGCCTGCAGCCGCCCCTTGCCGTCAAAATAATGCGTGCGGCTGGCCAGCACATCGAGCAGCCCTTCATGGACCGCCGGGTAGTCGGCCTGCAGCATGCGGCGGAACATCGCGCGCAGCCCGGCCTCGCTCCGGGTGCCTTCGAGGTCGCGCAGGTTGTTGCGCAAGCGCACGAGCCCACGCGGATCGGTCATCGGCCCTGCGTCGATCAGCACGGTGGCAGCGATCAGCGTCGGCTGTTGCGCCGCTAGCGCCATCAGCACCTGGCCGCCATAGCCCTGGCCGATGAACAGTGCCTGCTCGATCACCAGCGCTGCGCAGAGCTGCCGCAGGTCATGCGCATCGACGGTGGAGACATGCAGCGATTTGTCGGTCCGGTCGCTCGAGCGCCCTCGACCCTTGAGATCGACGAGCACGATCGGCCAGTCGTCGCCGAACTGGCGGTGGAAGTTGCCGCTGAAATCGGCGAAGTCCGCCATGTTTCGCTGGTAGCCCGGCACGCAGACGATCGGCGTCCGACCTGGCCCCATCCGCCCAGCCACATGCACCGCCATGCCCTCATCGGCCGGCCCGATCGTCACCAGTCGCACCGGCAGGCTGGCATAAATCGGCAGATCAGGGGGAACGACGCGTTTGCGGCTGAACATGACCGGAAGGGATAGCACGCGGGCAGGGCAGGGCAAGCGCTCTCAGCAGGTTGTGCAGAGGGCGCGCCCCGACGTCACTCTGTGGGAATCTTCCGCAGCGCCTGCTTGATCCCGACTTCGTCGTGCCCCAGTCGTGCCTGGTACACTACGTAGTTTCCCAGCACCCGTTTGACGTAGGTGCGTGTTTCCTGGAACGGGATCAGTTCGACCCAGATCAGTGGATCGACGCTCTCCGAGCGCGGGTCGCCGAACGCTCTGACCCACTTGTTGGCGTTGCCGCCGCCGGCATTGTACGCAGCGGCCGCCAACAGCAGCGAGCCGTCGAAGCGCTTGAGCTGGGCGGCGAGATAGGTCGAGCCGAGCAGGGCGTTGTATTCCGCGTCCGAGGTCAGGCGCTTGCTCGAATATTCGACGCCGACCTTCTTGGCGGTCTCTTTGGCCGTGCCAGGCATCAACTGCATCAACCCGCGCGCGCCCGACGATGAGATGGCGTCGACGCGGAAACGGCTTTCCTGTCGGGCGATGGCATAGACCGCCGCTGTGTCGACCGAGGCCAGCTTGCCGGTCGGCATGCCGTCCTTGGGGAAGCTGAACAGGTCGAGTGGCGTGCCGCGCTTGTCCGCCGTATCGGCGATGGCAATGGCAAGGTCATGCGCGCCGATCTCCTGCGCCAATCGGGCCGCCAGCATCAGTTCGCCGCCGGCCTCGAAGTCTGTGGCGAAACTGCTGAGCAGCGGGATCGCCATGTCGGCCTCGCCGTTCTCGGCAAGCAGTCGCACAGCCCGCACCACGTCGGAAGCATCGAACGCCGCTTGGCTCGACTTCCATTCGGGCAGCCCGCGCAACTCGACGCCGGGTAACCCGAGTTCGGTACGGGCCAGAATGCCGTAAAACACCGTGCCGTGCAGTGCGGCGGCCTGATAGGCAGCTCTAGCGGACTCGGTGTCGCCGGCATCGGTGAAGGCGCGGCCGAGCCAGTAGTTCGCCTGCGTCACCGAGTCGGGCAGCGTCGAGTGCTTGGTCATCGCCTGGAACTGCGGGATCGCCGCCTGCGGCTGCTTGAGGAACGACAGGGCGATCCAGCCGGCGTGAAAATGCGCTTCAACCAGCCGCCCCTCGGGCCCTTCGGTATAGTGAGCCGCCGCCAGATAGGCGCGCTTGGCGTCGTTGAGGCCGAGCAACTGTCGCACCAGCGTGCGGCGTTCGTACCAGATCTCGTTGCCGTCGACGGCGTCGCCGGGGATCTTGTCGAGCCACTCGATCGCATCGTCCCAGAGCTCGAACTGCCGGGCCCGCTGCGCGCGCGAGAAATAGTAGACCGCATGCGTCTTGAACGCCGGATCGACATCGTCGAGCAGCTTCTTGGCGTTCTTGGCATTGCGAGAGGTGGCATTGCGCGCCGTCGCCAGCGTCTGCTGCGCCGGTGTCATGAACTTGGCCAGCCGTTCCACCGCCGACGCCCGGTCATGCATCATCAGGTGCACGGCACGGTCCCAGTGGTCCGCGGGCGTCAGCAGGTCGCCGAGCTTGCGTAGCACCCTGTCCTCGCTGGCGCGGTCGAGGAAGTTCTCCACCCAGATGGTGCGGGCGATCTTCGCCGCGCGTTCCGTATTGCCCTCGGCCACATATGCCTCTGCCAGCGCGATCTGCGCGCCGATGGTGTTGGGCATCGCCCCGCCCAGGACCTTGATGACCGTGGCGTGGTCAGGCCCGGCCTTGGTAAGCGCCTGCTCGAGCCGCGTCTTGAACGCCGGTGTGCAGGCGAAAGCCGGGGCATCGGCCGAGAACCGGAGCACAGAGGTGTAGTCCACCTCGCCGCCGCCGAAATAGATCGCGGCCCACTGGACCGCGCGACGCTCCGCGTCCGAGGGGATCGCCTTGGCGACGTCATAGGCCTCGGCATAGTCACCCTTGGTCACAAGCCCGAGCGCGGCCTTGAAGGCCTCGGACGCTGCAGCGGCTTTGGGGGCCGGAGTGGGTTCGACGTTCTGCGTCACCGAGCCGGTGACGACCTGATCGATGGAACTGGTGGTGACCGGCTGCACCCCGTCGGTAGCAACCGCGGGCGCAAACAGAGGAATGAGGCCCAGCGATGCGAGGCCCGCAGTGGCAGCTATCAGAAGGCCTGCCCGCCTGTGCAGCGCAGAGAGCATGCTAACCGTCCTGTTGGTCCAAGAAACAAATCCAACAAGGTGCCCCCACTCCTTGCGGTTAACTCAATGTTTGCCCAATTGGGATGAACAAAGAGTTGCCGGTTGGATCCTTGTGGGTGTACGGAGCCGGCCTCCAAGCTTGTGGCGCCGCACGCAAAAACCTATGGTGCAGCATAGTGGCCACAATCTGGCAGCACTACCGTTTCAAAAGCCGCGACAAGCGGCGTTCACGCGAGGAAAAGCCTAAAAATGTTGAGAGGTTCGATCACAGCGCTCATCACTCCGTTCGCGAACGGGGCGCTGGACGAGAAAGCCTTCTCCAACCTCGTGGATTGGCAGATCAAAGAAGGCACGCATGGCCTCGTGCCCGTGGGCACCACGGGCGAAAGCCCGTCGGTCAGCCATGAAGAGCATCACCGCGTCATCCAGATGTGCGTCGAAGTCGCCGACAAGCGCGTGCCGGTGGTCGCCGGTGCCGGGTCGAACTCCACCGCCGAGGCGGTGGAACTGACCCGCTTTGCCGAAGATGTCGGCGCTGATGCCATCCTCTCGGTCGTACCTTACTACAACAAGCCGACCCAGGAAGGCATGTTCCAGCATTTCTCGGCCGTTGCCGGGGCCACCGACCTGCCCATCGTGCTCTATTCGGTGCCAGGCCGGACCGTTGTCGACTTGACCGTCGACACCATCGCGCGCCTGCGCGACGCCCACGACAACATCATCGGTGTCAAGGATGCGAC
>JAEZKB010000199.1 GCA_023415605.1 Pseudomonadota bacterium
CCCTCTTCCCTCTTTCCTCTCCCTCTCCCTTCCCTCTCCCTTCCCTCTCCCTGTCCCTCGGGTTGGGACCCGAACCCGAACGACTTTGTCTAAGTATGTTGTCTCGCGCGGCACTAAGTGATTGGAAGGAAAGCAGTTCATGTTATAGGACCCCGTCGTAGAATTGCGGGAACGCCTATGATACATCCAATTATCGAGAAGTTGCGCAGGCCTGCGTACCGCAAACTATCCCAAGCCCGTCGGGTCCGACTCTTGCTATCGGCGCTTCAACTGAACGTCGCGCTTGACGACGACGTCCGGTTAGCGAGCTTTCTCCTCGCCGGCCTCGGGGCATTCTTTGCTGCCCAGGATCGAGTGAGTGCCAGGCTAGCCCGCGACACCGGGGAAGCATTCGGCGCCGTCGCCGACGAGTGTGCGCGCGATTTCGATCAACTCTCGGACTACTTGGGAACCTTCATATCGGAACTAGGATCCATCGCTTGTGAGGCGGTCGCGGTCGATATGCCTAAGGACGTTCGTGAGCGGGTTTATCACTCGTCTTCCTCCGCGGCCCGCGAGTTCATTTTGGGTGACGCTGACCTGCGCCCCCTGCTTCTTAAGGACCGCATCGAGGAAGTAGACCGCGGCATTGGTGAGTATGATCCCCCTGGGTCTCGAACGGCGGTTATGAAAATCCTCGCTGACTTCCAGTCGACGACTTACCCGACGATTTCAACTCCCGTAGACATCTGCACCGGAGAAATCTTCAAGCCGAGCGGGGTTTACCGCCGTCTGCTCGACCGGATCCAATCTGAGGAGCGCAAAGCTGCGGCGGACAAAGGATACGTTGAAACCCTCAAGATTGGCGTTCGGCAAGCCCAGCTAGCGGCTGGCGCCGATTGGACCGACTAGGTCGGTAGAAACACCCTCCGGAGCAACTTATGAGCCGGTCCGCTGAATCCTCATTGCCGCAAGTCCGCGGCAATGAGGATCTTCATGAACCAGCCCGTTGCACCCCAGCCCTCGTACGAGATCGATATTTCATCGATCCTTGATCCCGCCGACCTCGGCCCCCTTCATGTGGCGCCATTGGTCCCCCTTGAGATTCTTGCGAAGCATAAGGTCGCGGTACCCACCGACCAGCGCTTTCGTGCGGCCGCCCGATTGCTCCAAGCCCTCTGGCGGGAGGATCGTGGCCTGGTCATCGGCCACTACGTGAACGGCGAAGGCAAGCGCGTTCGCCTCGGCAGCCGGATCACGCCGGTAGCCGGCCGGCTGGGGGAGAACTTCTTCACCCGCGATATCGCGGCGCTGGTCCGCAAAGAGTGCCTCTTTCGTGAGATTGGCGCCCTACTCGAGATCGATCGATTGCAGATGAACCTGCTCTCCTCGATGCCGATGACGTTCAATCTCTTCGCACCACTGAAGGCCGATCTCAGAAATGCGACGCGGTTCATCGAGGAGCTATTGCCCGGTGTCATGACGGAATGCCGAGCGGTGCGCTTCGAGCATTCGCCCGGCCGCGGCGACCCGCGCTACACTGGCGACCACTCGGCGTTCGATGTTTGCCTTTACGGGCTTTCAGCCACGGGCGAACGCGTCGCCATCGCCTTCGAGGTCAAGTACTCGGAGACAGGTTTCGAGCCAATCCCCGACCGGTTCAGTCCACGTCACCACGCGATCGCCGAAAAGGCTGAACTCCTCGCCGAGACCGAGGACCCTACGCTAGCGCTGAACCCGACCCAGCAGCTCTTTCGCGAGCACTGCCTCATTCAGTCAATGATTGACAATGACCGGATCGACACCGGCATCTTCGTGCTGCTCGCACCCACGCTGAACCATTTGGTCCAGGACATGGGACAAACCTATGCACGAAAGCTTGCACCGCCGGCTCCCGGTAAAGCCCGCTTCGAAACAGTCACACTCGAGCGCTCCATCCACGCCCTCGCCGCCATCGGTCTGATCACCCACGCCCAGATGCTCTATCGGCGATACTGTGATTTTCGTCTGATCGAGGGTGAGCTCGACCTGGACTTTGCCGAGAGAGAGCCAGCCCCACTGGCCGAGGCCGTCTAGGTCCATTGTGGTCCGCGCCAAGCCGCGCGGGCCTCCTCATTCAGATCGGTGTTCATCATGCCCACAATATCGCTGTCGCGGTTGCGCGAACTACTGCGCACATATCAGCTTGAATTGGACGACCCCCTCTTCATGGGCCTTATCGCAGCACTTGAACTGCGCGACCAGTTCATGGACTCCGCCGATGCGGTCGAGACGCTCATGATCCGCCGTATCGGCCTGCCCCGCATCGTGGTGGCAACGGCAGATGGCCCCGTCTTCGTTGCGGACGTCCCCACCCTTCTTGTGCTGTCCGCCGACTTACGTTTGCCCGAGACCGAGACCGATCGGCTGATCCGCAGGCTGGAACGCCGGCACAGGCAGTGGTGGTCGCAAGCCAGCGAGATCGGCCTTCGTGGCCTACGTCGCCGGGAGCGACATGCGGCCATCAAGTCCGCTAACCTGGTCCGACATTTCTTGCGGCGACCGAGCCCCAAAATTGCGACCATCGCTGCTAAGGTGGCGCTCCTGGCCGCCCAGGCTGATGATGCAGGACCAAGCTACGTTTGGGTTCTGAATGACGTGCTCGCTCTTGGCGAGCGTTGCCAGCAGCACATTTCCCAAGAACCCCGTCTGTCAGGGCCACGGATGGTCCCGCAGCATCTGCCGAAACCATCTCTCATAGACGATGGCGCACGCCTCCTATAGTGTCGCCTATAGCCATCATTTTGGATTGCATGATGACCCGCTACATCTTCCTCTTATTCGTACTTTTCCTACAAGCATTGCCCGCCACCGTATTCGCTCAGGGCCTTCCTCCCGACCGCCTCCCCAACCTGGTTCGGACCAACGCCTTCCTTGCGGGGCAGGTATTGGGCTGCATAGTCCGCTACGAAGTCTACGCCAGTGAAACGCTGATCAAACTTCAGAATGCCGGTGCGCCGGTACCGCCCCAGATGGCAGACCTCAACGCCTTCTTCGGCGTCGAGCTCGGCGCCCTGCGACATGACGTCGTGGCCGCGCTGCACGCAATCACTCAAGGGGCGACGGTCATGGAAACGCAGATCGCGGCCATCCGAGAGATTGGACTGGCCGAGTTGAACGCCACCGACTTCTCTCCAGGTGTCTATCCTGCCTGGATGCAGGTCGCCGGCTGCACCACCTTGCTACGCCAGCTCGGGCTTTCGGAGGCCTATCCTTCGTAGTTTTCTAACGTCGACCATCGAACCCTGCGGGTTTGACCGAGAACGAGGTCTTCTCAAAATGTGTGCCTATATTCGCCGTTTTATCTCCCAACCATTTCGTACTTCGCTCGCCATGAGAACGTGCCGGCTCTCCTTCATGTTCATGCTGATATTCGGGCTTTGCACATCGCCAGGCATTGTGTCTCCTGCCTCGGCTCAACTGCTGGGTGACGCCTGCAGCTACGACCTTTTTGACAAGCAATTCGTCAGTGACGCGTTCGAGTTGGCCGAAATCCAAATGATCGCGCAGTTCGGTGGGCAAACTGACTGCCGTGTGGCTCTTACTCTGAGCAGAGACGTGCAAGGTCTACTGTCACGCTACGAAAATGCGTTTCAGTTCGGTGCCTCGTCCAAAGACCAGGAATGCATCCGATCCGAATACGAGGCGATTAGGGCCAATAGCGGTCTCTATGTCGACTATCGCGTGTCTGCGAACGGCGACGTGAGTATCAGAGAGTACGGTCCATTGGGAACCACACCCTACGAAGGCGAGGCAACGCTCGAATTGCTCAAATCCGGAAAGCTGCCCTACCGCAACGTCTCTCTCTCCGAGATGTCGCGCTATGATGACACCAAGCTTCTCAGCGACCTCCTTGAAGCTTGCCACTATAGGTTCGTCACACTGCCGCAGCAGCAGGCCGACGAGAATCCCGGTGCGGAAGCCACGGCAAGGCAGCTTGCCCAGTGTGTGAACCTGCCACCGGACACACCGGTAGAGGACCTTTCGGGGTGGTTCATCCAGCTCTCAATCGACTACAGTGGTGGAGTGAGGTCGGCTCAAGCTCTTGCACCGAACGATGCCCTCTGGCGGGCAGTCCAACGGGCACTCCATCGGTGTGGACCCTACGAGCAATTGCTCGGACAACGCGACGTCTCCATCGACGCGGGAATTGTCTTCGAGCAGCATCGTTAGCGGCCTGACCGCGCGGCTAACGCTGTGAGTGTACCGCGATTTGGCTCAAATGACCTGACGTCGCCCGACCTATATCCTCGCGGACACTTCGTCCTGCACGCAAACCGCGAGGACTCAATGATCGCACTCTACGACCCTTCCAAGAACGCAACCGAAAACGCCTTTCAGATTGCTCGCGACGCGCGACTGCGCCTTAAGTACATCTTGGAGCAGCCGCCCTTCTCGCTCGTCGAAGCAGCAGGCGAATGCTATCGGCTCATCGCGGCCGGCGCGCTGCTTCTTTCCACCAAGAACAGGGATTCGGTCATCAGCGCCTGCTACTTTCAAATCGAAGCCATGGGCATCGACCTCATGGATGTGAACGACCGCAGCCCTGGACGGTATACTCATGCCTTCCAATTCGCCCTGATGCCTTTCTTTCGTTTCGCCAATAAGCGCTTGCGACTCAAGTTCCCAGACGGGACGGAGGACGTCATCGACGCCTTGCTGTCCGATCACTCGCATGCCTATTTCGCAGCGGATCCGGACATCAACCCCAGTTGGATGACCCGGATGCTTTGGGATCTTTTTGACGCCATCATCGAGCAGGACCCCATCAAGGTTGTCCAGAAGATCACTTCAATTACCGACGAGCTCAACTCAGTTGAACAGCCACACACCTTCCGGCACTACGAGCTTGATCGCTCTGTAATCACTCCGACCGACGAGCCGGTTTCGACTTTGCGCATCTCGGAGGTCAAGAGGGTGGCATTGCTAAGCACGGACCAAACCCCGCGCATCAACCGCCTTGCTGCCCGTCTGAGCGCCCTTAAAGCCGCCGGCGGACCGGTTGCGCAGATCGAACGGATCGAACAAGAACTTCGCTACTTGCTTGGAGAACCGTCCGGCATCGATCCAAGCCGGCTTTATCCGGATGGCTTCCCCGATAGCCATCAGATGCGCGTATCATGCCCCGATTACAGCCCGACCAATTGAAGTACACCCACGGTCGGTGAAGTTGGGCGGGATGGTTTCAGCGATCTATCCCGCCCTAGCTCAGCGGCAAAATTAGGACGATGGCTTTCGCCCGCGAGGTAGGTTGGCGACCGGTCCCCTCCCGGCGGGTCGAACGAGCAGCTCAGCCACCTCGACGCCCAGTGCTCCGGCCAGTTTATCTAGAACCTCAATGGTGGGGTTCTCCGTTTCGCGTTCAATGCCCCCCACAAAAGCACGATCAACGTCAGCGTCGGCCGCAAGCCGCTCCTGCGAGATCTCGCGCTCTACCCTCAGCCGGCGAAGATTTCGAGCAAGTTTGGTGCGCGCCTTCATGCAGGCAGCGCACACTACCACGGGCTATTAAACCACGGTCCATAGCCCGTTGATTAATGAGGTATGGTCAAGACCGTGAGGCCGCCATTTGACCTCTATGTGCACTTGTACGGGATACCCGCTCACCCCGGAGGCCCGACGGCCTGGCTGACTGGAAGAACCCCAGGCTTTAGTGAAGCGGGTCTACTCGCTTGAGGGCAATCCCAAGCCGATCAATGCGGCTGTGCATCCGATGGAACATTGCCTGGTAGACGGAGAAGATCGCTAAGAGGAGCCAATGTCCATCTGCGGGGTCCTGGCAGAGCCCGTTGCGGATGTCGCGCATCGTGCTCTCTACCAACTCTTCGCTCTCGCCAGAGAGCTTAGCCGATCGCTTCAGCCAGTGGTCAAGCATCGCCTGCGTGACCTTCAAGGCGCTTCGGTGCAGAAAGTCGATATGGACCCTATGGGCAAACAGTTCCTAAGCTGCCTGATCTCTCGAAGGATGGTCGCGTCCTCCTGAGTGATGATCCCTGTGAGGAGCGCTAGGTGAACGCGCGTTCCAAATGACCCGCCGGCGCACGCCCATCGCCGTCCACCCCAAGGAAAGATTGACGAGGCGCAGCGATAGGAGTTCAGCCAGGGCAGCGTCGAGTACCGCAGCTGCGACTATCACGAGCTCACGCGGCGGGAGCCGGTGGTATTCGGTAGATCGTATCCTCGCCGGGAAAACACCTCGGCGAACCACTTCTCCACCTTCAATGCCATCATGCCCTCCTAAAAGCAAAAACCCCGATCTACGGATCGGGGTTCTTAGCTGCCTTTCACAGCGCTCTCATTCATTTTGCCGCCGTAGCAGCCGCTCCTAGAAGCGTGTGTCATTCAGTCAAATGGCTCTCGTTAGTGGACGAAGAGTGCGTACAATTGCATGAGCGTCGCGATGATGATCATGATGTGCGCGATGGCGTTGATCGTTGTTGCGGTCAATTATCGTTTCAATGGCTACCTCCTTTCCGCATGGCCCGGCCCCATTGCCGGTCGCAATTCCTACTGTTGCTGATCTTCCCTTAAAAGGCAAGCGTTTTCTTACCTGATAGTTTCTCCTTATAAGGCTCTTGATGGTTATAAGGATTAGGCGTATATGGAGGGGTACTGGTCACGTGGAGACTGGCTATGGCTCAGTTGTCTTTTATTCCAACGAAGAAACTCTCGGACCTCCTCCTCAAGGCGAGCTCCCGAGGCGATCTGTACGCGAGCGTGATGGACGGCCAGCTACTGGTCGGCGCGGACCCTATGAACCCGTCGAGCTACGTTGAGCTCGCGACTGAAGAGATCGTCCCGCTCCACGAGCAGCCGCAGCCGACTCGCTTCGAGCCGCGCCGCCGCAAGACTGGCGTCTACACGCTCGACTTCCGAGGGAAGACGAGCGAATACACCAGCCAGCGGGACGTGCTCGCTGAGGGCCTCAAGGCTATGGAGCAGTTCAAGCCTGGTACGCTTGACAAGCTCTCGAAGGTTAAGGGGCGTACGCGCCGCATCGTGGCGCGCGATCCCAAGGACCTTTTCGACAAGGCGCACCTGGCCGAGAAGCACCATGCGCCGCTGATGGATGGCTGGTTCTACGGCACCAACAACAGCGCCGAAGAGACGGTCCGCTGGCTGAAGGAAGGTGCTGAGATCGCTGGCCTCAAGTGGGGCAAGGACATCTCGACTTCGCTCTAGCGCTCCAGAAACGTCATCGAAGGGAGCTCTGGGAAGAGTTCCTCGAACATCTGAGGGAAGACCGGCAAACCAGAGTCGAGAACCTCGACGTAATCGACCGCCTCCCAGTCACCCTCTTTCCGCACTACAGCCCACGCCTGCTTGCCGTCAAAGACGGCCGGACGGTACTCCCAGTTGAAGAACTTGAGCTCCGCCTTCTTCGCGTTCATCCTGCAGGCTCGCTCGCCATTGAGGGTAGCGAGCCGCGCCTTCGTCTGGGCATCCTCCCAATCGATCCGCTCAAGGGGATCAATGATCTCGTCTCCTCGCTCATAGGGGAACGGCTTCCCTCTTGCCTTGAACCAGGCGAGGATTTCGAGCTGCTTTGCCCGAGCATCGCTAGCGGTCTTCCAGCGGACCAGCAGCCAGCCACCGAAGGCCACGAGCGGCAGGAAGCCCATGCCCATAATGAAGGGCTCACCGGAGTATATGCCGAAGAAGGTAAGCAGCGCGCCTGCGCCTACGCCGACAAGCAGCCGGCCGCGCATCGTCTCAGCCGGATGCCCGATCTGATCCTTGATGATCCCGCGATCATTCTGCTCAAAGATCTCGCCCATGCGCCGATATGACTTAGCCTGGGCGAGCTCCTCCACGTCCACCTGAAATCCCATTCCCCCCGTCTCCTACAGTATCTGGGTGACTATTCGCCGGGCGGGGCAGCTGACGCCGAGGCTTTTGCGAACGTGCAGTTCTGGCGTGCTCGCCAGCTTCACGATCAGGTCTGATAGGCTGTCCAGCGTGACATCTTGCCCTACGAACGGCTCGCCTTTTTGCGTGAGCCGAAAATCGACGCGGGCCTTGCGAGTAAACCAGCCGGGACTGAGTACGGTGTAAGGCAGATCCGATGCCTCTATCAGCGCGACCGAGTTTCCGGTAGCTAGTTTCGTGCTAGCGTAGTTATTTATCGTTCAGAACGAAGAAGCGCATCTGCCGGTAGCCGAACAGCGAAGTGATAACTTTTTGCTCGAATGGTCACGGCAACGTCCCAGCATCCCCGCCCATCCAGAAGCGCAAGCACACGTCGCTCCGCGGGCAAGTATGGCCTGGCGACAACCGACCTCTTTGCGCTTCTGACAACTTCGCCCAATAGCGACACCATCGGAACTACTCAATGATTTTGTAGGATCGAAATCAATCGGGAGAAGTCGGCATTGTCACTCGCTCCCTTCCATCGATTGATGAACCGACAAACTACCTGTAGATTTCCCGCCTCGTAGTGACCCGCGCTATCGATACGATCTAACGAGCAAAGCATTTCCTTGTCGTCTTCTGCGCCATCGAACTGAAGCGTCAGCGCGCTGATCGCACACAAGCCATCTTGGTCCGAGATCAGCTGATCGACATATCGCTCGAACTCGAGTTGCGACATGCCGACTTCCTTGTTCTTGGCGATGCGCGTCACCTCTTGCCCGTTGGCGTTGGCGGCCGTTTCAAAGGCTTTCTGAACCATGCGTGCCACGCATCGTTGTCGGGCACTGAAAACCACGCCAGGGTTCTTGCCTGCCTTAAGTGCCTTCTGTCGCCAGTCTGGACGATCGTGCCACGCACGCAAGTCGTCCCCTGCGATCAAGGCTAGGGCATACGCTGCGTTGTCGGCGTTAAGCTCTTGCAGCGTGCTTTCGGTGACCAGGAAGTCCTTGGCTCTCGCCTGCAAGGTACCCCACTCGATGCGATTTCCCTTTCGGGTCTCGTTCGCCCAAGGCTCGCACGGTTTATGGGCAACGATGACATCGCGTCGTTCTCCGACGGGCTCGGTGAGATGAACGTATTCCGGCGGACCGCTCTTGGACACGGTCCACCAGAGCTGGTTTCCGTCGCGATGTATCCAGACGTCGCCGTCGGTTTCGTGAATGATGGTCATCAGGTTGAACCACCTCGACGCTACTGGACGCGTTGGCGTTATGCCACGCGCTGTCTTGCCCTTCATTCTGGAGGCTATGTAACCCTCTCTGTCGCCGGCCTCCCATAGAACCTGACCATCGACATGGTTCATTGTGGCGACGCTGTTTCGCTCCAAACAGTCAGGCCAAGCATAATTCTCACGACCAAAGTTTGCGATGTAGACCTTCACGCATACCCTCAACTGTTGGCTCTCGGCTCAAGCCGCAGGTGAATCTCAGATCAAGATTAGGCATTGTGGTCGTAGTAGATGGTGTCGAGCATCGCGACGCGATAGTCCCACAACTCGCTGTCCGGGCCGTCAGGTCGGTCTGCGTTGTACCAGGGGGCCGAACGGATCGGGACGATGATGCGATCCCAATAATTCTCCATCGAAAGCGTAGTCGGGGCGAAATTCAGGGCCTCGGCCAATCCATCTCGGTTCTTCCCGTTTGCGCAGACGAAGGTATCGGGCCGTTTCATTGCGAGCAGCCTCGTCGCTGTAGGATAGGCGCCGACATGCTTGGCTCTGGCCTTTGTGAACGCCGAACGGAACCGCTGACGGAACTCGTCAAAATGCTCAAGCGAAACGGGGTCTTTTCGCGGAATGCAGTCGATCGCCTGGGCGAGTTCGGGATCTCGCGCAAGGACCAGTCCTGCGAAGTCACCATTTCCTCCCATCGAGCCGAACCATCCCCAATCGTGCTGGTCGAGGCCTGCTTCCGCCTTCTCCTTATCACCGAGAGTGCCGGCAACGCCCTTCCATACTGCAGGTGATAGCTCGCTGAAAGTCTGAACGCTGGCAAGGAGCTGTTGGATTTCGCGAAGAAGCGCCATGCGTCGCCGAAAATTGTGATGGGGATCCAGTTTCGCCTTCGACTTGAAGGTGTCCCAGGTCATCGTGGCTAAGGGGGATAATAGTCCTTTAGCGTTTTTCTCGCCGGGCAAAATGGGGTTCTCGGGCCCGCGCCTCTTTCGGGCCGCGTCGTGTTGCCTGCGGTAGCTATCGGCAATCGGCTTGGTCGCTGATTGCTGGAGAGTCCGGTAGCCTTGGAGTTCCCGCCCGAGTTGTTCAAATATGACATCGCCTGACGAGCCGCGGATGTGCAAGCAGGCTTCATGGTTGCGATCCAGTCCTCCGTTCGTGAAGTTGGCACTTCCCACGATCGCATCGAGGTCGTCACCATTGCGGAAGAGATATAGCTTCGGGTGGAAGATTCCCTTGTCAGCCTTTGCTATGAAAGCATTCTTCACTCCGACCAAGCGATCAACTAAATCGGGTGACGTTGCAAAGCCATTTAGGCCGAAAGTGACGGATTGAAACTTGGCTCTGTTCTCCATGAGGAGGTTTGCGAGCTTGCCGTTATATCCCCATGCAACGGCGATCCAGATTTCTTCGCTGGTATCGATTAAACGTGACAGCGCAGCATGCATCTGCCTCGCGCCGAGCAACTCTATGATCATAGCCTCTCCCTCGACTTGTGCCAATTGCAACTGCATTTCTTGACACCAAATACCTTTGCTTTTGTGACCACCGCAAAGTGGTACGGTCAAGCCAAGTTTAGACGAACTGCCGTTGATTTGCCTGTGATTTCCGCTGCTTTGTTTCTTAATATGTGCACAAGGCGCCGGGGTTTACCTTCGAGGAACTAGGGAAGGGTTGTTGCAGCTATCTCTAGCAAGTGCAACGCGCCGGCAATTCTGCCGGCATCAGGAGGCAACGAGTGAGGCGCGTTCCGCACCACCCACCGAAAGTGGCCAAGGCCGTGTAACAATCGGCGATTACATAGATGCCGACCTAACGGCCTGCTCCATTGCTCGAGTGGTATTGTTCGAGTGGGCTTCCGCAGCTGCGTATAGTTGACGTTGCAGCGTTGCCGTCGGTTCATGGCTTGGCAGCGAAGGTAGACTATGCACTCAAACGATCCCTCACCTGCCCCAATGTGGGGCGCCGGGTGGTGGCCTGATGATCGAGGCGCCGCGCTAGTGGGTTGGTGACTCCGATCAGATAGATGGAGAGCCGTTCCATGTGGTTGGATGCGGCAGCTGACGCCTCGCTATGCACAAGAGAATAAGCTAGATTGTTGGACGCTGCATTGCTAGCAAATCGACATGCGAAGACTTCACGATCAAATCGTACTCAGTGCAAGCGATCTTGTTGGGCATCTGAACTGCCGTCATCTTACAGCGCAGGACTTGCTTGTCGTAGACGGGGTGACCGATTCGCCAAAGCGATGGGATCCGTTGCTTGAAATCCTTCGGGAGCGCGGACAGAAGCACGAGGACGCTTACCTTGCCCACCTTGCATCGCTTGGCGACCACATTACAAAGATCGAAGGTTTTGACGTAGACGAAGGAGCCGTAGAGGCAACGCTCGCAGCCATGCGCCGAGGCGATGAGATCATCGTGCAGGCGGCCCTGCTGAAGAAGGGCTGGGCTGGCCGTGCTGACATCCTAAAGAGGGTAGCTCGTCCGAGTGTACTGGGTCCCTGGTCCTACGAGGTTGTGGATACGAAGCTAGCACGGGAGACCAAAGGAGGCACGGTTCTTCAGCTTTGCCTCTACTCTGATCTGCTGTCGGCAATGCAGGGAGCAGAACCGGAGTTTGCTTATGTAGTGGTGCCATGGTCCGGCTATGTCGAGGAGCCATATCGTCTAGACGAATACGGTGCTTACTTCCGAAAAGTGAGGGCTTCGGTTGAAAATGCCACCGCCGGTCGCGACGGCGAACCATCTTATCCCGATCCAGTTTCGCATTGCGACGTCTGCCGTTGGTTCGACACTTGTGAGAAACGTCGGAGGGACGACGATCATCTCAGTTTCGTCGCCGGGATTTCCAAGAACCAGATTACGGAACTCATAGGCCACGGCGTTAATGGCCTGGAAGGCCTCGCAGCGATGCCTCTCCCCCTCGCCTGGAAGCCCACGCGAGGGTCGGTCGAGGCCCTGGAGAATGTTGCGAGACAGGCTAGGTTGCAGCGCGAAGCTCGCGTTGCGGGCAGAGTGGTCTACGAGCTCCTACCCGTTGTCCCCGGCTACGGTCTCAGTCTGCTGCCTACGCCCAGCGATGGCGACGTCTTCTTCGACCTTGAAGGGGACCCTTTCATTGGGGAACAAGGGTTGGAGTACCTTTTCGGCTATCACTACCGTGAGCCAGACGGCACCCCGCGGTATGTTGGCGATTGGTGCTTCTCTCGATCCGATGAGAAGGCCGCCTTCGAGCGCTTCATAGACTTTGTTCAAGATCGACTGGTCCAGTTTCCTGACCTTCACATCTATCACTATGCCGCATACGAGCCCGCTGCGCTCAAGCGTCTCATGGGGCGCTACGCGACGCGCGAGGACGAACTGGATGGTCTTCTACGTGCTCGACGGTTTGTGGACCTATTTAGCGTCCTTCGACACAGCCTGAGGGCAAGCGTCGAGAGCTACTCTATCAAGCGCATGGAGCCCTTCTATGGGTTTGAGCGGAAAGTTCCGCTTCGCGTGGCAAATGTTGCCCTTACGGCTGTCCAAGCCGCTCTAGAACTGGCGGACTCGAACTCGGTCGATGACAACAGCAAGCAGGCCGTCCTTGGCTACAACCAGGACGACTGTGTTTCGACTTTTGCGTTGCGTGAGTGGCTCGAGGAGCGCCGCATCGAGCTGCTGAAGGCCGGCAATGACGTGCCAAGGCCAGCACCGGGTCAGCCGGAAGCATCTCCAGAACTTTCCGAACGTCAGAAGCGCGTCAGTGGGGTCATGGAGCGGCTGCTGGTCGAAGTTCCAGTTGATGTCGAGGCTCGTGACCCGGAACAGCATGCGCGATGGTTGCTGGCCAATATCGTGGACTGGCATCGGCGTGAGGAGAAGGCTGTATGGTGGGAAAAGTATCGGCTTGAAGCGCTTACCGCTGAAGATCTTCTTGACGAGAAGGCGGGGCTGGGCGGTCTTCGCTTTGGAGAGGCTGTACCTGCGAAGGGGAAACTGCCTGTCCATCGCTACCATTTTCCTCAGCAGGACACAGACATCCGTGCAGGCGCAACGCTGTTCCTGCCCGGGGGCGAAAAATTGGGCGAAGCTATCGCCGTCTCCTCCTCAGAGCTTACCGTCGACATCAAGAAGACAGGCAGGTCCATTGATATACACCCTGACGCGCTATTTGCGCACGATATAATTCGAGGCGATCAGCAAGCCGACTCCCTGCTGCGCATAGCTGAACAGGTCGCTGGCGCGGGTATGATTGGGGAAGGCAGGCACTCAGCCGCGCGACAACTCCTTCAGCGGTTGCCGCCGGATCTTGGAGGACAAGATCTCTTCAAGAGCGGAGAGAGCACGCTCGACGCTGCAGTGCGGATCGCTGATCACTTCGAAAGCGGTGTTCTCCCTGTTCAGGGCCCTCCGGGGACAGGCAAGTCCTTCACTGGGGCTCACATGATTTGCCGGTTTGTCGAGCGAGGATTGAGGGTTGGGATCACTGCCAACAGTCACAAAGTAATTCGCAATCTCATCGACAAGGTGCTCGAAGCCGCTGTCGAGTTGCGTGCCCACATTCGCTGCGTCCAGAAACCAGGCGAACCCGAGGACGATCTAGATCGCCTGGTGTTCGTCAGCGACAACGGCGGTCTCGTGGATGCCCTACGATCCGGGGACTTCAAAGTTGCAGGGGCCACGAGCTTCTTCTGGGCACGGGAAGAGGCTGAGGACTTAGTTGATGTGCTTATTGTCGACGAAGCGGGGCAGATGTCGCTTGCCAATGTCCTGGCTGTGTCACCAGCGGCAAAGAGGCTAATCCTGCTGGGCGACCCACAGCAACTGGACCAGCCTACACAGGGCTCTCATCCAGACGGCACAGGTTGTTCAGCGCTGGAGCATGTCCTTGCCGGCCATCAAACCATCACCCATGATCAAGGCCTTTTCCTCCCGACTACCTGGCGCATGAACCCTGAGATCTGCGCCTTTGATTCAGAGCAGTTCTACGAGAGCAAGCTTCTGTCCGTTGAGGGCAGCGAACGACAGCTCGTCATCAGTAAAGAAGGTCGTGCGCCTAGCCTGACGTTTTTTCCTGTTCCGCACAGGGGCAACAGAAATGTCTCGACTGAGGAGGCGGCTGCGATTGCTAAGATCGTGGAGTCGGTGGTGGGCTCCGAGGCAGAGTGGGTTGATCGGAATGGAGTTCAACGATCCATTGCAATCGACGATATTCTCATCATCGCTCCCTACAACGCCCAGGTCTTCGAGCTTACCAAGCGGCTGCCCACCGCGCGAATTGGAACGGTAGACAAATTTCAGGGCCAGGAGGCGCCCATAGCAGTCTATTCGATGGCCACGTCGAGCCATGCTGATGCTCCACGAGGCATGGAATTTCTCTACAGCGCTAATCGCTTCAACGTGGCCGTCTCAAGGGCCAAGTGTCAAACGATTGTGGTGGCGTCGCCTGAACTTTTCGAAGCTGACTGCAAGACTCCGCGGCAGATGAGACTAGTGAACGCGTTTTGCCGCTATGTCGAACTGGCCACGCCTTTTGCGGGCGTAACGCCAACAGCTGCTGGGGACAACGAGCCATGGATGCGAACTTCGGCAGGTACTTAGTCAGGGTGCATGAGCGGGACATAGACCTGCTGCTGATGGAGGAGTTTCACGTTAGCGACACGTTCGTGGATTGGTTCTGTGCTCAAGTCGGGCTCGAAGCGGTCAGCGACGCTGCGGCATGGCACAGTGTTTCGGATTCGTACGGCGAAACGGACCTGCTGCTGCGCGTCACCGTCGAGGGGCAGCGGGTTGGTATCCTTGTCGAGAACAAGATCGGAGCGCCGGAGCAGCATCAACAAGCCGAAAGGTATCACGTCAGGGGTGCCAAGAACCGCGACGCGGGCAAGTTCGACAGGTACCTGACCGTGATGTGTGCCCCATCTCGTTACCTGGCGGCGCTCGCAACAGGCGGAGGCTATCAATTTCAGGTGCCCTACGAAGCTATCGCCAGCTACTTCGAGGCTGGTGGCGATCGTCGGGCGATCTGGAGGAGGGATGTGCTCATGGAAGCAATCGAGCATGGCCGGCGCGGTTATGTGATGACCGTGAACGAGGCCAACACCGCCTTCCAGCGAGCCTTCTATCTTCACCTGCGGAGCCGATATCCGCAGCTGAATATGGCCGAACCGGGCAACAAGGGAAGCAAATCCAATTGGATCATCATGAAAGGGCACGCTTTCCCTAAGCGAGTGCAACTTCACTACAAAATCGATCAGGACGTCGTCCAACTTGGCTTCACTGGACGACACATCGACGAACTACTGGCACGAAGGAACGAGCTCCCCGCCGACATGCACATCATGCAGTTGGGAGGTACGGCATCGCTGTCGATCGCTGTTCCCCGGGTGGTTATGGCTGCAGGGTTCGATGCTCAGATCGCCGAAGTTGAAGTGGCCATTGACGCAGCGCTACGGCTGCTTCCGTATGCTGGCATGCTGCCTGATGATTGAGGCTACCGACTGCGCTGGTTCTGCCCTTCACCTTTGCCATCCATCGGCTGCTTCGATTAGTTCGCGTGCTGACCCGTCGTTCGAGTGCCACGCAACCACTCAGCCCTTTGATTGGACCCGGAGGTTATCAAACAGATCCAAGCCTTTGCCAAGTCGTTCGCGCCCGCGCCCGGTGATTGAAATGCCGGCTTGCGGCGGGGTTGCAGCCCCGCATTCGCATATATCGCTCAGTGCAGGCGAGGAGGAGCCGGATCGAGCTCCTCCTGTTCCAACCATATGTTAGGCTTGGCCTCCGCCAACTTGTCCCAAAGCTCGGAGATCGCGGAGTGCGACGCTCCTCCCTTTATGAGCGGTCGCACTGGTGCATTACTTTCTTGACCATGGATTGCCAGCGTCCCAACATCCATCAAATGCGGACGAAGTTGGATATTGAGCTGACGCAGCGTGCTTTCCAAGTGAACGAATATGCGCAGACCACCGGGGTCAATGTCGCCCCAATGGTACGTCGGTGCTCTAAGCCGGCGGGCGATCTCAGTGATCGCTGTCAGAACCAACCTAGCGGGAAAGCCTCCGGTGAAGATGACGACACCGTTTCGACTCTTGTTCACCTCGCGGCAGTGCCGGACGAAAGAGGTGTAGTTCTCAATGGTCAGAACGTACTCGGCGTTGCTGACTGACAGAAGGTTGTGCTGCTCAGGCGGCACCCCGATGAATGACAGGTTTTGAAGTGGTTGGTCATCAAGTATCACCGGGCCGCCTATAAGCAAGGGCTGTGACAGCTTTTCGATACCCAGTGACGAGAGCAACTCGTCATCAGCAAGATCCTTGTAGTCAGGGTCGGGATAAAGACGCCTGACGAGCGCAACGGTTGGTCTAATTTGCTGCTCGAGAACCTTACTATCGCCCGAGACCCGGCGCGACAGAGTGCGAAAGTCGATAGGTGCCTCAGCGGTTCGCGACAGGGTTCCCAAGCTCTGTGCAAGGCTGAACACGCGCCAGAGGATTTGTGCTTCGCCCTTCCGTATTCCCAGCCATGATACATTTCGAGACCAGGCGGCAGCGACCTCATCGATGATTGGCCGGAAGCCATCGGGCAGGTCGGTGCGCTTGCGTATGGCCTCAAGGGCCTCGTCGGCCGCCTGGCGCGACGGTGTCCGGCCGCGATGTCGGTAGAGCACCGCAGGGTCCCCGATGCGGACATTGGCTACTGTGTCCACACCGTCAACGCGCTTCCGCTTCACCACCAGTCCGCCAGCCTGCTCCAGCAATGCGAGTTCGGCGAGAAAGTCATCTTGGGCGGATATGCTCCCAAACTCGCCAAGGCTAGCGAGAAGACGTTTGGCTTCCGCATTCGCCTCTAGCCGTTGGAGGAAGTCGTCGACCATGAGGTTGAAGTCAGTGAACTGCTTCATCTTCGTCTGTCGGCCTAAGGTCACCCTGGGCGGTTGGCGCATCGGCCATTCGCAGAAGAAGGTCTTCGTCGCTCAGATGCTCGGGGTTTGCATCCCACATCGCCTGCCGAGCGCGCTGCTTTATCTGAGAGACCTCAAGCTCAGCGTGGCGGCCGTATCGATACACGTCCACCACGCTGTCGAGGTTTTCGTAAACGACTGCCCGCTTCTCAGAAGGGGCAGCGATCACGACCTGCAAACCGATCTCGTTATAGAACCGCAGCATCGTCCTCTGATTTTGGCCGTCCATCTTGCTGAACGCCTCGTCGAACACGGCGAGACCTAATCCTAGCTCAGCGTCAGCCGACCTTCGTGTGCCATGATAGATGCTAGAAAGCGCCGCGCCGATAATGACGTAGAACGGTACCTGTCGCTCTGCCCCACTGGCTACTCCACGGCGCCGGTCATAGCTGGTCTCGTAGCCGTTAGCATCACGCATCCTCAGGTCGAAGTTGTAGTAGTTGCGGTAGTCCTGAAAGATTTCAAAGCGTGCATCCGGATCACGTAGGAGACCTTCGACCTGTGCGATTGCTGGGGCGAGTGGATGGTTTTCCTCAGGGGTCGCGCTGAAGAGGAGATTGAGCACGCGGTCGTCGGACTCGCTAGCCCGGGCGAGGTCATAAAGCGGCCGAAACTCGGGTCGGACCTGTGCGTGCAGCGAGTAAACCTCGCCATGTAGTCGCTTACTTCGAAGGGCCGATTTCAGGTCGTCGATCTCGGTTTCAAGGGCGCGGAAGCGGCTGTTGAGTTCGTGTACGAAGGAGCTTCGGAAAAGGTATGTGATGCGTTCGGCTGCTTCATCCGCCTGTCGCCGATAGAGCATCAGGTCATTCCCCTCGAGCAGGGCGATCGTCTCGGTCACCCACGGCTTGATATCGCCGATGACCTTCGAGTCGCGATCGAAGGGACGTTGAGCCGTGAACGCCATACAGTAGCTGATGATATCGTCTCGGATCTTCAGGTCGGTCTGCTGGCGGGTCGAGGCTAAGCGTTCCAGTTCAGTGACCAGGTCGTCGGCGAGTTTGCTGTCTGTCCTTTGTCCCCGGCGTTCAACGAAGATCGGACGTAGATGACGGAAAACGGACACCAGGCGTAGACGATCGCGGAACTGACCCAAGGCATGGTTGAACGCGTACCTGGACCCCGGTGTGGACGCTCCGCCACCGATCCGGGTGTCCAGTTCCCTGATCTCGCGGTCGAGTCCTCCGGCGGCTTCTCGACGCTCGCCATGATCGTCGCGGAGGCTGCGGATCAACATCCCAAGCCGAGCTTGCTCCTCGCGAAGCCTGGGATCGATTTGCAGCCCCACATTGTCAATTCGCACCTTCAGGTCCGCCCGGCGGTCCTCGGCACTAGTCAGAGCGATGGTGATTGCGTCAAGCCGCTCCGCAGGAGGTACTTCGGCCGATAGAAAAACCAGGCGTTGGAACACGTCGGATAGGAAGTTCTCGTTTCGCCGATGGGTCTCCAGGATTTGCTGTTCGTCGCTGATGTCTTTCTTGATCACGTCGGACATCAGGGAGGCTGCAACTCGCCCGATCTTCAACCCTTCAGGACGCCTAACTTCGACAACCAGACCGTCATAGTAGCTGCCATCACGCATGATCGCGCGACCCTGACTCATCAGGTCTGCCTGGTGCTCCGACAGTCGGACGTTTCCGAGCCTGAACACCACGAAGGCCATGGCTACATTGTCGGTACCGTCGATCGTTGCGGCCAGCGTGCCTGGGTCTCCACGAAACTGTGCTCCAGCAAGTTTACGGGTATTGGCAATGCGACAACCAGGGAACCGATCCCGATCGCGCCGCAAGATCGATACTGCCTGTTCGGCGTGCTCGGGATCTACGATAACTGCTTCTCGATCTCGCCCGAGCAACGCCTCTGCAGCGTCGCGCCAGTTCTCGTCGACAACGTCGATAACCTCGCAGAGAGCTCGTGGTTTGAACCCGGCGGCGCGAAGTACTTCGATTAGGGCAGTGGTGCGCTGGTGAAGTACGACCCGGCCTTGGCGGGCCTCATTTAGCTGCACCGTGAGCTCTGAGATGCGCTTCTGACTTTCAACGCGAAGGGCAGTCGTTTCGTCCCTCTTGATCTCCACCCGTTGAGCTCGATCCTTTGCCTGCTCCGCGGCTTTGCCTACGAGCTGCTCCATATACTCGGGGCTTTTGGGCCACGCGGGTGGGGACAGACCTTGCCCCTCTCGATTTATCTGCTCGAGTTCGATCGACAGCTGCCCCAGGCCAACACCCATCGACTGCAGGCGATCGCGATGTTGCAATAGCTCCAAGGCCTTTGCCACGGGCTGGAACCGCGCCTTCAGGCGATCAATGAGACCTTGGCGATCTCGATCTGCCAGCTCAATTTCCTTACGTAGGGCGTGGCGCTGCGCCTCGGCGCCCGTGGCCTCGATTTGTGCTCGGACACTTGCAATCTCCCGCTCCGCGACTTCTACGTCGTCGCTGATGCGCTGTAGTTCGTCTCGAAGTGATGCCAGCTCACGTCGCTTAGTGCGACGCTGCGCAAGTAGCGAGTAGTGCTCCTTGCCACTTGCCAGCAGAACCGCCAGCCTCCGCATTCTCTCGCCGATGTCTTCCTTTTCCAGCAGTTGTTCGAAGCGCTGGATTTCTGCATCGATCGGCTTGAGCATCACGAGCTTCTTTTCAAGCTCGACAATATCCCGCTGGATTTGCTGGTAACGCTGAATGGACTCGCGCAGGTCGGCGATATTGATGTCATCCTTCGCCAACAGGTAGCGCTGAACAAAGGCCTCTACGGACTTCATCTCCTCAAACGATAGAGCCATGATGAAGGCCTTGATGAAGCGATCGGCATCGGGTTGGCGTCGCCCGGTAAAGAGCACGCGCATGTACTCCCGGATGAAGACCCTCGCTGCGGTTGGCGGCTGATGTTCAAAGAGGTCGCCACCTGCCTGTTGGCAGGCCAGCCTTAAGCGGGCACGCACTGTGGCCCATGCGGCCGGATGTAGTGTGCCATCCTTCATTTCGACCAAGTCGTCGCGGGCGACTGCTACGCCGTCCGCAACGTAGCGGCCGACAACGCGTGCTTCCTCGTTCGCGGCAACTTCGATGCAGAGCCCGAGTGTCACAGGGCGCAGCCGAGCAGCACCGCCAAACTTGAGGGCGATATGGGTAATGCCTTGCTGGCGAAGTGTGACACCCTGATCGGTCTGACCGAGGCAGTAGCTGCGCAGTGTACGGTCAGACTGCCCCCCGCCTTCTCCGGCGGACTGGTTGTAGCGATACAACCCGCCCGACCCCCCGGTCATCACCGTCTGGATCATATCGATGAGCGTCGACTTGCCGGATGCGTTCTTCCCAAGGATGGCCGAGTTGCCGGCGAAGTTGATCTCCTCGGCCGTGAACAAGTGCCAGTTGACCAGGCTTAGGCCCGTGAGCTCGATCATTCCTCGGCCCTCCCATCAGCTGCATCGACGGCAATATCTGCGGCTTCTTCGGGCACAGGATTTTGTCGGATGAAGCTCTCCAGTGACGCGAGAAAATCGTCGCCGGCAAGCATGACTGCGATCGGCCTGATAACCAGTTCCTGGTCCTGACCTTCGTCGTCAAACGCGTGGAGCTTGACCACGGCCCGGCGTCCGAGCTCCTGAACGTTGTCCCGAAACTCTGCGATGGCCAATGCCGGTCGTCGTGAGCGAGATACCAGATCGAGGTAGGAGTCGTAGGCTTCATTGAGTGTGGTCAGAACGGTGCCAAAGTCCCCGACGGTGCCGTCCTGAATGCCCTCCTGCCAAAGGCATGCGATGACCAACAAGACCAGCGTTTCGTTGATGGTCATTTTGGGTTGGCCGACCCGTTCAACGTCAGGGAATATTCCCGCCCAGCCCTCGCTCTCTCTCGTCACCAAGCGATAGCCTGCGCTGTCGAAATAGTCCGAGATCAGTGTCTCGATATGCGGCCGGCGAAGGATCTCCAATAGAGGTGCTGAACCGCGGTCTCCGGTGTGGATGAACTGATGACGCATAAGGTGGTGAATGGTCAGCGCAACGCGATCCATCACGCGTGGGTCACGGGCCTCAAGGTCACGAAACTCAACGAGCATTCGATCACGCTCCCACTAGAGTTGGAGCCGTCCTGCGAATCCGGAAATTTTCGCACGTGATCCAGTCATTATCGACCAGGCCAGCTTGGCCGACTTCGAATTCGTACCGAGACGCAAGCTGCCGTCCGAGGTCGTCGTCGGGCTCGTATCCCGCTATGCCACGCACAGCACGCCGAAGCGCTTCAAAGGCAAGAAAGTCGTCCAGACTATCGATCGTGAGGTCCCTTGCCGACATTCCTGACCATGTGACGCGACGATCGAGAAACTCCAACACTTGCTGGGGCCGAACGGTAATTCGTGCCAGGTACTCGCGCTCAAGCTGCCGCCTCAGCTGGTGGATGGGCTCGGCAGTTTGCAATGCCAGCGCCGCGACTTCTACGGGCAGGCGTTCGCCCCGCGGTTTGGCCAGTAGAGACGGTGAAAACGGAGTGCGAACGAGCTCCAGGTGCCCCTCTATCGTGGCGGAAGGGCGCCCGCGACCAGCCTCAACGACCCGGTCCAGCCCCGCGATCACTTGCTGGCTTCGCCTCAGGTAGGCCTCAGCGCGTCGTCCCGCGTATCGGACAGTATTTCGGAGTCGTACCTCAAGTTGGGTGCGATGCTGCTGGATCCGCTGAAACGCCTCGTCGATGCGATGAAACACCCGCCGAACACGATCTAGATCCTCAAAAACGAGTTCGCGAGCAGCCTCCTCCGTTTCGGCCAAACGCGCCTCCCTGTAAGCCTGCGACAGGCTCTCCAGATCGACGGGCGAGTCCTCGAGTGCCTGAACAGCGTCGAAAATGGCAAACCTGAAGCGATAAGGATGGGCCGTTGTCGCAATAGCCGCGTAGTCCTTGAGCAGGACACGTTCAACAAAGTCCTGGAAGTACCGCTGCAGCCTCTCGTTGAGGTTCTCGGAGGCCAGCACTTGCCGGTCGATCTCGCGCAGAGCGGACAGCACACTTCGCAGGTAGCGCCCGAACGCGACCGCATCATGCGCCGCCTTGTGTAGGCCCAATGCGTTCTGCTTGGCATTCGAGCGCACCCCATCGAGAGCGTTCTTTACCTCGATGATCAGCCCGCCCAACTGCTCGGTAGGGCCCGTGCGTAGCGAGGACAGAAACTCCGCCAGACGCATCGCTCCTGCCGGCATATCGACGGTTACGCGTAGTCCGTAGCGGCTCTCCTCCAGCCAGCCGGTTTGTACAAGCCGGCCGTAGATGTGCCGAGCCCGCGCCATGGCATCTGACGTGGCATCGGGGTTGCCATCTGGTTTGTGGCGTGGCCGGAGGCGACGACCCCTTGATGAAACCTCGTCCAACGTAACCAGTCGCCCTTCATCATGCCAAAGCTCAGGGCGCCGCGCGAGTATGTCGTAGACGATGCCAACGAGCTCGTTCTGTGTAGGGAAGAGCAGGTCCGCACCGAAGCAATCGTCGTAAATGCCGATGAGCACGTGCTCGTATAGAAAGCGGTTCTCACCTGCGAAGATCATGAAAATATTAGGATTAAGCGATCCAAATAGCACCAACGTCCCCCATCGTGCGAATCCTAAACAAGGAACACGACCCACACACAATGTAGGCAGCCCAGCGGTCGTCTCGCAACAACATGAAGTGGTGTGCCGGCGCCAACGTCAGCACCGCAGGGTCTGGGTACGACAGTTTGGTCCTGCAGGCTATTTTCGTACGGCAGCTTTGCCTGCGCTTGCTGGCCGGCTCGCATCAACGTCGGCCGACGAGATGCCAAGGGATGCTGTGGTTTTCAGCGGTTGAGCTCCAACCGGTTGCGATCGCTCGATGACGATCTCAGTGCCGGCGGTAGCAAGCGACGTGACCAGGTCGCCGACTTCGCCACACCACATGTTTTCTTGATCAATGTCGCGCTGTCGATTTCTTGGTGTGGTGGGGTACTCGGCCGCAACCACGCGCATCTGCAGTCGCGAAGCGTCCGGTGGAGCGCCGAGTTCGATGCCATAATCCAGAGCGTTCGGTCGGGAGACGACGACGGTCCCATTCGCAGCCCAGGCGGTCTCCATGCCCGCGCGTACCTCATATCCGAGGGAAGCCAACCCCTGAAGTACCGCCTGTCGACGTGAGGTTGCCGCCAGTCGGAGGGCCGCATCGTCGATCACCTTTCGTCCGGCAGTCAGAATATCCTCGGCGCCATCGAAGTCGTCGGCGGCCAGCATCGAATTAACCTGAGCACGAAGGTTGGAGGTACCCATCGTCGGCAAGGCTTCGAGTTCGGACAGGAGTAGCGACAGTTCCGCTCGCCTGTCTCGCGCCATTCGGAGCGTCTTGAGTTGCCCGGCGACATCGATCAGGAGCGAGTCAGATAGCAATCGTCGCCTGTCCGAACTTGGCTCGCCTTCAATGGCTGCGATACGCTGTCGGAGCAGATCGACGGCTGCTTCTCCTCCCAGAACCTCAAGTTCCGCCAAGCATTTCGATAACTGATTAGGTAGAGCGTTCTGGCTACTCCCCTTCATCCAGTCTGCCAGGCCCTGTGATGTTAGCCCGCGGGATAAACTTGCAGCGAGGCTCGCTGAGGCCGCGGACCCAGTTGGCGGAGAGGTCGACAAGGTCCGCATGGCACTGTCGACAACCTGGCGCATCTGAGTCAGGTCACCAGATTTGGCCTTTCGAACGTGCTGAATGACTGTGTTAAGTTCTGCAGGGACGGGCTTGCCTTGTTGTTCCAGTACATCCCGCACGCTGCGGGCCGCATCGGTCAGACGCTGCCTTTCCAGTCGGTCCTTCTCCGCAGCCTCGATAGCAATCTGCAGGTATCTCGCTGTCTCTTGACGGAAGAATGCAGCAACAGCTGGGGCTTCGCGCTGTACGGTTCCGAAGTCCCCCTTAGCGATCCGGTTGGAAAGCGTGCTGATGCGCGCCTCGATCCCGGTCGCCAGGTCGTCCGAATAAAGATTTGTGCGCTTGAGCGTTCCGACTAGGTCGGCTGCGGCTGCACGAACCTGTGACACGAGACGGTTGCAGACTGCCTCCAGCTCTTCCCGCGTGACAACGCGCACTACTTTTGGTCCGCTCATCTTGCCCTCACACCATTGCCGCCTCGACCGCTGCCTTGAGCCGCGCCCGCTCCTCCTCGGGCTCCGCGTACCAATTCTTACTAGTAACGCGATGCAGGTTTGGGATCTCGCGAGACAGGATCTTTGGGCGCCATATCTCTCGCGCTCGCGCCCTTACCAACAGTCCATGCCTAGGTGCGTCGCATTCGATACCTAGGCCAAACAGGCCTGTGTTTGGGTTCTTGATTGCAAAATCCAAACGAAATGCATCGCCGGTTCTGGACGGCACGGCATCGAAGCCCAGCTCTTGCAGAAAACGTCCCACTGACCGCACGAAACCGTTCTCAGCGTCGTCGTCATCGATGTTTCGATTGGCACTCGTGCCGCTGTTCAGTCGCTTTGCGGCAGACCGTGCAGCGTCGAGCTCTCCGTCGCTGAGCCGCTCGGCATAGTCGATGTAGGCTTGCAGGTAGTCGCTCGGCTTATTGACCTTTCCGTCCTTGAGCCAGTCACCGATCTGCTGCGTTGGCATCGAGGTGACGAGGACAACCTTCTCGCGGGCACGTGTCACTGCGACGTTGAGGCGTCGTTCTCCGCCCGCCTGTCCCAGCACACCAAACATCCTTCGAAATGCGCCGTGTTTGTCTTTTCCGAAGGTTGTGGAGAAGACGATGATGTCGCGCTCGTCGCCCTGAACGTTTTCAACGTTCTTGACGAAAAAGCCCATATCTTCGCCGTTCTGGGTGCGATCGCGTTCACGGCGATATGCAAGCAGGAACTGTGTATCTGACGCCGCTCGCTTCTCGAACGCCTCTTCGACGAGGTCTGCTTGCTTCCTATTGAACGTCACCACCCCAATGCTCGGTGGCGATGATTGCTTCCAGTAGCCAGCGACCACCTCCACGACGCGTTCCGCCTCGATCTGGTTGGTTTGGGCCTCATAGATTCCGTCGGCGCGTATGACCTCGATAGGACGTACACGACGTATCTCTTCAGCGGGATGGCTCGCAGGCACGCTGAGATCGCCGCGGTAGAAAGCCGAGTTGGAGTAGTCGATCAGTTCCCGGTACTTTGATCGGTAGTGAATCTGAAGCGTAGTGGCGGGGAGCGACCCGCGGCCCAGCTGCAGAAGATCCGGGCAATCCTTCACTTCCCGGCGGTTCCACGCCTCTTCTTGCGCCGTCCTTTCGACCTCTGTGACGGCATCATTGAACGCGTCGTCTGAGTTTTCCTCCTCGTCATCGTCGATACGCGTGGCGAAGAAGCTGGTCGGGGGCATCTGCTTCTCGTCGCCGGCGATCAGAATTCTCTTGGCACGGAACAGGGTCGGGACAGCAAACTCAACCGGCATCTGCGACGCCTCGTCGTAAATGACTACGTCGAACAGGGCCGACTTGAGAGGCAGGAGCCGACTTGCAACGTCCGGGTTCATCAACCAGATCGGTCGCATTCTCATAAGGCCCATGTCCCGCCCGAGATCTATTACCTCGCGCAGCCGGCGAGCCCTCGGTCCGCGCAGACGTGTAAGGTCCTCCCAGCCTGAGGACGTACCAAGTCGGTTTGGGTCGATGTCCAATCGGAGGATTTGCCTGTTCAGGGCAAAAACCTCGCTATCAAGCACAGCGAGGCTCGCGACCTTCTGATTGATTTCGCTCTCTTCCACGAGAAGGTCAGGGAGCGCCGTCTCAACACGTCCCTTCCACGCCAACAGTGCCTCTCGGCGGATCGTTCGACGCACCAAGGCGTCGACCTCATTCCTGGAGACGACTTCGAGTTGATCATCCCACTGCCTGAGAATGGAGAAGATCTGGAGTGCTTCCGTCGGCAACGCCGCCGCTCGTAGCCGGAATCGTTGGTAAGCACTCAGTCGCGGGACCGCCGCTCGAATGGTTTCCAGCCGAGCGGAAGTGGTTTGTCCCGCCTTGATGGTGCTCTTGATCGCTTCCACCCACTCAGGCCCAAACCACGCTTCGAGTTGGGCCAATGAGGTGCCGCTAGCGAGCCTTGCATCGTTGCGGGCAAACGCACCCTGCATACGTTCTCGGATCGAGGCAAAGGCGCTTGGGTCTTGGGTGGCCACGGCCGCAACTGCCTCGTCAGGCCAAGGGCAAGACAATACCGCCATGGCCAGAGGACGAATTGCCCCCAGAGTTGTGTAGAGAGCGCTTTGGTAGTCCCGGAGGCTGCTAAGCGAAGCGCCGTCCAATTGCGCCACCCCGAGGGCGGCGCAGATGTCGTTCATCTCCCGGCGAAGCGGTCTAAGGGAAAGCTCGAGTTCAAGCGCACTCTGGAGACGTGCCTTAGAGGGCTTTTCGGCCTTCAGCGAATGCTCTTTAAGAAAAGCCTTTACGCGACCAACACGCGCGTGCCGCCCAAAGTTCAAAAATCCGAAGAAACCGGGGCTTGAGAGGGAGGTGACGACGTCTGCGTTCAGCCGCGTGGCGTCACCATCATTCAGGGCCAGAAGAATAGGAAACAGCGCATCGTCATGTTGATCCGGTGGCAGCGATGCAAGCGTGCGGCCAAGCTCCTCAACACGCCTAAGGATCAGGTCGCCTTCTGAGGTTTGGCCCGCTTCTCGGAACAGTTCCCACCAGACCCGAAGGTAAGCAAGTATGCTACCGGAACTGGACTCGAGCATCTGGCCTGATTGCCCTAGCCACCCTTTGTATGTATCGACGTCATCGACCTCAGGCGACGCCGGGGTGGTCTGATTGATACGATCGCGCGCTGCCTCCACTGCCGCAAACTGGGTGAGCTGGCTCTCAAACGAAGCGACAACCGACGGGTCAACCGCGAAGGGCTTCAGGACCGCAAGTGGACTGCCTTCGTAGCCAGCTTCCAGCCACAGCCTGGCAAGAGGACCGCACGTCTCCTCGAGTACGGAGACTTCGCTGGGCGCAAGCATGCCCAGTAGCGGTCGCAGTTCCGCAGCAGCGATCCAGCTACCCGACTCTTCCAGCTCGATGAGTTGGCCGAGGATGTCGCGATAGTTCAGTCCCGTAATCTCATCGGCCTGATGGAGGGCTGTGTGGGTCCCATCCACCTCGCGCTCGAGCGTCTCGATCCGCGCGATTTTGTCGTCCCGTTGCCTTAAGAGACTGGTGAGACGGCCCTCCGGGGCTTGGCGGACTTTGTCTCGCTGCTCTCGGATTGCCTTGACGACCGCCTCTCGGTCCTTGTTGACGTCGACTACCAGGAACAGTCGGTCCCCCAGGCCCTCGGCCTCCAATCTCTTTTGGACGACTTTCAACGCCGCCTGCTTCTGGCAGACGACGAGCACCGTCTCGCCTCTCCCGATGGCATCGGTAACCACATTCACGATGGTCTGGCTTTTCCCGGTGCCGGGCGGCCCCTCGACAAGCAGACCCGGGTTGGCGCGTGACTGGAATACTGCTGCTTCCTGCGACGGGTCAGCTGGCGCAACAAGGAAACGATCCCGCTCCGAGGCGGCGATTTGTTCGGCTTCCTGGTTGCCGGAAACAATGCGCAAAACTGCTTCTAGTCCCGTGCCCGCCGGCGGCATCCGGACCATCTGCCTCATATCTTCGGCAATGGCTTGGCCAGCGAACTCAGCATTGAAAAGCGCTGCCGAGGCGTGCAGCTGGAAGGTGCCTACCGGGACCTTGGCATCCCTTGAAATGAGCCGTTCCAACGAACGCGAGCGTGGTGCGGCATGGGAGCCAAAGACATCGATCACGTCCGAGTAGCGAACGGCCCCACGGCTGAGCAGCTCGTTCAGCGCTGCTCGCCAGCGCTGCATTTCGTTAGGCGGCAACATGGTCTCAAGGGCGGGATTAAGGCGAACCTCCTCCCTTTCCTTGTCGAAGGCGATAGTTGCGGAGCCGCCTCCGAGCGGCAGATCAATCGCTATAGGCCACAGAAGTACCGGGGCAACACGTGGCCGGGCCTCGGCATCTGACGTTGCCGATCTAGCTTCTCTAACCACGAGGAATGGGAAACCGAGGGTGCGTCCATCCAAGCCAGTGTCGCGCCGGAAGGTTTGGGCGTGGCTGATCAGCCGTCGGAACCGACTCTCTCTGTTTTCGTCGCCTGCATAGGCCGACGGATCAAGCGGTACGGGCGCATCCGTTCTGCTTATGAGGTGGTTCAGGATCGACTCGGCCGGTCGCAATGCCGTGCCCAACTCCATCAGGTCAAGGCGCGGCGTTGTCTTGCCAATGCTGAAGCGAGCAAGTGGGCCACGCGAAACTGTACCAGTTACCCGTTTTTCGAAATGGTTCAGCAAGTTTGCGATGTACTGCTGCTTTGGCGGTTCCTTCCAGCGCTCTTCCGGAACGGCGAGAAGAACCGCGGCACGCGGCAACGACATCCGGCGTTCGACGCGGAAAGTATCCACCCACTCATCGATCGAGGGAATGTCGCATCTTGCGAAGTTGGCTGTGCGCTGGTCGACAAGGGCAAATATCTCCCGACGCGGCATCACGAAAAGCTTCTCGGTCGCCTCGGGGTCGAGCTTCACCTGCGTGCGTATTGCCAAATCAGTGGCTGTGGACACCAGGGTGGCGAGTGGCACGAACTGCTGTGTCGCGGCGCTGACGAGGATAATGAGGTCTTCATCTGATAGCCGGGGACGTTCAAGGATCGAGGCGAGACCGGCGTGGTCTGTATCGGGATACACCCGGCGCATGACGTCACGCTCGGCCTCGAGGTTCGGCCGGGAAGTCGACAGCAGCGCTACTCTGAGCCGGCTCTCATCAAGCTCGATCTCTAGCAGCCGCGCACGATCGCGCACGGCCTCAGCTCGCGATGCCAAGGCGACAATCCACGATGCCTTGTCAAACTGCTCGAGTTGCTGTCCGACTTCGCCTACGACGATCTCGTAACCGTCATCCGGATGGCTTAGGAGCCACGCCGGCGTGACGATCTCGCCTCGGATCGTCAGAGGCAGTTCCGGATTCATCGCCATCAGCGCGAGGGCGTGACGGTATTCGCCGGCAATGTTCTCGTTGCCGACAGCCCGTCGGAAGCGAGCCTGTATTTTCCCCTCGATTTGGGCGGCGCTTAGCCACGTGCCTACTCTACCCGAGAGGATAAGCTCCTGCGCCTCGTCCCAGTTGTCGGGTTCTGCCGCAGCCAGAGCAAACTGATCTGCTCGGGTGTAGTCTCTCCCGCCAAGCGAAATTTCGGTGCCGTTTCCCTCGCCTACGATCGGTCGCTCTTCGTCGGGGGTATCGACGTACTCATTGCGCAACCAGAGTCGAACCTGGCCGCTAGACCACCGGGCATGTGGATCGCGTGCGAGCAAGCCTCGCAGCAGCTGGCGAATGCGCGGGTCAACGAGTGGCGTTACCTCGACACCGCGGGTCACGACGTGAAGTCGCCATGCCTGCTCGTTGGTACCGTCGAAGCATCTACCAGAGGTAGCCTGTTCCAGCACGATGATGCCGAGGCTCCACCAATCTGAGGCAGCACTTACCGCTCCGACGATTGCCTCTGGTGCGGAGTATCGCGTCAACTCCAGAGGAGCGACGGATTCAAGATCGAAGTCCGAGAGACGCGCCGAGCCGAAGCCGGTAACGACCAGATCTAGAGGAGATCGGCCGCGCAGAAGGACGGTACGAGGGTTCAGATCGCGGTGACGAAGGCCAAGCTCCTCGAACCCCGCCAGCACGCCGGCCAATTCTTGAATGATCTCGACAAGGAGATTGGGGTCATTGCCTCCAATGTGTCCGGCCTCGGCTAGAGAGCCGCCTGGGATCCATTCGAATACGTCGTAGGCTCTTCCTTCATGTCGGCCCGTTGCTATTAGGTCCGGCACGTGATCGTGGGAAAGCCGGCTGAGTGCCTGGTAGACATCAGGATCTGGCTCTGAGCCCTCTGAGTATACCGTGATAAAGACGCTTTGACCTTCACCATCATCGGCAAGGAAGGTGTCGAAGGGTTGCGATGCCTGCCCGGGCACACGGCGGAAGTTAGAGTAACCGTCGATCAGAATTCCGGGCTCTACGTCGAGCACCGTCGGCGTCTCTAAGCTGGTCTGTTGACCTGTTCGGATAGCCACTTCGCCAACGCCCGAAGGATCTGCGCCACAAACGAAGCAGATCTCCATGTCGTCCGCCATAGGATGACCGTTTACGCACTTTCGATCACGGGCTTGTGGCGGGGCAACGGGTGCCGATTGGTCTTCAGGCACCCGCTCGACCAGGGGCTGATCAGCCAACGGCCAAAAGCATGCTTGACCATCGATCAGGTTCGTACAGACCATCTCGTCTTCGGGCCTGTGGCTGCCGCAGTTCGGGCAAAGCCTGTATCTCTCAAGGGTGGTCGTAGTCATCTGTACCGCTGCTTGTCTTCAGTAATGCCGGCACTGTGACCGGCTGCTTCAAGTATCTCCTGCAGGCGTACGAGGTCGCCCCGACGTGGAACTCCCGCCAAGAACACATCGCCTCGCGCGTCATCAAACATGATGTCGAGCGTTGATGGCATGGCCTCGCCCGCTGCACGTGCGAACTGAAATCTGTTACGGCCCAAACTCGTCAGCAGATGAAGTCTCTGGTTATCACTACCGCGCAGCGGCAGCGTTTGAGGCTGGTCGATGAGCAGTGGATCCGAGATTAGGGAGTCGATCAGTCCGCTGAAGTCACCAATTGGCAAGGCCTCCAATGGGTGACCGGAGTAGACGAGTATGTCGCCTTCGTGCCGACTACGAATAGCCTGCAGAAGGTGGAACAGTGCACGGGGTTGATCGAATGGTTCTCCCCCGGAGATCGTGAACCCGTCAGCTCTATCGAGCCATGGCTCAATTGCTTGAACAACCCGCTCGACCGTTGTCTTCCCTCGCCCTGTTGCCCAGGTGTCGAGCGAGATGCAGCCTGGGCATCGGATGGAGCAGCCCTGGAGCCAGATCCCAATGCGCAAACCTGGTCCCAGGGACTTTATGGGGAAGTGAATGCGCGAGATGTCTATCGGTGTATCGTCCATCACGCCGGTCCGGACGCAAGCTGCAGGCGTGGGGTTCCGGCGTCATCGGCGACGAAATCTTCCACGCGGATTTGGCCACCTGCAACGATGCCAGCATCAAATGCAGCCCGAGCCAAGGGATTGATCAGAAGGGTCTCAAGCTTGTTGCGGATGCCCCGGCCACCGTTGGAAAGGTCGGACAGGCACAAATTGGCTAGCTTCGCTCGCGCAGTCGGCGAGATCTCGACGGAGATCTGCTGCCCGGTCAATACGTCCCGCTCAATGGACGAAAGCATCTGATCAAAAATCTGCTGGGCGATCTCGGGCCGGATGTAGTCGAAAACCAGGATGTTGTCCCCAATCCTGTTCAGCAACTCCGGGCGGTTGAGCGTGGTGGTGAAATAGCCTTTGATCTCGTCGAGGACCTTGGCTTTGATGGTGGCGTAGTTGTCGGTAGCAGCCACATTCGCGACACGGGTTCCATCCGCCTCCTGCTTGTAGATGCCCAGGTTGGAGGTGAAGACGATGAAGGCTTCGGAAAAGTAGACGCGATCGCCTCGGCCAGACGTTAGAACGCCGTCATCCAGCACCTGCAGGAACTTATCGAGGATGCGGGGGTGCGCCTTCTCGATCTCATCAAACAGAACGACCGAAAATGGTCGCTCTCGTACTGCGTTCGTAAGTTCGCCGCCAACGTCATATCCCACATAGCCGGGCGGGGCGCCGATGAGGCGCTGGTCGGAGTGCTCGGCGGAGAACTCAGACATGTCGAACCTGATGTACGCGCTCTCGTCGCCGAAGAGCAGCTGGGTCACAGTTTTTGCCAGTTCTGTCTTGCCCACACCGGTCGGGCCGGCAAGGAAGACCACACCGCGCGGCCGGTTTCCTCGTCGTGGCGTCCCGATGCCGGTGACAGCCCGTTTTATGATGTCCAGGACATGGGTGACGGCCTGATCCTGCCCTCGCACCCGCTCGCGGACGAAGCTGGCGCCATCACGGATCTTGTCCCGATCAATCAACGCCCACGGGTCTTCGGTCACGCCAACCTTGTAGCGACGGACCGCATCACCAAGGTGATTGATCGCGATGGCCTCGGTTCGGCACAGCGTGAAGATGGCATTCAGGTCTAGTAGGAGCAGCCCTTCTGTTCCCTCCACCAAATCATCCAAAGAATGCTCGAGGGTCTCGGCAGGGGCAGTTTCAGCGCCTTGGATGCCTTTGATCAAAGACGAGGCCATGGCTCGCCGATAGCGATGATCTGGTTTGCCGACCGGGATGTGACGAAGCCTAGGATTGTCGATTACCAACCAGTCTGGAAGGTCTCCCTCCTTTTCGACTAGCCAGATCACCGTGTTCATGAACGGCCTGGGCGGGGTGCCGAAGGGGCGTGGACGAGCGCTATGCGAATACACGAGCGCTCGGGTGAAAAGGTTGCTCTCCGTCAAGGAAAGCGCATCAGGGCGGGCGATAAAGCGGGACGCGAAGTCAACGACGAGTGCGATCGGGGGGTCGGTCGCCGAACGTTGTGCCAGCCGTCGCAGCGCCTCCGAGAACGCCTCGATGCCAGCGGGCGCGTTTCCGTCCGTTCCTGGCGACAGTCCGAGAGCGGTGAGAGTATCGGTGCCAGACCGGGCCTGGTGGGCCAGTCGGAAGCCATTGACGGGTTCGTAGACTACGACATCGCTGTAGCCGGCGGCCCTTAGTTCATCTCCGAGCAGGACAACCAGGGGTTGAGGCGCGACCGTTCCCGATGCCGTGTGCCCAAGTTGAAGATCGTGGACATTTCCGGAGAGCACGAACTGCGATTTCAGAGGCAGGAACCGCGTCAGGTCTCGTAGCCACCGTGGTCGGTCAAGCTTGCTATTCTCGATCATTCCCCCTCCAACTCCTATCGTGCATGCGCCAAGTGCCACGACAAGGTGCGCAATCGACCCCGAGCCGTCTATTCGCAGTTTTATTGCGGTACTTTTTCACCGTCGCTGCAGAAGTAATTAGAAACCAGGCAAATCGCTGTAGTCCGCGATCATCGAAGCCGCGTGGCGAAGTCAGCGCGGTGCGAGCTACTACGCTCGATGGCATCGAGGAAGTCGCAAAGGCCTGGAACAGCACCCTCAAGGCGGTTTCTTGTCATTCACGTCTCCAGGTGAGCTTCAGCTGAATACCCTCGCCCCACGTCCCCTCGCCGTCAGCGCTAGTCACGGTCGCTGCGAGCTTGCCGACCTGCTCGCGGTAGGGGATCACAAGACCCGGCGGGCCGTTAGGATCGACGGGCAGTACTCATCCAGGTGAAACCTGAGGTCGGGCGGAATCGATTCGTTGGGAAAGTAGGGTGGCCAGCCACACCAGTTGGGGGCCTAGGGGAAACGCTCCTAGGGCAGCTTCGAAATTTCTCTATGAAGCGCCCTAAGCTCATACTCGCCATATTCGTCGCCGGTCGTGCTGGCCGCATGGCCGGTTATTGCATTCGCAATGTCTAGCGGTATTCCGTGGCGCCGAGCCAGCGTTTTCAGCCTGTGCCGCCAGGAATGGGACGGCGAAATTCGTTCATCGGTAATGCCCAGCTCGCGCACCCAGCGCCCGATCACCTTAGTTCCATTGCCGCCACGGCTGCCAAAGCGATCGGGAGACAGGTCCGTAAAGATTGCCCCATCAGCCTTGCCATCCACGAAGCCTAGGAAACCTGCCTCGACCACCTTTGGATGCAGAGGCACCAATCTTTCGCTGCCAGCGTTCTTCAAGCTACCCGCCTCAGCCTCAAGCTTGATGCCCCAAATTCCATCAACCTCGACCACGTCTCTCTTCCGCAACTGGCAGATCTCGGAGATTCTCGCGCCTGAATACGCACACAGGAGCGGAACCCAACGCTTCGCACCTTTCTCACGGGCGGCTGCCGCCAACACAATCTTGGCTTCCTCATCCGTGTAGCCCCGTCGACCGGTGCCGGCCTTCGTTTCTCCTGCGCCGGCCACGACAACCTTGCCCACGACGTTTTCTGTGATCTTAAGGTTGTCTGCGCCCCAGCGGAGGACCGCGGACACGGCAGCAATCTTGCTGAATCGGATAGTTCTGGGGCTAAGCCCTCGCTTCAACATGCCCTCTTTCCACGCAATTAAATGTTGGGTGGTCAGTCTGCTGGCATCATCAAAGCCCACCTCCCTCGCCAACTCGTCGAGGACGCGCCGGAAGCTGTACTCTGTCTTTGCTTTGGGCTTCTTCTCCAGGGCCCAACCGTCGAGCAGCGATGAGAATGTGACAGGATCGGTCGATGTCGCCCCAGCCAATGGAGCGGTGGTCGCACTTCGCGTAGAAGAGAAGTCACGAGCTGATGCCAAGGCCTGAGCACCGGACTGAAAGGCGCTCGCAACCGCTTGCTTCAACCGGCTCATTCCGACTTCGTCCAGCCGACGACCGCTACGTCTCAGCAACTCAGACGTATTATGCTCAACTAAGGTGTGCATCTCCTGGCGCCGGAAGTCGTCCGCCGAAAAGCTCATCAGGTCGAGTGCGTTTGCTAAGGGCTCAAATAGCGCACTGCCGAGCTCGATGTGCCACAAGCGCTGCTCAGACGGGTTCTCTCTGTGCGCTTCGATAAAACCGTCGTAAATGGGGCGCGCCATCTCGGTCGCCTCACGCTCGGATATCCTAATCTCGGCAGCGGCCAGATTGGCCCATCGCTGCTCGACTTCTAGCGCTGCTTCCGCATGCAGCCTTTTTGCCTCGTTCGGATCGCGGGTACCGAGTGAGAACTTTTCTTCAGTCTTTCCTACGACAGCCTTCAGCGAGGCCGGTACGCGCCTACGGAACCAATAGATGCCGGTAGCCGGATGTTTCCACGGGCGGGACATTTGCAAAACCATCTGTGTACCAATCGTGTGTACCAAAATCACGACGGCAAGTCACTGAAAGTCTTGAATCTTCCTGAAATCCAGGGCTTCGGGAGGATGCTGGCGGAGAGAGAGGGATTCGAACCCTCGAGACGGTTACCCGCCTACACACTTTCCAGGCGTGCGCCTTCGACCACTCGGCCATCTCTCCGCTTTGCGTCCGACGGACAAGGCAACTGGAAGGCTGCCCTCCGCATGCTCTAGGCACGGGGCCGGTCGCAGCGGGCGCAATATACTCAGGAACCGGGCAAGGGCAAGCGCGGATCGCGGGTGGATGAAGCTTTGTCTGAATGGCCGGCTTCCGCATCTTGTGCGGCGCGGGAGCGACGTGCCAGAAAGGCCGTGTTTCGGGCTCCGCGGGCCCGGCTGACGCACAAGGAAACCATGCGGCTGCTTTCGCGCATCATCGGCACGACGCTGCTGGCTGCAGCGCTGATCCTGGTCATTCTCGACGGCACGCGATCGCTCGGACAGAACGCTGTGGTCATTACCTCACTGGGTGCCACCTGGGAGGCGATTCATGCGCCAAGCCTTGCGGCCCTGTTCGACTTCATCAACAGCCGCTTCTTCGGGCCACTGCTCGAAGGGGTGATCAATGCCATCCTGGGCTTTCCCGGCTGGGCAGTGCTAGGTGTGCCGGGCGCAGTCCTCGCTTGGCTGGGGCGCTCAAAGCGGACGCGGGTCTTCGTCAAGCAAAACCAGATCTGATGAGCCTCCACGACCGCGCGTGCTACGAGGACTTCATTCGCGGGTTCAAGGCGGCGACGGTCAGCGAGCAGTGGGAAGCCCGCGTGGCCAAGGTCGGCGGCAAGGTATTTTGCCTGCTCGGCAATGACAGCGGCGCACTGGTGTTCAAGGTCTCCGACCTGGCCTTCGACGGACTGGTGGAGCTGCCCGGCATCGGACAGGCTGCCTATTTCGCCAAGCGGCGGTGGGTGCGGGTGGAACCCGTGGCCCTCGCTGAGGATCTGCTGAAAGGCTATATCTGCCAGTCGTACCAGGTGATTGCTGCCAAGCTCACGCGCAGATTGCAGGCAGAGCTGGGGATTTCGGTTTGAACCTGTTCCAGCGCGCCGGCTTCGAGGCCTTCGTACTCGGCTTGCCGAAGGTGACGCTGGTGCACCAGTGGCGCGATGACTCCGTCGCCAAGATCGGCGGCAAGGTCTTTGCCCTGTTCGATCGGGACGGCGGCGAAATCTGGTTCAAAGCCTCGGACATGGCGTTCCGTATGCTTCCCGAACTGCCGCATGTGCGTCCTGCCCCCTATTTCGCCAGGGCCGGATGGGTGGCGGTGGGACCGCAGGCGCCGATCTCGGGGGATGAAGTCGAAGCCTATCTGCGAGAGGCCCATGCGCTGGTAGCCGCTCGACTGACGAGGAGGGTGCAGGCCGAACTGGGGCTCTAGCGGCGTTCACGATCAGTTCGCCGGTCCGTCTGCCCCGTTGACGAGGATCAAGCAGCCGACTTTACTGCGCCAGGGGCCTGGGGGAAAAACATGGTTGCAGGGCTTTTGTATCTCATCGGCTTGATTGCCGTACTGATCAGCATCGTCATCATCGGCTATGGAGCGCCGACGATGATTCAGACTTTCAGCACCGCCATGGATGCCGGGGAGAATGTCTTTTCTACCATTGCCAGTCTCTCTGGTTCGCTCGGTTGGGCAGTGCTGCCCATCATCGGCGGCCTGACGCTGATGGGTCTTGCCCGTATCATCATGCTGCTCGCCTCGATCAACCGCAGCCTCCGCGGTCAGGCCTAGGCCGAAAAGAAGAGGGCAGCCAAGAGGCTGCCCTTTCAGTGGTCACAGGGAGAGGACGCGAAGTCAGGTCCGCGGCTGCGGCACGATCCGGAGGTAGGGCTTCAGGGTCTTCCAGCCTTCCGGATACTTGGTGCGAGCCACATCATCGGTGACGGCCGGGACGATGATCACGTCCTCGCCATTCTTCCAGTTGACCGGGGTCGCGACCTGGTGCTTGGCGGTGAGCTGCAGGCTGTCGATGACGCGCAGCACTTCATCGAAGTTGCGGCCGGTCGAGGCCGGATACTCGATCTTGAGCTTCACCTTCTTGTCCGGCCCGATGACGAACAGCGACCGCACGGTCAGCGTGTTGTCCGCGTTGGGATGGATCATATCGTACTTGGTGGCGATCGAACGGTCAGGGTCGGCGATCAGCGGAAAGTTGAGAGCGGTCCCCTGGGTTTCCTCGATGTCCTTGGACCAGCCACCATGATTCTTGAGTTCATCGACCGAAAGGCCGAGCACTTTGACGCCGCGCTTGTCGAACTCAGGCTTGAGCTTGGCGGTATAGCCCAACTCCGTGGTGCAGACCGGCGTAAAGTTCTTGGGGTGCGAGAACAGCACCGCCCACGACCCATCGATGTAGTCGTGGAAATGAATATGACCCTCGGTGGTGTCGGCTTCAAAATCCGGAGCCGTATCGCCGATGAGAATTGCCATGGTAAGGCCTCCTTGGCGGCCCCGGGTGGGGCCAGTATCGCATCACTGAATATCGTGCCTTATGCATGCTGCGCGCAGCTTTGCGGAGCGGAATCTTTTTGTTTTTTTGCCGTGGGAACGCGGGACAGCGTTCCGCCTGTGGGCGTAAGCAGCGAAAACTGTGGGGTGCCTAGATGAGGGACTGCTGGACGGTCCAGTAGAGGAGCATCGGCGTCAGCGCAAAAGCGAGGGCAACCGGCTGGCGTGCGCGGACGACACGGGCGATGAGGAAAAACACCGTCACCGACAAGACGATAGCGAACACGATCGGGGCGTTCTGAAGCAGCGGATCAAGATCGAGCATGTCGGGCTCCTCAAGGCGATGGGACAAGCCTCTGGATCGCTTGGGCATAGGCCCAATCTGGTTGCCCGCCGCTTGCGGCCGAGAACCAACTTTTCCTCAAAGTCTAATTATTACTATTAGTTGGCAGCGGCGGGCTCGCCTTTTGTCCAGGTCACTTGCTTATCGGTCAGCGGCACCACCGAGAGCGACATCTTACCGGAACCCTGCTGCAGTTCTCGCGCATGGGCGAGATAGATGAGCGAATTGTTAGCCTGGTCGTACATGCGGGAGACACGCAACGACTTCCAGATCAACGAGCGAGACTGCTGGAAAATCTCCTCGCCACCTTTGGCCAGCGAGATGTCACCGATGGTCAGCGGACCGTTGGCCTCGCAGTCGACGGCCGAATAGGACGGATCCTCGAACCAGTTACCCTGGCTCATGCGGTCGATGAAGCTGCGGTTGAAGTAGGCCACGTGGCAGACGA
>JAEZKB010000238.1 GCA_023415605.1 Pseudomonadota bacterium
ACTCTGCACGATCCCTACAGGTGTGGCCGATAGATTTCGGGCATTCCTAAACGCCTGTGGGGGCTTGCTAAAATGAAGTTCATCGAGGTTTCCGGTACCGTCGTCGGCAGCGAGACCTGGAGCCAGACGCATGTCAGTGGGAAATCTACGGGCGTCAGTGTCGGCGGCTTCGGCACCTCTAGCGGTCGCACTACGTCCACTGTGACCAACGTCGCCCAACTCTGGGTGCAGACCGATGACGGCCGCGAGGTAGCCGTCCGTACCAATCCGGACAAGTTCGCTACGCGTGGCGGCCATCGCGTATCGATGGCGCTGCTGGTCAGGAACAGCGGCCCGGGCTGGATGGTCGCGGGATACAATCATACGACCGGCGACAAGCGCCGCGAGGGCGTCGTCGGACTTTATTTCCTCGCCATCGTGGGCTTCATTTTCACCTTTTGGATGCCGTTGATATTCTTCGGCTTCGGCGCTGCGGTCGGCTTGATCGCCTGCGGACTCTACCTCTGGGCGATCGGCAGTCTCGTTGTCACGGCTGTTCGTATCGGTGCCGCCGGCAGCAACTTCCTGAGCCGGCTTTCTCAGCATGCTCACCCCACCGGGCTCGCGCCCGTCGCAGGAGCAACCTGACATGATGCGGACGACGCTCATCATCGCAGCGATTGTGGCGCTGGCTGGGGCTTCTCCCGCCCCGGCCGAGCCGCTCAGCGATCCGCACTCCTGGCCGTACCTGCCGCAGTGCCATCAATGCGTGACGCCCGAGATTTTCGAGCGGACCGGCATCGACGGCCGGTCTGCGCAAATCCTCGCTCGCGTCACAAAGGCGACGGCCGAAGACTATTGCGAGAATTTCACTCCGGGCAGGAATCTTGCGACCTGCACCGCACGGGTGCTGGCCGAAGAAGCTGACCGCGTCTACAGCGCCGGCGCCGATTGTCCTGCCGGCATCCTGACCGTCGCTTCGGGCGATACCTTCCGGGTCGCCGGCATTTGGAACGAAGGCCCTGCCAGCGGTCGCGCGCGCTTCGTCAATGACAGGGGCGACGCGGTGCCGGTCGGAGTCCATTCCGCCGGCCTGCCGCTCTCGACACAATGGGCAGTGCTGTGCCCCACCGTTACTCCGGCGCTCGGCGACGCGTTCGCACGTCGCGACGGCGCCTTCGTTTCCATCGTGGGCATCGACCACAATGGCTCGTCCATGTGGGTGTCGCAGGACCTGTCGGTGATTTACTACGACAAGCCCAAGGCGGCACTCAGGAGCATCGCCAGCGGCACCGTGCTCTATCGCGGCGACCCGATCCCTACGGCGCCCGGCATCGCAGTTTCCGGTACTGCCTACACGTTCCGCAAGGGCTGCGACCCAGCACCCTATCCAGTTACCGGCTCGACTACCCGCGACGGCAAACTGGTGCTCAAGGGGAAAGCGCCCGTGCGCGAGAAGGGCGGCTGCCGCGTGACCGGCTATACCGCCGATTCGAGCAACGCCACCCTGGTCTTCACCTTCCACTACGGAGACGTTTGACCAGCCGCCACCACCCCAGGTTCGCAAAGGGGTGCTTGAGCTGGAAGTGGACCTAGACCTTTGGTCGAGGCGGCTGCTGCATAAAGCACTTGCCAATCATGCCCTCCCTTGGCTTCATCCGGGCCAACGAAAAGGGAGGGGCCCGCATGGCCAACAGCTACTACGAAATTCTCGACCCGCGCTTCAACCGCCTGTTCAACGGCAATGCGCATGTCGAGAAGCTCCACACCGGTTTTCGCTGGGCCGAAGGCCCGGCTTATTTCGCCGCCGGCCGCTATCTCGTGTGGTCGGATATCCCGAACGACCGGATGATGCGATATGACGAGACCGACGGTTCGCTCTCGGTATTCCGCAGCCCGGCCGGCAATTCGAACGGCAACACCCTCGACCGGCAGGGGCGCCTCGTCACCTGCGAGCATGGCGGCCGACGCGTGTCGCGCACCGAATATGACGGCACCGTCATCACCATCGCCGACAAGTGGCAGGGCAAGCGCCTCAACTCGCCCAACGATGCGGTGGTCAAGTCCGATGGCTCGATCTGGTTCACCGATCCGGCCTATGGCATCGAGACCGATTACGAGGGCAACAAGGCCGAAAGCGAAATCGGTGCCTGCAATGTCTACCGGGTCGATCCGCACACCGGCAACATCGAGGCGGTGATCACCGACATGGTGCGTCCCAACGGCATCGCCTTCTCGAACGACGAGAGCAAACTCTATGTCGCCGATACCGGCCGTACGCATGGCGAGCAGAACCCCAAGCACATCCGCGTCTTCGACGTCGTTGGCGACAAGGTCGGCGCCAGTCGGGAATTCGCCGACTGCACCGTCGGCCTTTTCGACGGCTTCCGTCTCGATAGCGACGGCCGCATCTGGACCTCGGCCGGCGACGGCGTCCACTGCTACGATCCAGACGGCACGTTGATCGGCAAGGTCAAGGTGCCGGAAGTGGTCGCCAACGTCGCTTGGGGAGGCGGTCCCAAGCGCAACATCCTCTATATCTGCGGCACCACGTCGCTGTACTCCGTTCGACTGATGGTGAATGGGGCGAAGACGCTCTGACGCCAACGAGAAAGGCCCCGTTCTTGCGAACGGGGCCTTCGGCGTCAGTCGATGCGGGGGGCGTTAGTCGCTGACGCAGAGGGAACCGAGCGGGCCGCCGATGCAGACGGAGGCGCCGTAGTCCGGGCCGTAGTACGGATCGTAGGCGGCATAGCCGTAGTCGAGGGCGGATTCCTTGACCCAACCGTCCTTGCCGGGAATCTTCACCTTCACCCAGTTGCCGGAATAAGCGAGGATCTGGACCTTCTGGCCTTCCTCGACCCAGTTCACGGTCTGGGACTTGTTCTGCGGATGGGCTTTGACCTTGGCGTCGTGATCGACCCAGGCCGAGGCGGCGAAGGAAGCAGACGCGGTAGCGACGACGACGGCAGCGGCGATGGCGACGGTCTTGAAGGTGCGAGCGAACATTTCTGTGTTCCTTTCGGATGGGGTTGTTGGCATCTCTGCCTTGACCGTGACCCTATGGCGCCCCGCCTGAATTCACCCTGAGGCGGGGTGTTGCTTTCCGTTCATATTCGGCAAACGCCGCGACTGACACACCGCTGACCGTCGGGTGGTGAAAGTTCATGGTATTTGCGTTGGACTTTCCTAGACCCAGGCGCAGACTTCCGTAGTATTACCGGGGGCAATGCATGGGGGCGGAATGGCCTACAAACCGTTCGACGTCGAGGCGATGATCGAGGCCGTAGCGCCGCTGATGCAACTCGATATCACCGAGGAGCAGCGGCCGGGCGTGCGGCAAAACCTCAAGACCGCGGCCAAGATGGCAGCCCTGGTCGAGCAGGTCAAAATCCCCGACGACACCGAGCCGGCGCCGGTCTATCGCCCATGACACCAAGTGCCTCCGCCCTCGATATCGCTGAGGCCGTCAAGTCCGGCCGCACCACTGCGCGCGCCGTTGTCGAGGGCTCCCTTGGCAGAATCGCTCGTCATAACAGGGTGTTGGGCGCCTTCACCGATGTCCTCGCCGAGCGCGCGCTGGCCACGGCGGACGCCATCGATGTCGCGGTTCGCTCGGGTAGCGGCGATCCCGGACCGCTCGCCGGCGTGCCGTTCGCGGCGAAGAATCTCTACGATATCAAGGGTCTCGTGACGCGCGCCGGCAGCAAGCTCAACCGCAGAAATCCCCCCGCCAAAGCCGACGCGACGCTCATCACCCGGCTCGAAGCAGCGGGCGCCGTGCTCGTCGGCGCCTGCAACATGGACGAGTATGCTTATGGTTTCGTCGGCGAAAACGCTCATGACGGCCCGAGCAGCAATCCCCATGACGTGACGCTTATGGCCGGTGGTTCGTCGGCCGGCCCGGCCTCCGCCGTGGCCGCCGGGCTGGTGCCGCTTTCGCTCGGCTCGGACACCAATGGCTCGATTCGCGTCCCGGCGTCGTTCTGTGGGCTCTTCGGGCTCAAGCCCACCTACGGCCGACTGAGCCGCGCCCGCACCTTTCCCTTCGTCGCCAGCCTCGACCATGTCGGGCCGCTTGGCCGCTCGGTCCGCGACCTGGCGCTCGCTTATGACATCATGCAGGGCTTCGACGAGGCCGATCCGGCGATGACGAAACGGGCCAACGAACCGGTATCATCGCGCCTCAGGCACGGGATTCCCGGTATCCGCATCGGCATCGCCGATGGCTATTTTGCTGGCGAAGGCATCGCTCGTGATGCCGTGATGCATGTCGCCAGGACACTGGAAGCAAGCCGCGTTGTCACCATTCCCGACGCCCATTCGGCCCGGGCAGCGGCCTTCATCATCACCATGGCCGAGGGCGCGGCATTGCATCTCGATCGGCTGCGGAGCAACGCCGACGGGTTCGATCCCGAAGTCCGTGATCGGCTGCTGGCTGGGGCGCTGATGCCCGCGCCTTGGGTCACGCAGGCGCAGAAGCTGCGCCGGTATTTCCGCGACCGTGTGCTGGGACTGTTCGGCACGCTCGATGCGATCCTCCTGCCATCGACACCGATGACAGCGCCAAAACTCGGGCAGAAGATCGGGATATTCGGCGGCGTGGAGATGCCACTCCGCCCGCATATCGGCATCTTCACCCAGCCGTTCTCCTTCATCGGTCTGCCGGTTGTTTCGGTGCCGGTCTGGCTGCCGGACCAGCCGCTGCCTATCGGAGTGCAGATCGTCTCACCCCCGTGGCGCGAGGACATTCCGCTGCGTATAGCGCATCAGCTGGAGCAGGCAGGCGCCGTGTCGGCGCCGGTTGGCAAGGCGTTCATCGAAGGGTAGGCACCCAACAATCGCTGGCTGGCTTTTTTCGGCTCAACCCCTTAGAGACGGAGGGCGAGTTGGAAGGGCGTATCTATGCCAAAGACGGATATTGCGCGGCGCGTGTACAACCACGCCTGGAAGCTGGACCCGATCGTCCGCAGCCTGCTCGATACCGATTTCTACAAATTGCTGATGCTGCAGATGATCTGGGGCCTCTACCCCAAGGTCGAAGCGACTTTCTCGCTGATCAATCGCAAGCAGTCGGTCCGCCTGGCCGACGAGATCGACGAGGGCGAGCTGCGGGCGCAACTCGATCATGCGCGGTCGCTGCGCTTTTCCAAGAAAGAAATGATCTGGCTGGCCGGTAACAGCTTTTACGGGTCCAAGCAGATCTTCTCGCCCGAGTTCCTGCGCTGGCTGCAGGATTTCCGCCTGCCCGAGTACCGGCTGGAAAAGCGGGACGGGCAGTATGAACTCGAATTCCCAGGGCTCTGGCTCGAGACCACGATGTGGGAAATTCCGGCGCTGGCGATCATCAATGAGCTGCGCAGCCGCGCCGCGCTCAAGGACTATGGACCGTTCACGCTCGACGTCACCTATGCCCGGGCCAAGGCCAAGATGTGGGAAAAGGTCGAGCGGCTCAAGGCACTGCCGGAGCTGCGGATTTCAGATTTCGGCACGCGCCGGCGGCATAGCTTCCTGTGGCAGCGCTGGTGCGTCGAGGCCCTGAAGGAGGGGCTGGGATCGGAGAAATTTACCGGCACATCCAACGTGCTGCTAGCCATGGACAACGATCTCGAGGCGCTGGGCACCAATGCGCATGAGCTTCCCATGGTGCTTGCGGCGATTGCGCCGAGTGACGAGGCTCTCCGGGCTGCGCCGTACCAGGTGCTGCAGGACTGGGAGAGCTACTATGGCGGCAATCTCAAGATCGTGCTGCCCGATGCCTTCGGAACGGAAGCGTTTTTGCGCGATGCGCCGGACTGGGTGGCGGACTGGACCGGCTTCCGGCCGGATAGCGCGCCGGCCATCGAAGGGGGCGAGACCATCATCCGGTGGTGGAAAGAGCGGGGGCGGGATCCGCGGGAAAAGATCCTGATCTTCTCGGATGGTCTGGACGTCGACATGATCGAAGATGCGTACCGGCATTTCGACGGCAAGGTGCGCATGGCCTTCGGCTGGGGCACCAATTTGACCAATGATTTCAGTGGTTGTTCGCCGTTCCCGAACCCGCAGCTCGATCCGATTTCGCTGGTCTGCAAGGTCAGTGAGGCCAATGGGAGGCCGGCGGTGAAGCTGTCGGATAACCCGGAAAAGGCGACGGGCGAGCGGGGGGAAATCGAGCGGTATCTGAGGATCTTCGGCAACAGGGGCCGGGTGTCTCACAAGGTGACGGTCTAGTGCGTTATTCGGCCTGCATCGAGATGCTGTTCGTCCCCGAGCATGCAGAATTTGTCGAGCGAATTCATGCTGCTAAGGCGGCCGGCATGGAGGCGGTGGAGTTCTGGCGCTGGTCGAACAAGGACCTTGATGCGGTGGAGAATGCGCTGGGGAATACGGGTATGCCGCTGGCCGGTATCCTCTGCGAGCCGATCGCCCCGCTTACAAATGGCCTTGATCATGAACGCTTTCTGAACGGGGTTTCCGAGTCCCTGGCGGTGGCGAAGCGTCTGAACGCGTCCGTAATGATCGCGCAGGCCGGAAATGAACAGGACGGCATCTCCCGCGCCGAGCAGCATGCGGCCATCGTCAAGGTGCTCAAGGACGCGGCCAAGATCGTCGAGGGTTCGGGCGTGGTCATTGCGCTCGAACCGCTGAACGACCGGGTTGATCATCCGGGCTACTACCTCACCTCGACCGAGGAAGGGCTCGACATCATCGACGAGGTGGCGCGGCCCGAGATCAGGCTGCTCTATGACATCTACCATTCGGCAGTGATGGGCGAGGAGATCACCGTACTCGAAGGCCGGCTCGACCGCGTGGTGCATGTGCATCTGGCGGATGCGCCGGGCCGTGGCGAGCCGGGGAGCGGCGCCCTGGATTGGGCCGACCGCCTGGAATGGCTGGAAAAGCAAGGTTATGCCGGGCTCGTGGGGCTAGAGTACCGGCCCACGATCGGTACGGTCGAAGGCCTCGCGTTCCGCTTCTGACGTTCGATAATCGGAAACAATCTGTGGCGCGGCGTCTGCTTTTTGCGACCGCAGGAATGATCCATATCTTGTCTCGAACGCGGGCTAATGTTCCCGCACAGGAGATTTAAGATGATCACCGAAATCAAAGGCCTGCACCATGTCACCTCGATGGCGCGCGATGCAGCAGAGAACAACAAGTTCTGGACCAAGGCACTCGGCCTACGCCGGGTGAAGCAGACCGTCAATTTCGACGAGCCCAGCGTGTATCACCTCTACTATGGCGACGAGTTCGGCACGCCGGGCACGGTGATGACGCACTTCCCGTTCCCGCACATTGCCCGAGGCCGCGCCGGTGCCGGCGAAGTTGGCGTCACCGCTTTCTCGGTGCCTGCCGGATCGCTGGATTTTTGGCAGGAGCGCCTGGCGAAGTTCGGCGCCACTGATCTCAAGCGCGAAGAGACCTTCGGCCAGAAACGGCTGAGCTTCAAGGCGCCGGAAGGCGATGCCTTGGCGCTGGTCGAGGTCGAGAACGACGTCCGGACGCCTTGGGTCGAAGGCGGTGTCGGCGCCGAGCAGGCTGTCCGCGGCTTCCATTCGGCGGCGCTGCGGCTGCGCGATGGCGGAGCCACGGAAGAACTATTGAAGTTCATGGGCTACGAGAATTTCGACTCGTCCGACGGCATCAAGCGGCTGATCCGCCCCGACGGTAACGGCGCCGATGTGATCGACCTCGATGTCGAGCCGGAAGCCGATCGCGCCGCGCTTGGCATGGGTTCGGTGCACCATATCGCCTTTGCGGTGGAGAACCGCGCCGCCCAGCTCGCGGTGCGAAAGGCGCTGATCGACACCGGCTATAACGTCACTCCGGTGATCGACCGCGACTACTTCTGGGCGATCTACTTCCGGACCCCGGGCGGCGTGCTGTTCGAGATCGCCACCAACGAACCGGGCTTCGACCGAGACGAGGACACCGAGGCGCTGGGCACCACCCTGAAGCTGCCGCACCAGCACGAACATCTGCGCTCGATCCTTGAGCGCACGCTGCAGCCGCTGGGAGCCTAAGACGATGAGCGACAGCTACAGCTACGCCGAGCAGGCGGGGGCGGGCGCAGATGCGCCCACCCTCTTCCTCTTCCACGGCACGGGCGGGGACGAACACCAGTTCCTCGAGCTCGGGGCGCAATTGCTCCCCGGTGCCCGGCTTGTGGCGCCTCGCGGGGATGTGTCGGAGGGCGGCGCTCTGCGTTACTTCAAGCGCACCGGCGAGGGCCGCTACGACATGGCGGACCTGGCTCGGGCGACAGCGAAGACCGCGGCCTTCGTTGAAGCCCAGAAGGGCAGTGGCGGGGCAGTCGGCTTCGGCTACTCGAACGGGGCGAACATCATCGCCTCGGTACTGTTCGAACAGCCCGCCGTCTTCGACAAGGCCGCGCTGCTGCATCCGCTGATCCCGTTCACGCCGAAGCCGCAATCCGGGCTTGCGGGCAAGAAGCTGCTCGTCACGGCGGGCCGCCGCGACGGCATGTGTCCGGCACCGCAGACGGAAGCGCTGGTCGACTGGCTCAAGGCACAGGGTGCAGATGTGTCGGTGTTCTGGCACGATGGCGGCCACGAGATCCGGCAGGAGGAACTCCTAGCGGTGCGGGACTGGTTGGCCGCCTGAAGATTGCGGTCGGGTTTCCCTTTGCGGGAAGGCTCCAGATTCCTGAAGCTTAACAATCCCTTGACCATTGCATCCTAGGGTTCGTCCTAGGATGCAGGTGGGATGACCGGCAGCGCGGCCGGGTAAGAGCGGATGGACGCAAATAGCAAAGGCTCACTGGCTGTGAGCCTCAGAACCCGCGTTCTCGTTCTCACGCTGCTGGCCTTCGCGGCCATTTCCGTTCCGGCCTATCTCTCCTTCGTCTGGATCGTCAATTCGACCGTGGTGACGCTCGGCACGCTGTTTGCCGAAAAGCAGATCCTCTTCGATCGCTATCGCGGCCTCGGTGCCCTGATGCAGGAAGTGAAGCTTGCCGAGACACTGGCGCGGTCGGACGCAGTGGTCGAGTGGGCCAAGGACGAGAGCAATCGCGAGCGCTATGCGCGTGGCATTGCGGAGCTCGAGCACTACCGCGAGGCCTTTTCGGACCACAGCTACTTCTTCGCCATCGCCAGCTCGGGCAACTACTATTTCAACGACGCCGAGAACGCCTATGCGGGTAAGCAGCTGAGCCACAGGCTGAGCCGAGACAACCCGCGTGATGCCTGGTTCTACAAAACCCTGGCGCTGGGCGAAGGCTGCCACCTCAATGTCGACAATGACGATGCCCTGCAGGTGACCAAGGTCTGGTTCAACTGCGTGGTAAGCGACGGGCTGCGGCCGGTCGGTGTGCTGGGTTCGGGGCTCGATCTCACCAGCTTCATCCGTGAAGTGGTGGATATCCCGCAGCGCGGCGTGCAGGCGATGTTCGTGGATCGCTCGGGGGCCCTGCAGGCCCATCGCGATCCGCGGCTCATCGACTTCCATTCCTTCACCAAGGAGCTGGCCAACAAGAAGACGATCTTCTCGCTGATCGACAAGCTGGCCGACCAGGACGCCCTGCGCCAACTGATGGCGGATGTCACGTCGGGCGAAGTGGTGGTCAAGAGCCAGTTCATGCAGGTGGCTGGGCACGAAATGCTGGTCGGTGTCGGCTATCTCGACAAGCTCGGCTGGTACAACGTCACCTTTATGGACGTCGACACAATCATCGACCGTAGCCTGTTCCTGCCGATCGGGCTGCTGCTACTTGCCGTGATGCTGGCCTGCGCGCTGCTCATCGCCTTTGCGTTCAAGCGGCGGGTGCTGGATCGGCTCAAGCGCTTCGAAAGCCGGATACAGGCGGTCAAGGAAGGCGATCTGGCTCCGGTGCCGGCTGATCTGGGCAGCGACGAAATCGGACAGCTCTCGCAGAGCTTCTCATCCATGGCGGCGACCGTCAGCGACAACACCAAGATGCTCGAACAGATGGTGCAGGAGCGGACGGAGGAGCTGCGGCGGCTCGCCTATCGCGACCAACTCACCGATATCTTCAACCGCCGCGGCTTCATCGACGCCTTTGCCGATCTGCAGGCCAAGGCTGGTGCCGACCGGCTGGCGGTGCTGCTGATCGACATCGATGATTTCAAGGGCATCAACGACAGTTTCGGTCATCTCGCCGGCGACCAGGTGGTGGCGGAGACGGCCAAGCGCATTACCGACATCATCCGGCCGACGGATGTGTGCGGGCGCTGGGGCGGTGACGAATTCATCGTGCTGATCAATGGGCTCGGGACACGCGGGCTGCGCTCGATCGCCGAGGTGATCCGCAAGGCCGTAGCCGGTCCGGTGCTGAGGTTGCCCGATGGCCGTGAGGTGACGATGACGCTGAGCATCGGTGCCTGCCTCATCGAAGCCAGTGACAGTATCGATCATGCTGTCGACATGGCCGACGCGGCGCTCTACGCCGCGAAGTCGCAGGGGCGGGATCGCGTGGTGGTCTACGATCCAGTCCGGAACGACGTGGATCAGCGGCGGGCTTGAGGTCAGCCGATGAAGGCGACTTCGATGCCGGGCTTGACCATCTTGCTCAGTTCGGTGGCATCCCAGTTGGTGAGGCGTACACAGCCGTGGGAGCCAGTCTTGTCGATCAGCGATGGCTCGGGGGTGCCGTGGATGCCGAAGGTGGGTTCGCTCAGGTCGATCCACATCGAGCCCACCGGACCATTGGGGCCGGGCGGGATGCGCAGGACTTCAGTGTTGTCGCCCTGCTGGAAGTTGATTTTCGGATTGTAGGTGTAGTCAGGCATCGGGGCGACGCCTTCGACCACATGCACGCCCGAGGGCGAGGGGTTCTCGGTGCTGCCGATGGTCGCCGGATAGGCGGCAATGAGCGTGCCGTCAGCGCCATAGGCGCGGACCTGGCGCAGGGTCTTGTCCGCCTCGATCCGTGCAACCTCACCGTTCATGTCCGGACCATAGGCCGCCACCAGCACTTCGGCGCCGGGGGAAAAGTCGATGTCCGGATTGAGCGCCTTGAGCAGGTCCACATCCATGTGAAAGCGCTCGGCGATTTCCTCTTCAACACTGGTATAGCCGAGGAATTCCATCTTGGCCTTTTCGGCGTAGTCCTCGGGGATCGCGGGCACGAGATCCGCAACGTCCTCGTCGGTGATGGTATAGTGGCCGATGACTGGCTGGTTGCTTTCGAGCGTCGCCAGCAGTTCAGGGTCGAGCGTGCCGTCAGTGGGTAGACCCTTCATGGCTTCCGCGGCGATTACCGCCTTGCGGACATTGTCCCCATCAAAGCCATCGATGACGCCGGGCGAAGCGCCAGCCTGATCGAGCAGGATCTGCAGGCGCACGATGGCAGGATCGGGCTTACGCGGCCCGGCAGCCTCCGCTTCCTCGACCGTGAGCAGGGGCTCGTCGATCAACAGAGCATCGAGCTTTGCGGTGTTGATGGCCTCCTGCGTCAGTTCCGGCGCCGCCGCGACTGGGGCCGCGGCAGACGGAGCCGGTCCGGGCGCAGCCAAATCCTGGGCATTGACGGCCATCATGTTAGCCGCGAAAACGGAGGCGAAGCTGATCATGGCGAGGCGCATGGGGTGAGATCGGTGCATTGTGCCGGATCAACACCGCAGCGCGCCTCTGGTTGCGGCAAGCAAGCCATCACTGCTCCGCATGGTTAGCATTTGCCTAAAATACGATCTTTCTGGCGCCGGTGGCCGAAGCAGACGCGCGCATGCTAAGTCCGGCCGGGCGGGCAATTTGGGGAGAGACACAATGATGATGCGACTTGTGACCGGGCTGGGCATGCTGCTGCTGGCATCGGGCGGAGCGCAGGCGGCGAGCTTCGATTGCAAGAAGGCGACGACGCCATTCGAGGTGGCCATCTGCACGAACCCGGAGCTGTCGAAAGCCGATGAGGTGCTGGCGGTATCCTATGCGACCGCGATTGGCGGACTCTCCAAGCCGGCGGCAGCGGAAGTGCAGAAGGGGCAGCGGACCTGGCTCGAGTTTGCGCAGAAGAGCTGCACCGACGACGCCAAGCTGCCAACGGCAAAATACCCAGAGGACGAGATGAACTGCCTCATCTCGCAGGTGACCAACCGGGCGCGACTGCTCGAGCAGAGCCGGATGTGGGGCGGATTGCGGGTCTATTCGGTCGACGCTTACAGCGTCATCCCCGACACCACGGCCGATGCCGATGCCTGGAACAAGGTGGCAACGCGCGAGGTCTCGGTCCCTCGGGTGGACGGGATGAGCAACGAGGCCAAGGCGTTCAATGCGTTCATTGCGGCAGAAGGACCGACGCTCGAGGGCGATCAGGACGAGACCAGCGACGTCTCGATCCGGGCCAGCATCGAGGACGTGACGCCAACCCGGATCAGCGTTTCGATCAACAACTGGTGGTACGGTCACGGCGCGGCCCACGGCAATTACGATATCAGATATCTGCACTTCATGCGTGCGGAGCAGCGGGCACTCGAGGCGAGCGACGTCTTCGACAAGCCCGGCTGGGAAGAGCAGCTGGGCAAGCTGGCGCTGACCAAGCTCGACGAGACCATCGAGGGCGGCATCTGGGAAGAATCGCGTGACGACGCGCCCAAGGTGGCCGCGGATCCGAGCCGGTGGAATTTTTCCGATGAGGGACTGGTGATCCAGTACCAGCCGTATGAAGTCACCGCCTATGCGGCGGGAGCGCCGACGGTGACGATCCCGTGGGCGCAGCTCACGGATTATCTCGCGGAAGGGGCGAAGTACGGCGGAATCTGATCCCCCCGATCACTCAAGCCAGCAGCGGGGCCCAATCGGGGTGGCGGCGGAACTGGGCGGCGACATAGGAACAAAGGGGCACGATCTTGGTGCCCTCCGTCTCGGCGTCGGCGATCCCGGCCTGCACCAGTTTCAGGGCGAGGCCGAGATTGCGGAACTCGGGGGGGACGCCGGTGTGGTCGATGGCGATGGTGCCGGGTTTGGTGCGATGGTAGGTCATTTCCGCCTCGGCACCGCCGGGCAGGTAGACGACATAGCGGCCATTGTCGCCGCTATCCTCACGCTGGACGACGTACTCGTCAGCCATAGTCAAATCCTCAATCAAAATGCCGCGCACGTTCATAGGGCTTTGGGCCCAGCGCTGCAATTTTCCAAATGTTACGTGCGGGTAACTTCCTGCTCGAGCTCAGGAAAAAGATGCCGTTCGGTGAGGAACGGGTGGAGGTCCAGCGCAGCTTTCATGTCGCGCAGAGCGAGCGAGCGCTTGCCCTGCTGCAGGTAGATCACGGCCCGGCCGGCGAGGGCGCCGAAGTGGCGTGGTTCGAGTTCGAGCACCTTGATGCAGTCGGCGATCGAGGCCTCGTAGTCGCCGCGCATGAAGTGCATGGTGGCGCGCTGGTTCCAGCCTTCGGCGTAGTCGGGATAGTCGAGGACGAGCTGGTCGAGCAGTTCGATAGTGGTCTCGATGCTGCGCAT
>JAEZKB010000110.1 GCA_023415605.1 Pseudomonadota bacterium
AAAGGGGAACCGGATTCCGGCTCCCCTTGGAACGTCTTGGCGCTGTGGCTGGTGGTCTGCCTTGCCGGGGAGCTGGTCTCCGGCAGGGTTGAGATACCTTACCGGGTTATTCTGCGGCTTCCTGTGCCGGGGTTACCGACACGAAGACTTTGGCGTTAGCTCGGGTTTTGAAGGTCACGGTGCCGCCGACAGTGGCGTAGATCGTGTGGTCAATACCCATGCCGACACCCGTGCCCGGATGCCACTTGGTGCCGCGTTGACGAATGATGATGTTGCCCGGAATCACGGCTTCGCCGCCGAACTTCTTGACGCCAAGGCGTCGGCCAGCCGTGTCACGACCGTTGCGGGACGAACCGCCTGCTTTCTTGTGTGCCATCGGTTAGCTCCTTATTCCTTGTCAGCCTTGGGAGCCGCCTTCTTGGCGGCCGGCTTCTTTTCGGCGGCGGGCTTTTCAGCCTTTGCCTTGGTGGTCTTTTCGGCCTTCGGCTCAGCGGCGGCCTTCTCGGCCTTCGGCTTGGCAGGGGCCTTCTTCGGCTTGGCCTCGGCGGCCGGCGCGGCTTCCGCAGCGTCATCGGCCTTCGGGGCGGCGGCCTTCTTGGCTGCCGGCTTCTTTGCAGCCGGGGCAGCCGGGGCAGCCTTGGCAGAGGCCGGCTTGTCGGTCACCGACTGGGTGCCGGCGGCTTCCGCACGGGCGGCGGCGCGCTTCTTGGCAATCTCGTCGACCTGCGTCGTCGGCTTGGCGCCGCCGGTCAGGATCTCGGTGATCCGGACGGTGGAGTAAAGCTGGCGGTGGCCGTTACGGCGATCGAAGTGGAGGCGACGGTGCTTCTTGAGAATGATGACCGTGCGTTCTTTCTCGGTGGCAATGAAATTGCCAGCCACGAGGGCGCCATCGACCAGCGGAGCGCCAACGGTCACGTTGTCGCCTTCGCCGACCATTAGCACCTGGTCGAACGTCACCACGTCGCCAGCCTCGGCCTCGAGCTTTTCGATCTTGATCACGTCATTGGCGGCAACCTTGTATTGCTTGCCACCGGTTTTGATCACTGCAAACGTCATCGTCCTTCCGAGGTGGTTCCCCGGATCCCTTTGTTGTCGCGCCCTGTGGCGCCGCAGGCTCTGCCTCTCCTGCGGACTTCCGTTAGTCGGCTGACATCATGTCAGCGGCGGCCTCGGACAGCGGTTTCAACCAAACCAAAAGAGCGCGCAGGTATCCCAGCACGCAATTCGATGCGGCTTATCGTGGGAAAAGGCGCCGGAGTCAAGCTGCGGCGCCCCGAAATATCAGGCCGCGTACCAGTCCCGCAGGCGGATTTCCGATGCATCGCCAACCGCCGCCTGCAGCCCGGACGGATCCCCGCCCTGGTAGTGGTAGGGATAGGTGATCGCCGGCTTGAACGTCGTGACCGCTTCGGCGAACTGCTCTGCCGACATTGTATAGGGCAGGTTCATCGGCAGGAAGGCGACCGCGATATCGGTCAGGGCCAGCATTTCCGGGGTCGGCTCGGTATCTCCCGCTACATAAATACGTTTGTCGCCGAAGGTCAGCACGTAGCCATTGCCGACACCCTGCGGGTGGTACTTCTGCCGGTCCGGAGTGGTGTTGTAGGCAGCCACCGCCTCCAGAGCGATGCCATTGAGCGTGCCACTTTCGCCGTTCTTCAAGGCCGTGCCGCGCGGCTTCAGCCCCTCGGGCAGCTTGCCCAGAACTTCCTCGGTGGTGAGGATCGGCGCCGTATCGCCGGCCACCTTCAAGAGCGTCGCAACATCGAAGTGGTCGCCATGCCCATGCGTGATGAGAATTGCCGTCGCCGGTGGCAGCGCCGAGAAATCGGCGCCCGACGGATCCACATAGATCACCTCGCTGCCAAAGCCGATGACGAGACTGGCATGCTGGACCGGTGTGATAGTGACATCGCCAGCCGAGGTCGAAATCGTATCCGCCGCGGCCTGCGCTCTGGCGGGCAGGCTGGCGATGAGCGGCGCGGCGGCGAGGCCGGCAAGGACGGTCCGTCTCTGCATTTGGATGATCTCCTCTCGTACAACTTTCCAATCATGACCCGCCCAACCGTGCCGGCGAAACCGGCTCCCCGCGATTTGATCGGGGTGGCTGGATGGAAGCCGGCGATACGACGACACGCGTCCTTCCATCGCACGATGAAAGTTCATGGCCCGCGCCTACGCTCAAGGGGTCACTTTGTGATGCACATCGTTGGACTTTGGGCGGAGCCCGGCCGGCGCTTCAGTTCGGCCGGATGGCGATGAGCTTGCGGCGGATCTCTTCGGCCTGGGCCGCATCGGCTCGCAGCACCTCTGCCTTGTGCACCGCCTGCCAGCGCTCGAGCAGCCACGGATCGCCGCCCGCCACCGGGATCGCCGGCAGATAGGCCTGCGCCTCGTGCAGTTCCTCGCCGACCATCACCGGCACGATGCCGCGCCGGTATTCACTGCCCTCGAACTGGTCGAGCAGGTCGAGCTCGAAGGGGCTGAGCCCGGTGAGCAGCAAGCCTTCGGCCGCCCCACCGGGGGCGCGGATCAGCGCCGGATAGATGCGGTTGGGATAGTGCGTGGCGCGAAAGCCCGGTGCCACCGCCGCCAGCATCTCCCCCGCCGCGAGCGGCCGTCCGAGCACGGCGGAAAGCAGCTCGGGATCGCGCAGCGTGCCGTAGACAAAAAGCAGCGTCGGCAAAGCGGCCTCAAGACTGTTGCGGGCTCGCCTCCGCTATGCCATAAGCCCGGCCTTGTCGGCCAGCCGCAAATCGCGGATCGACCTCGCGGAGAGGTGGCAGAGTGGTCGAATGCACCGCACTCGAAATGCGGCGTGGGGGCAACTCCACCGGGGGTTCGAATCCCTCCCTCTCCGCCATTCTCCCCCTGTTCTAGCCTCTTGCAGGCACCGCGGGTTCGGCCGCGGCTTTGGCGTCGATGCTGTGGAACAGGCGTTCGATGACTAACCGAAAGAAATGACAACGGAATTTCATGCTATCGGCCATGTCGCCGATCTGGAACACGTGGTGATTATTTCTGGCGGGCGGTGAAGACGCCGTCCCAGTCGGGAGGGGGCGGCGCTTGGCGCATTTCGTCCAAACGTCCAGCATAAAGGTCATAAAGTTTGTCGAGTTGAGTATCAGCGAGCTTGCGGACGTCTGCCAGTGCAACATCAGCTGACTGTAAGTCGATCGAACGATAGCTGGTAATGAGCCGGGCATGGGCCTCGGCCAGCTTCTGAAATTGCGGCGTGCTGGCGTAACCGGCGGCGCCGAGCAGGGTGTGGACCGGGACCGGTTCGGCGCGGCCGACGACGCGAACGAGGTCGACCTCGAGGAACGCGAGATCGGGGGCGCGGGCGCGGGTGGCTTCGGTGACCAGCACGGCGACGCCATAGTTTTTCGTCAGGCCCTCGACACGGGAGGCGAGATTCACGCTGTCGCCGATGGCCGAATAGCTGAAGCGCTGCGCCGAGCCCAGATTGCCGACGGCCGTGGGGCCCGAGTTGAGGCCAATGCCGATGCGGAGGTCGGAGCCGCGCGCGCGGTTGAGGCGCTCGAGGCTGGCCAGCATTTCAAGAGCGGCGAGGCAGGCCTTGCGGGGATGGTCGGCAATGTCCAGTGGGGCGTTCCAGAAGGCCATGATGGCGTCGCCCATATACTTGTCGATGGTGGCGTCGCTGCGCAGCAGCACGTCGGTCATCGGGGTGAGGAAGCTGTTGAGCAGTTCGGTCAACTCGTCGGGCTGCAGCTTTTCCGACAGGCCGGTGAAGCCACGGATGTCGGAAAAGAGGATGGTGAGGTCGCGCAGCTCGCCGCCGAGTTTGAGGGCACCGGGATTGTCGCCGAGTCGTTCGACCAGCTGCGGCGAGAGATAGCGGCCAAAGGCGTTGCGCACGAACTGCCGCTCGCGGTCGGTGAGCAGCAGCAGCAGCGGCATGGTGACAATGAAGACCAGCGCCACGCCCGTGGCCGGCAGGAGCGGATCGAGCAAGAGCCGGTATTGGCTGAATGCGAGCCAGGACACGGCAACCGCGACGGCGACCAGGATCACGGCAGCGATGGCGCTACGCACGGCTGCGCCCTGTTGGGCCACAGCGACGAGGATGAGGCCGAGCACAATGGCGAGCGAGAGTTCGGCGCCGCGCGACCAGTCGGGGCGGGAAAGGAACGTCTCGCCCAGCATCTGGTCGATGAGTTCGGCATGGACGCGGACGCCGGGCAGGCTGGCATCGGTCGGGGTGGCGACAATATCGCGGAGGCCGACGGCGCTGGTACCGATGAGGACGATGTGGCCGGCAATGCGCTCGGCGTAGGCGGCGCTGCGCTCGGGATCGAGCAAAGCGGCGGCCGGGATGGTGACCATTGAGGGCAGGCCGGAAAAATAGAGCCAGAACTCGCCCTCGGCGCCGGTCGGGACTTCGAGGGCGCCGACGCGCATGGCGGTCATGGCGGGCGTGCCGGCAGCGATTTCGCCGCTGGCGTCCGACGAGCGCAGCGTGAAGGAGCGGGCATCCTGCGCCACACGCAGCGCCTCGATGCCGAGTGTGGGATAGAGCCGGCCCTGCGCCGAGGCCACCAGCGGCAGCTTGCGGACGATGCCATCGGCTTCGGGGAAGAACGAGAAAAAGCCGGTGCCGCGGGCCGCGTCATCGATGGGGGCGAGGTTGGAGACACCGCCGGTGTGCGAGACGAGGTAGGTCAGTGGATCGCTGCCGCCATAGGCGAAGCCGGCTTTTGGCGCAGGCAGCGCGGCTTGCGTTTCGTCCGAGATGACGAGACCGGAGACGACATAGTTGCGGGCGATGGCGGCGGCGAGCAGCGCGTCATTGTCCATCGGGGTGGTGGCGGGGATCTCCACCGTGGCGCCCGCGGCGCGCAGCTGCTCGGCGACGAGGGTCAGCGAGGTGCGGTCGGGCTCGGGGAAGACGATATCGAAGGCGATGCTGGCGGCGCCGAGTTCGCCGAGGCGGTCGACCATCTTTCCCACAAGGGCTCTAGACCAGGGCCACTGCCCGATCTCGGCGATCGACGTCTCGTCGATATCGACGATGATAACTGGGGCGCCGGTCTCAACCCGCGGCTGGATGCGCTGATAGGCGTCGAACACCAGCGGGCTGAGGCGATCAAGAGGGGTCAGACTGGTGGCCGAGAGCGTCCCCAGCATCGCCAGCGCGACGAGCCCGAATAGCCAGACGAGGAGCGATTTTCGACGGGCAGAGCGGGAGCGACGGGGCGTGGTCTGGGCGGGCAAGGGTTAGTCGTTGTTGACGGGGGTTAGGTCGCCGGCAGCAAAGATACCAGAGGCGCCGACTACGACCCCATCGTCTATCCCATACCCCGAGAAGCTGCCGATCGCCGCCGCTCCTAAGTCCGACCCATGGTTTACGAAAGCACCCGAGACGGACAGCAAGCTCTCAGTCGATATGCTAGAACCAGCGAAGAAGCCTTTCGGAAGGTCCCCCCCGAAAATACCGCTGGAGGCTGAGAAGCTAAGCCCGCCGCCCGTGAAGTCGCTTAGGTCAAACTGACCCTGTCGGTTGCTAAAGCTCCAACTGATGTGCACGTCACCGCTAGCGTCGTACACTGGAGATGTAACACCCTCAATGTCGATCGACTGGATCGAACCGAAGGCAGTGCCTGAGTACCAGATGTCACCAGTTTGGTAAGCTGCTATCAGGCTGTCGTATTCTGAAGGATCAACGATGTCGCCGGTGACCCAATGCCCCTTAATTTCGGGACGGATCGGCTCGTTGCCACTGGTGCCTGCGAAATCTGCACCCCAGGTACCCCAGCTGACGAAATCACAGGTGCAGTCGAAGTAAGCTTCGGACGGATCAGGAGGCGTGACCGCAACATCGTCGGTTGTATATTGCTCTTGGCCGTTGAAGCTCGCAGTAAGACGGGGAGCGTCGGGGTAGCTCCCGTGGGTGACAGCAAGCTCAACCCCCACGATGTCGTAATTTTCGTCACCAACGTTTGCGTACCCAACCGTCGAAAGGACTGTCTTCGCTCCCTCCACGTTGCCGTTGCCATCGAACTTGATCCGGCTTCTTCCCCGGGCATCATTCAAAGCGAGCGGGATCAGTCCCTCGCTTGTCGTGCTGGCCACTATTAAGCCCGAGCTGAATCCTGCCTGTCCGTACGTATCCTCTTTCGGCAACAGGCCCGCAGCAGCGTTGTGGGGATCATTGCCCTTCGGCGTCGCCAGTTCGATCGCCCTCAGATCCGGCTGCGGAATCTCCTGCGGATTCGGCGGATTGCTCCCGGAGTTGGAGCCGGGCACGCCGCTCCCGGCGACCTTACCATCATCGGGCTTCTGCGAGCTGCCGCCGGACTGGCCCGGACGGCCCGCCAGGGCCTGCTGGATGAAGTTGGCCGAACCGGGCGGCGTCTTGACCACTGTCGGCTGGCCATTCGGGCCGAATACGATCGAGTAACCCGGTTGGAAAATGCGGTCGCTGCCGTTGGGGCCGTCGAGGGTGACCTCGTTGCCGAACAGCAGGTCGATCTGGCCGGCGCCGGTGAAGTTGAGGTCGGCCATACCACCGCGGATGCCGACCGTGCCAACTGGCGTGTTGAGCTGCACGCCGCCTTCGGTCTTGGAGGTGCGGCCGCCGATGAAGCGGAAGACGCCGCGGCCGATGGTGGCCGAGACCTGCGCGGTGTTGGCGTTGGGGTCGTAAACGAAGCGGTCGATGGTGATCGATGAGTTCGGACCGACGGTGAAGGTGGTGCCGTCGGCGAGGAGGATCTGCACCAGGCCGCCGCCATCGGTTTCGATGGTTTCGTCCTGGACCACGTTGGCGCCGAGCACGACGGTGCGAACGGTGCCGCCTGGCGGGGTCGATTTGGCGTTCTGGTTCACGGCGGCGGTCACGCCTGCGGTGGTGGCCATGGCCTCGGTAGCGGCCAGCGGCAATAGGCAGAGGGAAGCGAGGAGAGCGTGTTGCAGCTTGAGCATGATCGGCCTCCTCAGAACTTCTTCATCGCGGCCAGCGAGACCGAGATGTTCTCGCTGTCGGCAAGGTCATAGTTGGACATGACGGCGCGCCAGCTCGTGCTGGTCTCAACCGACCAACCCTCCTTGAGCGGGACGGAGAGCGCCGCCTGAGCGAACACTTCGTCGTCGGCCTGGGCGGTGGTGGCGTTGATCACCGGATCGGGCGCGTCGAAGACGCGCTTGATATAGCCGCCCGAGACAGTGAGCGCCCAATCGTCGGCTTCTTCGCTGATGGGCGAGTCGAAGGTCAGCACACTGCCGATGGTCACGCCGCCCTGCCAGGCAGATAGATAGCCGCGTTCGGCGAGGCGCCGTTCGCCGGTCAAAAGGCCGAAGAGCTTGAGGTCCTCGGTGAGCTGATGGTCGATGCCGATCAAACCGCTGACGGTGTAGCCATTCGAGTTGGTGGCCAGCGGGCGGCTGGTAGAGTTGATGTAGTTGTTGCGGACCGCCTTGAGGTCCACGCGCAAGTTGGTGTCCGCACCGAGTCCCTTGGACACGCGAACCCCGACGCCGCCAGAGGCGAGATAGGGATCACTACCGAGCAGGATGCCGCTGGCGATGGCGTAGATATCGAAGCGGGCGTCATCGATCCTGAAGCGCCGCAGGTCGAAGGACGGGCCAACCGTCACTTCCACGACGCCGGTGTTGAGCCGGCCGATGTCCTTATAGAGTGCGCCATAGACCTGCAGGGTGGCGACGAGCTGGTCGCCCTGGCTCTGCAGATCGTGGATGGCGCGGAAGCTGCCGGCGATGAAGGCATTGGCGTCAGGCGCGCTCAGCCCGTCGGCGCTCAGCGTGAACGGCAGGTTGTTGAGCATGATGCGCGGGTTGGACGGCGCACTATTGGCGTTGGTCTGGTAGCGGGCGCCCAGCATGATGGCGCCGCCCATGCCCGAGGTCTCGCTGCGCTTTTCGATGGCGGCAATGTACTGCTCGACCTTGTCGCGGACATCGGCCGGCACGTCGGGAGCGGCGAGGGCGCCGTTGAAATAGGAGAGGGCAGGCTCGTTGGCGCCCAGCCGGTAGTAGAGCACGCCCAGCTCCAGTTGCAGGCGTGGCAGGCCCGGGGCGAAGATCAGCATGCGCTCGAGCGTGGAGATCGCGCCTTCGAGGTCGCCGACTTCGGATGAGAGCGCGGCATATTCGAAGGCGACATCGAGATCGCTGGGATCGGCCATCATTTCGGCCAGCAGCACCTTGCGGCGGGCCTCGATAGTCACCGGTGCGCTGGTGGCAGCCGCAACCTTGGGGGTGGAGGACTGCGCGAAAGCGGGCGTTGTTGCCAGCATGGTTCCGGCAATCAGAAGCGCTATGCCCTGTGTCAGAAATCCCCTCGCGTCCACGAGATCGCCCCCGGCTACACTGTACAAAAAGCAATCGCCTAACTCTCGAGCCCCGCCCCCCGCGCTCAAAAGTTAAGACAATGTGAACGCTAAAGGCGCGCAAGCTCTTGGAGCAGTCAAGAAGAAGTTGGGAATGAAAGCGTTATCGCGGCGCCATTGCTTCCCGGATGCAACAGGAGATGCCGGTGTTTGCTCCTATTCTATGCAGGGATGTCGCTTCGGCGGGGCGGAATCCCGCCTTGACAAGCTTGGAAATCGCCAGGAAAGTGAAACCGGTTTCACACGCGAAGTGAGCGAGGGTCCTTGCGCCTAGACCTCAGCATCCTGGGTCCACATCTCGGCTTTCTTGCCGAAGGGGCGCTGTTGACCGCCGAGGTCTGCGGCCTCGCCATCATCGGCAGTGTCATCCTGGGCATGCTGGTGGCGATTGCGCGGGTGTCGCAGGTGGGCTGGGTCAACTGGCTGGCCCTGGCCTATGTCGACCTCTTCCGTAACATCCCGTTCATCGTGCAGCTCTTTTTCTTCTATTACGGGCTGCCCGAGATCGGCATCTACATCGACGCCTTCACCACCGGTGTGGTCGCGTTGTCGATCGCCGGCGGTGCCTATGCGTCGGACGCGATCCGCGCCGGCATCCTGGCCATCGACAACGGCATCATCGAAGCAGCCGAAGTGAGCGGGCTGCCGCGGCGGGTGATCTTCATGCGGATCGTGCTGCCGGTTGCGCTCAGGACTTCAGTACGACCGCTGGGATCGGTGCTGATCAACATGATCCTCACCTCGTCGATCCTCTCGACCATCACGCTCAACGAGCTCACCGGCAACGCCAAGATCGTGGCATCGGACACGTTCCGGCCGTTCGAGGTCTATGTGGTGCTGCTCGTGGTCTATGCGGCGCTCACCTATCTGGTCTCGCTCGGTATCACATTGCTGCATCGCTGGCTCAACCGCGACCTGCAGGAGCAGGTGAGCTGATGCGCTATACCGAGTTCACCCCATTCGATCTGTGGCTCCTGGCGCAGGGGCTCGGCGTCACGTTGGCGCTGTTCCTCGTCACCTCGGCGATCGGCCTTTTGGTCGGCACGCTCTGGGGTGTGATCCGCTTCTACCGCGTGCCGGTGCTGACCCAGGTCATCACCTTCGTGGCCGAGATCCTCAAGAATTCGCCCGTGCTGGTGCAGCTGTTCCTCGTGTTCTTCGGCTTCCCGGCCTTCTTCAAGGTCAATGTCACGCCGGTCGATGCAGCGGTGATCACGCTTTCGGCCAATACCGCGGCCTTTGTCTATGTGATTGCGGTGTCGTCGATCGAGAGCATCGGGCGCGACCAGATCGAGGCGGCGCGGGTGTTCGGCATGACGCGCTGGCAGGTGCTGCGCCATGTGATCGCGCCGCAGGCGATGGCGTTTTCCATCGGGCCATTGACGGCGCTGCTGGTCAACCAGCTGCAGGTGACGTCGCTGATCTCGGTGATCGGGGTGATGGATCTCGCCAAGATCGGGGCGACGCTGAACCTCAGGACGCTCAAGCCCTTCATCGTCTGGACAGTTGTCGGCATCCTTTACTACCTCGCCGCCAAGCTCGTTGCGACGCTGGGCGCCAAACTCGAAAAGCGCCTCCGCGCGCATAGCGCATTCCGGGGGCTGTAGACCCATGCTCAAAGTCGAAAACGTCAAGAAGGCCTTCGGCGATGCTGTCGTCCTCGATGGGGTGAACCTCACGGTGAACCCGGGCGAGGTGGTGTCGATCCTCGGCTCGTCGGGATCGGGCAAGTCGACGTTGATCCGCTGCATCAACGGGCTCGAAAAGCTCAATGCGGGGCGGATCACGGTCGACGAGTTCGATGTGTCGCGGCCAAAGGAGCTGGCGGAAGCGCGGAAGCGCTCGGCGACGGTGTTCCAGCTCTTCAACCTCTATCCGCATATGACGGCACTGCGGAACATAACGCTGGCGCCGATCGAGGTGCTCAAGCGCCCCAAGGCCGAGGCGGAAGCCGAGGGCAGGGCGCTGCTCACCTCGGTGGGCTTGGGGGATCGGGCCGATGCCTATCCGAGCCAGCTTTCGGGCGGGCAGCGGCAGCGCGTCGGCATCTGCCGGGCGCTAGCGATGAAGCCGCGCTACCTGCTGCTCGACGAGGTCACCTCGGCGCTCGACCCTGAGATGACGGCCGAGGTGCTCGATATCCTCGCCAAGCTGGCGGAGTCCGGCACCACGATGGTGTTCGTAACGCACGAGATCGAGTTCGCGCGGCAGATCTCGGACCGGGTGGTGTTCCTCGAAAAGGGCAAGCTGCTGGTCGACCTGCCGACCGAGCAATTCTTCGCCGCAGACGGCGGGCTGGCGCAGCCGCGCGTCGCGCAATTCCTCTCCAAGATGCGGAAAGACTAGATGCTTCTCGTCGCCAATGCCGAGGCCTGGCCCGGCTTCCCCACCACGGTCGAGATGCTGAAGGCGGGCGCCGACAGCCTCACTGCGATGGTCGCGGGTATTTCTAAGGTCGAGTCCGAACCCAAGGTGCGGGCGGTCGGCTACGGCGGCTGGCCCAATATGCTCGGCGTCATGGAATGCGATGCCGCCGTGATGGACGGCAATACGCGCGTGATCGGCGCGGTCGGCGCGGTGCACAACAC